>JAJPKS010000200.1 GCA_021323605.1 Bacillota bacterium | reverse complement strand
GATGGTGGCCAGGTTCAGGTCCCGGCGTCGCGACCGCCGTCCCCTCATGATCGGTGCCGTCGCCGGGGGTGCCGTGTTCCTTCTCGCCTCGGCGCTGTTGATGAGGAAGCGTCTCCAGCCGGCGAGCGCCCCCGCCACCTCCAGCTGAAACCGGCCCCCACCGGGCGGCGCCGTCCCGAGGACGGCTGGCTGCGCGGCCGGCGCGACCGGTCCTGGCTCGGGCCGGGTCGCCTCCGGTGACGAGGACATCCACCGGGCCGACCAGGCCACCCTCGACCTGATCCGCGACCCGGGTCACCGGGTCACCCGGCTGCCGGCCCGGCCACGCAACGGCCGAACGTCGTGCCCGGCCCTGGGTCTGAGGCCGACTGCCTTGCCCTCCCGTCGCCTCCGTCGCTGTCTCGTGTGCCGGAAGATCGCGCTGATCGTCGAATACCCCTGGTGGGGCGATCGCTCGGGCGATTTCGACAACTCCTCCGGCGAGCCCCCGTGCCGAAGGATGACGCCATGGTGGATGGCCCCACGACCATCCAACTCAGCCGGTCCGAGCTTCGCGAGGTCGTCGGCTACGCGGTGGCGTGCGCCCGCCCTGCGCTGGCGATCTTCGAACGTGAACGCCCTGACGATCGGCGTCCACGAGCCTCGATCGACGCCGCGCAGGCGTTCGCAGATGGAGCCGAGCGGACCAGGACGCCACGTGACCACGCGTGGGCGGCACACCGGGCGGCAAAGGCAGCCCGCGATGCAGGACAGGCTGCGGCGAGCGAAGCCGCGCCTGCGGCCGGGCCGGTGCGGCGTTCCCCCATCCCCTGGCCAAAGCCACTCAGGTCAAACACATCCTCGGATCAGCCGCTCACGCCGCACGGACCTTCGAGCTCTCGGCCGGAGGAGATCCCACCGTCGGAGCCGACCACATCGCGCGGTCGCGGATCCTCGTGCATCCGGTCGTGGTGGACGTCCTGAGGCGCTACCCGGTCGCCCCGCGCGGCGGTGGGCGGGTGGGAGAGCTGGTCCGCCAGCTGGACGCGTCGCTCCGGTGATCCCTGATGGCGTGCTGGCGGCGCCGATGGGATCGAGACCGGCGGCGAGTGTGGTCTCCTCGTGCTCGTCTTCGGGCCGGCGGCGGGTAGCAGCGACCAGCGACCGCCACTCGTCGGCCCGAGCCGGCAGTCGAGGAAGACGAGGGGAGGACTGCGGTGCCGCCTGAATCACCACGGGCGGCTTCCACCCGCCATCCGGCCAGCCCCACCGCCGGCTCGCCCGGCGTCACCGTGTGCTCGGTGACCCCGTCGCTCAACCCGGACCGCAGGGCCGCATCCCGGGGGTGGCCACCACCCGGCCGAGCGGCCCTGGTCCCCGGCCCGGACCGCCATCGGTGCCGGTAGACAGGGGATCCGCCCCTTCCTCCACGTCGCAGGGCAGGGTCGCGGCCAGCCCGAGGACGGGACGTGAGAACGCCGCTCACGACCCGCCGGCGGCGTTCTCCTCGGGGAAGGAGTCGGGGGCCTTCTCGAAGGCTCGCCGGCAACCCGGGCCGCAGAAGTAGTAGGTGATGCCCCTGTGCTCCAGGCGGTGCCGGGCGCTCGCCGGATCCACGGGCATCCCACAGACCGGATCGATCGCCGTGCCGTTCGGTTTCATCTCCACCACGTGCACCTTGGCCGGCTCGAGATCGTCCCCCGCGAACCGCTCGGGGTTGCCCGCGAACCGCTCCCGGCAGCGGTCCGAGCAGAAGTAGTAGATCCGGCCGTCGTGCTCCGCCCGAGCCGGCGCGCTCGCCTTCTCCACCTGCATCCCGCACACGGGGTCGATCGCGTGAGCGGTGCCGCCTCCGAAGCGCTCGCGGCTTCGGTAGAGCCAGTACTGGCCGGCGAAGACGGCCAGGAAGGCGAGGTTGAGGAAGGTGGTGGGGTTCCAGGCGAAGTGCGGCTCGACCACCTCTGTGGGGCGGCCGGACGGGATGGCTCCGAACAGCGAGAACAGCCCTTCCGTGGCCAGGCCCGCGGACGCCATCACCAGCCAGAAGGCGGCCACCAGCCGCAGCGTCAGCCGGCCTCCGTAGAACTTCCGGTAGACCAGGATCAAGGGGAACGTGATCAGATCGGCGAAGATGAAGCTGACCACGCCGCCGAAGCTGATCCCGCCCTGCCAGAGGGCGGCCGCCAGGGGCACGTTCCCGATCGAGCACACGAAGCTGAGGATCGCGATCAGCGGGCCGACCAGCGCGTTCTCGACCGACGTGCCCACCCCGTGGCCCTGGAAGAAGACCACCCTCCAGACCTCGGCCGGGACCAGCACGGCGATGAAGCCCGCGATCAGGTAGCCGGCCACCATCTCCTTGCGGAGCATCTTCAGGTCGGCGATCGTGTAGGCGGCGGCATCGGCCCACCCGGCCCTGGAGCGGAGGCGGTCGGTCCAGCGTCCGTCCCGCTCAGCGCCCCCGCCGTGGTGCTCGTGTCCGGTGGAGGGGGAGCCCTCCTGCAGCCGACGACGCGCCGCCTCCAGCAGCCGGGGCCGGAAGAAGAAGCGGGCGACCAGCGCCAGCAGGCCGATCATGATGACGCCGCCGACGTACTCGCTGACCGCGAACTGCCAGCCGATGAGGATCCAGAGCACCAGGCCCAGCTCGATGACCAGATTGGTGGAGGCGAGCATGAACACCATGGCGGCGGTGAAGTCGGCGCCTTTTTGGAAAAGGGACTTGGCCATCGCGCTGGCGGCGTAAGAGCAGGACGAGGAGGCGGCGCCGAACAGCGACGCAACCGTCAGGCTCCGGGGGCCATGGTCGCCCATCACCCGCTCCAGCTCCGAGCGCCTGACGAACGCCTGCACCGCGCCCGACAGCCCGAAGCCGAGGATCAGCGGCCACAGCGTGTCCCAGAACATGAAGAAGGCCATGCGCAGGCTCGAGCCGATCGCCTCCAGCACCTCAAGCGCCATGTCGCCACCTCACGCGGACATCGGCGACCATGCCTCCCAGCTCCCGCAGCACGAAGACGAGCCGGCCCAGGGGTCCGGCCTCGCAGCTGGGAAGACCGTCCTCCACCGGGCAGACCGGCCCGTCGAATCCGGCCCCGGGAGACTCAGGACCTGGCGAAGCGCTCGACCGCCTTGACCAGCTCATCGAGCTTCTCCTCTCGATCGTGCTTGACGGCGTCCACCACACACGTCTTGACGTGGTCCTCGAGCAGCAGCAGCCCCACCTGGTCGATGGCCGCCTTGATGGCGTTGATCTGGGTCAGCACGTCGATGCAGTACTCCTCCTCGGCGACCATGCGGGTGACCCCGCGCACCTGTCCCTCGATGCGGCGCAGACGGGCCAGGAGGGCCTCCTTGTCCTTCCGGTACCCCGGCCTCATGCCCTGATTATACCTAGTAGGGGTATATGGTTATCGGGGCCGCTCCCCCGCCGGCGGCGCGGCTGCCCTCGTCCTTGCCGGCCTGAGCGCATACAGCGGCGGCCTCCGAGGAATGGACGGTGGGGAACGCCGGTCGGCCCGACCTTCCGGGCGGTGCGCAACGTCGAGGCGCCATGGCGTCGACCGAACGCCGTCGTGCGCGAATTCAGGCTGACCGCACCGCCGATGGTCATCGACCTGACCGGAGCCCAGACCACGACACGGGGCTACGGCACCGGCGTGCCGAGAACGGAGACCCGAATCAAAGCCGGCGGGGTGGTCCCATAGAGTCCGGATCGACGCCACCGTGCCCGATGGCCGCCAAGGTCTGAGGACGGCCTCCTTCCGACCCGCGCGTGCACCAGTTGCGACTTCGATGATCCCCATGCCGATGGCCGCTCCTGGCCGACCTGACGGCAGCCAGGAGCCTCTCATCGGTCCGCGGCCAGTGTGTCCAGTGTGTGGAGGAGGAGCGGGAGGGATGAGAGGACCAGCTGCATCCGCCGCCCCGATGTCGGACTCAGAACTGTGTCTTCAGCTCCTCGATCTCACGGACGCGCTCCCGGAGCTGTGCGTACGCGGGCCGCTCGCGGATCCGGCCCAGCGCCCAGCGCACGGCCTCGGCGCGATTGCTCGCGACCCCGGCCCTGATCAGCGTGTCCAGGGTCTCCAGATCGGTGGGGCCGAGCCGGGCCATCACCGGGGTGAGGTCGCCGGCCCGCTCCTCGGCCGCGCCGGGACGCACGAGGAACAGGGACCTGGCGCCGTCGGAGATCTCCAGCCGCGTCGCCTCTGGAACCAGGCCGGGGAGGTCCCGGGCTAGCTGCTCGATCTCCGCCCGGTGGGCCAGGTGGAAGGCCTTCGCCGGGGACTCCGCACCCTCGGGCACGCCCGCCGGGTCGACGACGATCCGGATCGTCATCCCGCCCGGCTCGACCGTCGGGTCGTCCCCGTAGCGCAGGAGCACGACCTGGCGCACGGCGGCGCCGGGGAACCGCGCCCTCACCCGTCGCTCGACATCCTCGCTCGTCATCTCGTCCATGCCCATCCCAGATTGCTCACGTAACCAGAGTAACTCTAGTTTCTCAAGATAGGGCGACCGGCGTGGATGATGTGGGCTGGATCTCCGGGCCGGCGGGTTCTCCTCCATGCCGACCGCCGATGGCAGGACCGTTCGCCGCGACCACGGGGCAAGGGCGAGGCGGGCCCGCCCTCTGCCCGATCGCAGGCGTGGGAGCCGGTGGTGCCCCACGTGGCGGTGGCGCTGCGTGCGCCGGAGCGCTGCGCCGAGGAGGGAGCCGCCCCCCGGGCTGCGACCGGAGTGCGGGTCCTCTCGCTCCGGGACGACCTCGGCGCGCACCCGGGCCGGTCGTGTGCGACCACCTGGCCTGACGGCATCCCTGGTCGATCGTCCAGCTCCCCTACTCCTGAGTCGAACCCAATCGCGAGCCTCTGGGCCGGCCTGAGAGGTCGGGAGCTGCCGGCTGCTGGCCGGGAGCTTGACCTTGCCCCTGGGGCGAGGTCGTACGGTGGGCCATGGAGGTAATCGGTGATGGACAAGCAGCTTCAGCTGAAGGTGAGCGGCCTGCACTGCGCCGGCTGTGGCCAGCGGGCGACGGCCGCCGTGCGCCGCCTCGACGGGGTGCGGGAGGCGAATCCGATCTCACGACCGGCGAGGTGCGGGTGGTCTACGACCCGACCCGCATCCAGGTGAGCGAGATCACCGATCGCTTGGCGGCGGCCGGCTTCGCGACCGTGGGCAGGCAATGAGCACCGCAACCACTCCCCAACCGGAGCGCTGGTGGGCCGCCGAACCCGCCGATGCCCCGAACCGGGCCCGGATCCGGGCCCGGGTGGCCGGGCTGCATTGCTCGCTCTGCACGGGAACCATCGAGAAGGGCCTGGGCCGGCTGCCAGGCGTCGAGAGGGTGGCGGTGTCCCTCACCCATGAGCAGACCCTCGTCGACTACGACCCTGGCCGCATCGACCCCGACCGGATTCTGAGCACGCTGCGCACCTCGGCTACCAGCTCTCTGACCCGCGGAAGCTCCGTCCGTTCGAGGAAGAGGAGGCCGAGCTGGTCCGCGAGGGCCTGCGGCTCCTGGCCGCGATCGCCGCCTCCCTGGCCGTGATCGGGCTGCGGGTGTGGTTGGAGGGAGCGTGGCCGGTGGTGGTGCCGGCTTCGGCCGCCGTGGTGGGTCGGTCGGCTACGCCGTCTCGCGGCCGGCGGGGCGACGGCGCGCGGCCACGGGCATGCTCGCCATCCTCGCTCCCGGACTCGCCGCAGTCGGCGCGCGAGTCGCCGGCGCGCTGCCGGCAGTGGCGATCGACTGGCTCGCCGCCGGCCTGGCCGGCGGTGTCGTGCTCCTGCTGGCCACCCACATCCTGCGCATGGCGCTCCAGGCACTGCGTCGGGGGATCTTCAATCAACACGTGCTGCTGGCGCTGGGAGCGTTCGCCGGCATCGCCGCCGGGGTCATCGGGCTGACCGGCCTGCCCGGCTATCCCACCGCGGCGTTCTTGGCGGTGGCGGTGCTGGTCACCAACTACCACCTGTTCTCGGAGTGGCTGTCGCTGCTCGTCAAGACGCGGTCCAGCCAGGCGGTGAAGCGGCTGCTGGACCTGCAGCCGAACCTCGCTCGCGTGGTGCGGGGCGGGACCGAGCGCGAGATCGCGGTCGAGGACCTCGGCCCCGGCGATCTGGTACGGGTCCTCCCCGGTGAGCGCATCCCGGTGGACGGGGTCGTGCGCGAGGGACGGTCGGCCGTGGACCTGTCGCTCGTGACCGGGGAGCCGGTCCCAGTGGAGCGAGAGGTGGGAGAGGAGGTGGTGAGCGGCTCCGTCAATACCGACGGCACCATATTGGTCGAAGCCACCCGGGTGGGCTCTGAGACGTTCCTGGCCCGGGTCGCGAGGCAGGTCGAGGACGCCCGCGCCCTCAAGCCCGGCATCCTCCACCTCGTCGACCGCGTGCTGCGGGTCTACACGCCCACGGTGCTCGTGATCTCCGCGCTGGCGCTGATCGGGTGGCTGGCCGCGTCCTGGTTGGGGACGGGCGAGCCGGACGTGCGCCGGGCGGTCTTCGCCACGCTGTCGGTGCTGGTCATGGGCTATCCCTGCGCGGTGGGGATCGCCGCTCCGCTGGCGATCGTGCGCGGCGCCGGCGACGCCGCGGATCATGGGGTCCCGATGCGCACCGGAGGGGCCTTCCAGACCCTGCGCCTGATCCGGTGGGTGGTGCTGGACAAGACCGGGACCCTGACCGAGGGCAAGCCCACGGTGCGCGCGATCCACGCTTTGGAGGGAGACGAGGCGGCTCTGCTCACGCTGACGGCCACCGCCGAGCGGCACTCCGAGCACCCGCTGGCGCAGGCGATCGTGGCCGAAGCCGCCCGGCGGGGCCTCCCGATCACCGAGCCGGAGGAAGCGCGGTCGATCACGGGCTTCGGCATGCAGGCCAGGGTGGCGGGCCGGGAGGTGCTGGTCGGGCGTCCTGCCTTGCTGGCCGGGCACGGCGTCGACATCGGCCCTCTCGCGCCCGCACTGGAGGGGCTGCGCCGGAGCGGACACACCCTGGTCGCGGTGGCCGCCGACCGCCGCACCCTGGGGGCGATCGGACTCGGCGACCGAGTGCGGCAAGAGGCGGGCCAGGTGGTGGCGGAGCTGCGTCGGATGGGCGTCGAGCCCGTGCTGGTGACCGGTGACGACCCCCGTGCCGCCGCCAGCGTGGCCGCGCACCTCGGTATCGAGCGGGTGCACAGCGCAGTACCCCCCGGGGGGCAAGGCGGAGCTCATCCGCGAGCTCCAGGCCGCGGGTTCCCGAGTGGCGATGGTGGGCGACGGGATCAACGACGCGCCCGCCCTGATGCAGGCCGATGTCGGCATCGCCATGGGCCACGGCACCGACATCGCCATCGAGTCCGCCGACGTGATCGCCCTGCGTGACGACCTGACGACCGTGCTCGCCGCACACCGCATCAGTCGCACCGCCTACCGCCGCGTGAAGCAGAACGTCGCCCTGGCCTTCCTGTTCAACGGCCTGGGCATCCCCCTGGCGGCGACGGGGCTCGTCCACCCGATCTGGGCGATGGTGGCGATGGCGGTCTCGGTCACCACCATCTTCGTCAACTCCGTCGGCGCCCGCCCCACCCTGCTCCTCGCCGCCATTGGCGGCGTCGGGCGGGGTCGCACGAGGCGGGGCGATGCCTAGAGCGCCGGGGAGCGAGAGGCGGCGGTGGACGGTCGGTGAGGTCGCGCGAGCGGCCGGCGTGAGCGCCAAGGCGGTCAGGATCTACGAGGCCAAGGGCCTGCTCGACCCCGCCGACCGCACCGAAGCCGGGTACCGGATGTTCACCGAGCACGACGTGGCGCTGGTCCGCTTCATCCGCCGGGCGAGCGCGTTGGGCCTGAGCCTGGCGGAGATCAAGGAGATCATCGACCTGCAGCGCGAGGGCGCGCAGCCCTGCGCTCGCGTGCTCGACCTGCTCGATCGGCGCATCCGGCAGATCGATCGCAGCCTCGCCGACCTCAGAGCCCTGCGCGTGGCTGGCCCGAGTCCGCGCTCACGCACACGCTGCCAGGCGGAAGGGTGAGCAGGCGGTCGTTTGCCGGATCATCGAGAGCCGAGCCGCGGATCAGAAGGCGTCAGACGCCCGCAGTCGGGGATGACCGGCACGTAGGCGGGATGTGAGTGGTATTGGTCCGGCCGAACCGTGCGTACGCTTGGCTCGATGACGGGTGCGGGTCGGCTCACGCTCTTCGTCGGCGGCATCGTCTTCGCCGTGGCGGCGGCGATCGTCCGCTGGCTGTCCGGGCACGACCCCGACCTGGCCCGCCCGATGGCCGCCCCCAGGGATGACGAGCCGCTGACCGAGGAGGAGCGAGCCGCGGTCGAGGCCGCCCGGGCGGCGGTGCGGGCCGGGCACGTCATCCCCTTCGAGGACGCTTTTCCGGACGAGGCCATCTCCTGAGCCGCTACCGGAAGGATCTCGCCCCCGACGCCAAGCGGGTGCTGGACGAGATCCCCGCTGACGAGCAACTCCTCCTGCGACGGGCGATCCTGCGCCCCCCGACGGGAACGTACGCCGCCTGGAGAGCAACCCCAGGCGGTGCCGCCTCCGGGTCGAGGGAGCTCGTGGCGGGTGACCTTCGGGGCCAACCAGCGACACAAGTGGACCCCCCGGTCGCCCGTTCGCGTCCACGGACGTGGTGGACGAGGAGAGGGTGGACCAGCCCACTGAGACGGCGATGGCCACGCCCAGTGGGACTCCACGAGGCGGGCTGAGGACCCATCGGAACGGGTTCCCATGGAGAGCCCTTTCGTGGGACACCAGCGAGGGCAACCTGTCGAGGACGCCGCCTGACAAGGCTATCGCTCACTCACCGGCGACGGGAGCTACCAACCTGACGCCGGCGAGGACCGGGGCCGCGTATCGGCATCTGTCCGCTGGTCCGTAGAAGTTTTGCTACTATGTAGCCATGGTAACCATTCCGCAGCGCGAGCTCCGCAACCGCATCTCTGAGGTGCTGCGTCGTGCCGAGCACGGCGAGGAGTTCGTGATCACGGTCGGCGGAAGGGCGGTCGCCCGTCT
>JAJPKS010000477.1 GCA_021323605.1 Bacillota bacterium | reverse complement strand
GGGGTGCCGCGTGAGTGCTACTGCGTACTCGGCGGCAACGGTCGGACATGGACTGGAACGTGCAGTGCGACACCTTCGCCACTCGCCTGGTCGCCACCCATGCCGACCTCACCCTGGTCCCGGTACCGGTCGCCGCCGCCGTCCACCTGCGACGCGCCCACCTCCCGAGGCTGCGCGCGGCCGGGCCGGTGGGGGCGCTCCTCGCCCGTCAGTCCGAGGCCCACGCCGCCGACGCCGGCCTGGCCGCGCTCGCCGCCGCCCACGACGGGCTGCCCGACGACCTGGTCAACTTCCACTGGGACCCCCTCACCGCCGCCGTCGCCCTGGGCTGGCCCGGGGCCGGGACGGAACGGCTCCGCCTCACGCCCGCCCACACCCCGGGGGGCAACCTGGTCTTCGAGCCCGACCCCGCCGGCAGGCCGGCCACCGTCGTCACCCGGGTCGACGCCGCCGCCTTCGCCGAGACCTGGCTGAGCGCCATCGAGGCGATCGGCGGGCCGGACTGACGCCGGCCTCCGACCGGAGGCCAGGGCCTACAGCTCCCAGCGGTACCCCGACTCCGGGTGATCCAGCCAGACCACCTGGCCGCCGTCCGGCCGGACGGTCAGGCCGAAGCGGTCGCGGCCCGGCGCGCCCGCCTCGAGCAGGCGAAGGTACAGCCCCTCGGCCTCGTCCCAGAGCCGCCGTCGTCCGCCCTGGGTGACCCAGCCGCCTTCCTCGTCGTCCTCCAGCAACACCCAGGAGCGGTCATCTCGGGCCACGATCCCGACCTGGCCCTTCGCCGGCGCGAACTCGAAGCTGTAGGGGAGGTGGAACAGCTTGAAGAGGTCCCAGAAGGCGGGCACGATCTCCCCACCCATGATCTGGCGGAGCGGCACCCTCGCCCGCCGGCGGTGTCCTCCGGCCATGGCCGCCCGTGCCTCCGTCTCCGTCACCTGCGCCGGGGCGTGGCGCCGGTCCTGCATGAACCACATCGTGTGGTGGCTGAAGCGTCCCTGCGCCCGGCCGTCCGCGCCCACGCGGAGCACGGCCATCATCTGCACGACCACAGCCACGATCAGCCCGCCCGGCGCCTGCTCGACCCAGGCTCGCGGCACCCTCGGCGCCATGCAGGTGGCGATGACCCGGTCGTAGGGCGCTCCGGTCGGCCAGCCTCCGAAGCCATCGGCGCACTCCACGGTCACCCGGTAGCCGAGCGCGTCGAGACGAGCCCGCGCCTCCGCCACCAGCCGCCGATCGACGTCCACGGTGGTGACCCGATCCGGGCCCGCCACCTCGGCCAGCAGCGCCGCTCCGTAGCCGGTGCCGGTCCCGACCTCGAGCACCCGGTGACCGGGCTCCAGCTCCAGCCGGTCGAGCATGGCGGCCATGATCGCCGGCGCGCTCGAGGAGGCGGTGGCGTTGCCCGTGCGCCCGTCCCAGCCGACGACCAGCGGCTCGTCCGCACGGTAGACGCGGGCCAGGCCCCGTTCCGGGTTCTCCATCGTCTCGAGGTCGATCATGGTGCCGTCCGCTTCGTAGAAGCGGGGCACGAAGCGGTGACGCGGGACCCTCCGGAACGCCCGCTGCCAGCGTTCCGAGCGGGCCAGTCCGCGTTCCGCCAGCTCACGGGCCATCCGCTCTCGCAAGGCCAGTGTGGGATCGGTCATCTAACGCAGGTGTGGCGGGATGCAGCAGACGGGCGCCCCACAGCCGCCATCGTGGGGGACGCATCGCCGCCTGGCGCTCATGGCCTCCTGCAGCTCGCGGCGCACCCCGGCCGAGGACCGGTAGACCTCCCCCAAGCGTTGGTCGCGCACGTTCCCGAGGGTCATCCAGCGAGCCATCACGCACGGCCAGACGTCACCGTGTGGCGAGACGGCGAGCTTGCGATCACCGCAGGAGCCGCATAGATCCTCGACGCTCGGCGGCCGTCCTCGAGCCCCACGCCCGACCTGGCGCACGTGGTCGATCTCTATCCGCTCCACGCCGAGCCGGGTCAGTTCCGCCCGCACCGCCTCTGTGTCCTGGTCCGGTTCGAGCACGACCACGCCCACCCGCAGCGGGATGCGGCGCCGCATGGCCTCCTCGATGGCCGCCCGGGTCCGGGCATGGCTGCCGGGCCGACGCGTGATGCGGTCGTGCACGTCGGGCCTGGTCGAGTAGTAGCTGCACGCCAGCCGCACCCCGGGTTGCCCGAAGAGGTCCCACAGTCGTGGGGGGATACGGACCAGGTTGGAGAAGACCTCGACCTCCAGCCCCAGCCCGAGAGCCCGCTCCACGAGCGGTTGCAGGTCGGGATGCAGGGTGGGCTCGCCACCAATGAGCTGGATGCGCTGCACTCCCAACAGAGCCGCCTCACCCAGGACCGCGCTCCAATCCTGCGCAAGCATCACGCCATGACCACGACCCGGTCCCGAGTCGGCATAGCAGTGCTCGCAGTGTAATTGGCACCGCCCCGTGATCTCCAGGGACAGGAACGATAGACGATCACACGTTCGCTCCGCGCTTTCGATCATCCTCACCTCGCCCTCGTGGTCGGTTGTCTCCGGCGGGCCAGGCTACGGATCGAGCCCATCGCCCGTCATTGCGACGAAACGTCACCGTTTGCCTCCGACGGAGGATCTGCGGGGCACGGGAGAGCGGCCATTGACGCCCTCCGGGCACCCGGCGGCAGGCTCGGATCGGCGGGTGGCTCCCCCGTCGGATCGCGGTGACAGCTCCCCCGACCATGCGCGCCGAGTCCGTACCCTCGCCCTGGTCGAGACCCGGGTGTGAGCCGGAAGGCGACGATCGATCTCCTGCCGGTGCTCACGACCGAGGCCACGCCGGTGCTCTGGCCCCTGGCCATGCTCTGGTTCATCGCCCTCTACGAGCGTCGCCTCCTCCCCGGCCGGAGGATGGGCTTCGTCGACCACGCGGACGGTTCCCGGGTGCGCCTGGAGATCGAGGCCGGGATCGTCACCAGGGCGGTCCCCGCCCGCTCTGGGACCTGATCGAAGAGCTGTACCGCATGCTGAAAGAGTGGGGCAGCCCGGGCCGGGAGCGCTTCGGGCCACCGTCCGAGCCGATGGCGTCCCGGTTCGTCTGGCTCGACTCGCCCGAGACCGGGCCCAGGTGGGAGTTGCCACCCGTGGACGGCCCCAACGACTGAGCTCGCCGGCGCGGCCCCGGCAAGGGGGAGGCGGCCCGTGGGCCGGACCCCGGGCCACCCCCGGCCGGCCCCACCATCCCTCCATCGCACCGCCACCGGGCTCGCCGGATCGTGGGGGCCGACCCGAAGGCTCAGCCGGCCCCCGCCCCGGCGGCCCGG
>JAJPKS010000319.1 GCA_021323605.1 Bacillota bacterium | reverse complement strand
TGCTGGTCGCCGATCTCTCGCGCTACGACGGGGCCGATCCGGTCCGGCATCCGGCGGCGTTCCGCCTGGCCGAGCGTCTCCGGGCCATCGTTCAGGCCGGCACCTCGGTGCCCGCCGGCGATCCCCTCCACTCCGCACTGCGCTGCCGGAGGCGGCCCGGCCGCCGAAGTTGTCCGGGTCACCTGGTGCTGGTGCGTCACGAGGTCCCCACCGAGGTCGTGTGGCGATGCTCGGACTGCGGCGATGACGGGTTGGTCAGGGGCTGGGAGCGGAGCCCGTGGGACCTGCGCGGTCCCCGCGCCGGTGACGGCCCGCAGCTGTCGGTCGAGGTCACGGAGGCGGAGCTGGACCTGCTCCGCGCCCTCGACGTGCTCGACCCGGATTGTCAGAGGGTGGTCCACGGCGCCCATCGGGATGGCGGCAGGCTCTGGTTGAGGGCCGGCGTGGACGACCTCGAGGAGCTGGCCGGCTTCCTGGCCCTCGCCGCCAACCACGAGCTGAGCCGGCGCCGGCAACGACGGCTGGAGGGACTGCTGGAACGGTTGGAGGGCGAGCTGGCCGACCTCTGATCGACCTTCCGGTTCTCCGCCACGCGAGGCGCGACGGCCGATCGCAGGCGG
Source organism: Bacillota bacterium (assembly GCA_021323605.1). Lineage (GTDB taxonomy): Bacteria > Chloroflexota > Dormibacteria > Dormibacterales > Dormibacteraceae > CADDZO01. The sequence goes on along the minus strand of JAJPKS010000319.1, from coordinate 13,990 downwards.
CCCGGCGGGGCGATCAGCCGGGGGCGAGATCCCGGTCGAGCGGGGTGGGGAGCGCCGCCGTCGGCCCGACCACCAGGGTTGCCGGGGGCCGGAGGCCGGCGGCGGCGGCGGGCATCTCGGCCAGCGGGGCGCGCACCACCCGCTGGCCGGGGAGGGTGGCGCTGGCGATCAGGGCGGCGGGGCGCTCGGGGCCGAGCACCGCCGTCAGCCTCGCCACCAGCGACTTCAGCCCGGCCACGGGCATCAGCACCACCAGCGTGTCGACCGCGGTCGCGATGGCCTCGAGATTGGTGGGGCCGGCTCCGCCGTCGCCACCGTGCCCGCTGACCACGGCGAACGACGCCGCCACGCCGCGCAACGTCAGCGGGATGCCGGCGGCGGCCGGGGCGGCCAGGGCCGCGGAGATGCCCGGGACCACGATCACCGGGACCCCGGCCGCGGTCAGGGCCGCCAGCTCCTCGCCGCCTCGGCCGAACACGAAGGGATCGCCACCCTTGAGCCGGACCACGTGCAACCCCTCCCGGGCCAGCTCGATCATGCGGCGTGCGATCGCGTCCTGGCTCGTCCCGCGCCCGCCCGGGCGTTTGCCGACGTTCTCCAGACGGGTGGCGGGGCCGCAGAGGGCCAGCGCCGCCGGGTCGACGAGCGCGTCATGGAGGACCACGTCGGCCCCGGCCAGCAGCTCTCGCGCCGCCGCCGTGAGCAGGTCGGGGTCGCCGGGTCCGGCCCCGACCAGCGCCACGCGGCCGCACCTCGGGCCGGAGGCGAGGGCAGCGGCCCGTCGCTCGGCCTCAGCCGTCCGGCCCTCCCGGAGGAGGCGACGGAGGGAGGAGGCCAGGAGGTCGCGGTAGATCCGCCGCTGGTCCGCCGCGGGCACGCGACGCCGGCGGAGCCGGCGGCGCACCGTCCCCACCAGGGAGGTGAACGGCCCCCACTCCGGGCCCAGCAGGCGCTCCAGCCGGAGGCGCAGCGCCGAGGCGAGGTACGGGCTCTCGCCGCCGGTGCTGATCGCGATCTGGAGCGGGTCCCGCCTGACCACCGCCGGGGCGATGAAGTGGCAGAGGTGGGGGACGTCGAGAACGTTCAGCAGCACCCGGCCCGCCTCGGCCTCCCGGTGGCAGCGCCGGTTGATCTCGGGGTCTCCGCTGGCGTCGACGGCCAGCCAGGCCCCGGCCAGGTCCCCCTCGGCGTAGTCCCGCTCCACCAGCTCGAGCCGTCCCTCCGAGGCCAGGGAACGGAGACCCGGCACCGGTTCGGACGCCACCACCCGGACGCGGGCCCCGGTGTCGAGGAGGCCGGTCGCCTTGTCGAGCGCCGGCTGGCCCCCGCCCAGCACCACGCAGAGCCGGCCCCGCAGGTCGAGGTAGGCAGGGTAGTGGCGCGGTGATGGGCCGGGGCGTCCTGGCACCCCCGACCCGGTCTCGCGGGCCGGGAGGGCGGAGGGGATCGGTGTCCTGCCAGGAGGAGGGGCCATGTCGGGCTGGGGATCGTCGCTGGGTGGGGATGCGTACGCCGGGAGATGGAACCGGAGGTGGCTCCGGGTTCGCCGGAGCGACCTCGAGGACGGTCGCCTCTACCCGCGACAGGCGCAGACGGCACGGCGCGCGTGGTCGATCACGCGGCAGCGGGTGAGGGCCCAGCCGCAGCCCCGGGCGTCCGGGTGCGCGCGCTCGTGCATCTCGGCGGTTGTCAACCGCCGCCGCCGGCCGGCTATTCCGCCTCGCCGGAGGAGCGCCGGCCGGTGGGAGCCCGGCCTGTCCCTTCGTGCACACTTCCTTCACAGATGGGACGGTGCGGGAGCCGGTGGGTGGTGGGCGGTGGCCCCGGGACCGTGGCCGTGAGGGGACGGCGTTCCGCCGGGCACGGTTGAGATACCCGGCGTCCGATCCGTTCGCCCTCCCGGCCCGGACCACCCTGCGCTTTTGCCTCCTGGTCGTGGCCACCCTGGCGGCGGGATACGCCCCCATGGTCCTGAACCTCAGCGCCTTTCCCGCCCTCGAGGCCCTGGTCCCTTCCATCCTCGCCCAGTCGGTCCTCTCCATGGCCGCGGTCGCCGCCGGCGCGCTGGTCGTCTGGTGGATGTACCCGGCGATCAAGGTTCGTCGCCGCCGCCTGCGCCCGCTCCCGGCCGCCGGCCACGGGGAACTGACGGCGGCCCTGGGCGAGCTGTGCCGTGAAGCCGGCCTGCCCCGGGCTCCGACCTTTCTCTGGAATCCCCGGGAGGCGATGCCGACCGCCGTCGCCTTCGGTCGCGTTCGCAGGTGGTACGTCGCCCTGTCGGGCGGGCTGGTGGTCCTCTTCCGGCGCGACCCGGCCGCCTTCCGTGCCATCCTGTTCCACGAGCTCGCCCACCTGGGCAACGGCGACGTGGGCATCACCTACCTGGCGATGGCCATGTGGTGGTCGTTCGTGGCCCTGGTGCTGGTCCCCTTCGTCCTCTTCGGCCTGTTCCCGGGTGTGCTCCACCCCACCGCCTTCAGCTCCCTCGCCTGGCTGGCCGCCTGGCCGTGGCGCATCGTCGGCCTGGGCCTGCTCGTGTACCTGGTCCGCAACTCCGTCCTGCGCACCCGGGAGGTCTACGCCGACCTCCGGGCGGCGACGTGGGACGGACCGTCGGGGGCGCTGCGCCGGATCCTGGAGGGGCAGCCGCGGCGCCGGCGGCCCTGGTTGGGCCCGTTCGCCGTTCACCCCGACCCCCGGTGGCGACGGCGGCTGCTGGACGATCCGGGTCCGCTCTTCGAGGTCGGCTTCTGGGAGTCCCTGGCCACCGGATGCGTCCTGGGGCTGGCCAACGTCGGTCTGGTGGGCCGCACCGCGGTGCCCGTCCAAGGCGAGGCCGCTCTGCCCTTGCTGGTCCTGGAGGGGTTCGCGGTGTCGTGTCTGGCCGGAGGCGCGGTCGGCCTGGACCTGTGGCGGGCGATCGACGCCGCCCGGGCCCGGGGCCGCCGGCCCCGCGGCCGGTTCGCCGTCGCCCTCGGGCTGGCGGCCGGGCTGATGCTGGGTCCCAACCTCTCGCTCGACGCGCCGGTGCTGGAGCTGACCGGACGGGGACACTTCGCCGGGCTGCGGCCCGCGCTGCCGGATCTGCTGGTGGACCTGTACGTCGTGGCCGGAGCGCTGCTGGTGGTGGGGTGGATCTCGGCCACGGCGGCTCCCTGGCTGGCGTGGAGGAGGTGGAGCGGGCGGCCTCGCCTGGCCGATCTCGTCGGGCTCCTCGTGGTCGGCGTCGTCCTCGGGGCCCTGGTCGTGCTCGGCTTCCTGGTCATGCTGCTGGTGGGGACCACGGGCCGCCTCGCCGTCCTGGCGGAATGGCCGCTGACCATGCTCCTCAGCCCGGTGGGGGCGCTGGTGGCCACCATCCTGTGGGCCTTTCCCCTGGCCGCGCATCTCTTGGGCCGGACCGGGGAGGCGGTGGACCCGGTCCCGGTCCGGGAGGCGCTGATCGGGCTCGGGATCGGCCTCGGGTTCTGGCCCCTCTACCTGATCGAGGTGGTCGGGCTGCGACCGCCGGGCTTCCTTTCCAGCCCGGCGGTCGCGTTCTGCCTCGTACAGGCGCTGGCGGGGGGTGCGGTCGCCGCCCGGGCGTCCCCGCCGGCTGTGCCCCGCGGCCTCCTGGTGGCCTTCATCACCGCCTGCGTGACGGCGCCGGTGGCGATCACGCTGGTGCCGGGCCGGCCCTCGGTGCCCACGCTGGTGGCGGCCTGGCTCAACGGCGGCACCCTGGCCGCACTCCCCTTCGCCCTGCTGGGGTCGGCGCTCGGGGCCCGCCGGCGCCGGGCTCGAGCCCCGGGCTGATCGTCCGGCCCGTGTCCCGGGCCGGGAGTCCCCACGACGGGCGGGATGGAGCCGTGGCCGGGATCAGCCGCTCACGCCCAGCTCCCGCCCCAGGGCCATCCAGTCGCCGGCGATCTCCCGCTGGGCGCGGGCCAGGCTCAGCCGTCCCGAGCAGACGGCCCGGTTGGCCGCGTCCTCGACCGCGTCCTTGGCGTTGGGAGAGGCCCCTGGCTCCGGCCAGAGGTTGTGCACGTCCCAGCCGGCGCCTCCCAGCTCCAGGGGGACCAGGTGGTCCAGCTCGTAGCCCGAGGTCGAGCCGCTCTCCCCGTAGCGGGCCATCAGCTGGCGCTTCAGCGGTCCGGTGTAGCTCTCGGGTGGCCGCCGGGCCCGGGTGTGAGGGGTGGGACAGAGTTCGCTCACGGTGACCGTCGGGTCGATGGCCCCAGGGGTGCAGGCCGGGTCGGGAAGCGGCCCCGGACGCACCTGGCAGTGGTCGGGCAGGGCGGCGAGACCGCCGCCGGTGTCCTGCCCCGTACTCAGCCGCAGACCGGCGCCGGATGGTGCCGGGCGTTCCGCCGCGCTCGACGGCGCTCCGGTGCCGCCCTCCATCACCTGTCCCGAGCACCCGAGCAGCAACGCGCAGACCAGTGCACCGACGAGCGGTCTCATCGTTCCCTCCCACGTGGACCCGTCCCCGCACGGCGTCCGAGGGCCGGACGGGGGTCTCCTCGAAGAGTAGCGCCGCGGACGGGCGCGGACGGCCGCCCGGCGGCGCTCAGCGAGGTGGCTCGGGCGTCCTGTGGTAGCTGGTCGCGGCGGCGAGCACGGCCATGGCGGCCCCGCCCAGGGCCAGCACTGCGAACGCCGCCGCCGGCACGTGGCTCGAGTCCCAGGCGGTGCCGCCCGCCACCGGCCCCAGGAAGGCCGTGCCGTAGATGATCAGGAAGATGCCGGCGCTGAAACGGGGCACGTCCTCGGGGGCGGCCAGCAGTGGCGGCAGGGCCAGGGTGAGGACGAGGGCCAGCGCGGTGGCGAACCCGATCACGCCCGCCCAGCCGACCACCCAGGCTCCAGGGGTGAGCGCGATGCCCGCGCCCGCCGCGGCCACCATGGCTCCGGCCAACACGAAAGGCCAGCGGTGGCCCACCAGCCGGTCGGGGAAGGCGAGGCAGAGGAAGGAGGCCAGGAGCTGGCTGGCGTTGAGGGCGGTCAGGGCCGCGTCCTTCAGCCCCGCCCGGCCGGTGGCGTGCACGAAGTCGGGGATGAAGGTGTTGGTGCCGAAGTAGGCGGCGGAACCGAGCCCCATGACCAACCCGACCTGCCAGAGCTGGAGGCTCCGGAACTCCGGCCACCAGCGCCGGGAGGCCCCGGGACGAGGAGGGACGTGAGGGGTGGAGAAGAGCATGAGGAGCGCGGCCAGGAAGACGGGCACCGACCAGGCCACGAAGGTCAGCGGCCAGCTGCCGCGCAGGAGCGGCGCCAGCCAGGGGCCGGTGATCGAGGCCGGCACCAGCTCGCCGAAGAGTAGGCCGTTGGAGTACACGGCCGTGGCCAGCGCCACGTGGAAGGGCAACCACTCCCTGACCAGGGTGGGGAACACGGGCTGGCTCACCGCCACCCCCGCTCCCATGACCAGGGTCATCGCGAACAGGACCCCGAGGCTCGGGCCCACCCCGCGCAGGGCCGAGCCCAGGCCGATCGCCAGCAGCCCGGTCAGCAGGGCGCGGCGCGCCCCCAGCCGGGCGATCAGGAGCGATCCCGGCACCGCCGCCACCGCCAGGAGCAGCGTCGGCAGGCCGGTGAGGACGGAGATCGTCGTCTCGTCCAGGCCGAGGTCCCGGTGGATGGCGGGGAGGACTGGAGGCACCGCCAGCAGGGTCACCCGGAGGTCGAAGCCGCCCAGCCAGAGGAGGCCCAGGTAGCCCAGGTCCCCCCAGCTCAGCCGATGGGCACCGGCGGCGCGGCCTCCTGTCCCGGTCACCCGCCGGGCTCGCCCATCCCCGATCGGATGGGCGTCTCGTCCGGTCCCATCGGCACGATTCTATGGGGCACGGGTGGGCGGAGATGGCGGTTGGACCCACCGCCTGAGAGGGTCGCGGCCCGGTTCCCGCTCCCGCCGCCGCCGGCGGGTGCAGAGGTCGCGGCGGGGTCGCGAGCGTCGCCGGACCCGGCCTCCCGAGCAGCACCTCGGCCTCGCAGCGCAGGTCCCAGTAGTTGCTCCAGGCGGCACGGGCCCGGGCGAGGGCGGCGCGGGCCCCGCGGCGGGCACGGGCGGCGGCGATGGCCCGGGTCTGGGCCAGCACCCAGCGGTCCAGCGCCCGCTCGACGGTGGCCTCCACCAGCTCGCGCCATTCGGCCTGGCTCCGGCCGGGGAGGACGGCGGGAAGGGTGAGGAACTTCCAGGTCGTATCCCCGGGCAGGCGGGCGACGCGGGCGGTGCCCTGAGCCCGGCCGAGGTGGGGCCGCGGCTGGGGGTGGCGGGGGTTGGCGGCCATCAGGCGCTGCTGGACGGCGAACACCGTCTGGTGGGCGGCCTGCAGGGTGCGGGGCCTGGTGGCGGTCTGGTCGAGCCGGAGCTGGAGCTTGCGGATGGCCTCGGCCAGGCCGGGGGGGAGGAGGTACTGGCCGGCGAGGCGGAGTTCCTCCACCCGGGCCAGGAGCTCGTCGGAGTGGTCGAGGAGGAGGCGGCGGTGGCGTTCGGCCATCCCGCCGGCGGGGTCGGGAGGGAGGGGGAGGGCGGACATGCCCGGCGAGGGTAGGGAGGGGGGCGGGGGATGAGAACGGCGCTTCACCGAGCAGGCGATGGTGGTTGGCCTGCGGAGCGAGGCAGGGGTTGACGAGGCGGGCGCAGGGCGATGGTCGGGACCGGAGGGCGCCCGGGGCGACACCCCGCCCGGATGTCCATCGGCCGGTGCCCACCGGGCAGGTCCTGAGCCATGATCGTGATCCGAGGGTGTGGGCGGATGATGGCGTCCGGAGGGTCCTGGAGGGATAGGTGAGATGCACATCGGATGGGCCTTTGAAGCCGCCGCGCTCCGGTACCCGGAGCTGCCCGCGATCGCGGACGAGGAGGGCATCCTCGACTACGGCGAATGGTGCCGTCGTGCCGCCACCGTGGCCGGCTGGCTGCGGAGGAACGGGGTGCGACCCGGTGACCGTGTCGCGATGTCGATGCGGAACGGAGAGGAGCTGGCCACGCTGTACCTGGCCGTTCAGCTGGCCGGCGCGGTCTGCGTCCCCGCCAACTTCCGCTTCCGGTCCCGGGACCTGGGTCACGTCCTCGCGGACAGCGGCGCCATCGCCCTCTTCTACGATGACGGCACCCGTGAAGCCGTCGAGGGGCTCGACCGGCCGCCCCGCCTGACGCTCCACGTGGGTGAGCTGGAGGCGGCGGCCCGGGGCGTGGAGCCCATCGGCTCGCCGCCGAACGACGACTCCGGGCTCAGCGTCATCCTCTACACGGCCGGCACCACCGGCCTACCCAAGGGGGTGCCGCGCACGCACCGGGCGGAGTACGCGGCGAGCGTGGCCCACGTCGTCCAGTGCGGTTACCGTCCGGGAGAACGGACCCTGGGCGCCATGCCCATCGCCCATACCATGGGCATTCGGTGCCTGCTGTCGATGATCCTGGTCAACGGCCTCTACGTCCCGGTGGGGGCGATCGGTGACGGACCGGTCCTCGAGCTCCTGGCCCGGCACCGGGTGTCGAGCCTGTACCTGGTCCCCACCGCCTACCACATCCTCCTCCGGCGAATGGCGAAGGAGGGGATGACGCTGCCCTCCTGCCGCAGGCTCGCCTACGCCGGGGCGGCGATGCAGCCCTCGTTGGTCCAGGAGTGCGTGGCGGCGTTCGATCCCGAGGTCTTCGTCAATCACTATGGGTCGACCGAGATCTACACCTTCACCGTCTCGCCCCGGCAGCGAGAGAAGCCGGGCTGTGCCGGGCGGCCCGGCCTTCACGCCCGGATCCGGCTCGTGGCGCCCGCCCGCGAGCGACGGGTCGGTCCGGCCGAGCAGGTCGCTCCCGGTGAGGTGGGTGAGATCATCGCCTCGGTCGACGGTGACGAAGCCTTCGCTGGTTACCTCCATCGCCCGGACGCGACCGAGGCCGCCATCCGGGACGGCTGGTACTTCACCGGCGACCTGGGCCGGCTGGACGACGAGGGTGACCTCTGGGTCGAGGGCCGGGTGGACGACATGATCATCACCGGCGGCGAGAACGTCTACCCCATCGAGGTCGAGGACGCGATCGCCCGGCACCCCGGGGTGGCGGAGGTGGTGGTCTGCGGCCTCCCCGACGAGCGCTGGGGGCAGTCGGTCACCGCCTTCGTCGTGCCCCGCGACGAGGGCCGTCTGAGCCCGGACGAGGTCCTCGACTACGCCCGGCGCCACCCCGGCCTCGCCGCCTACAAGCGGCCGCGGAGGGTGGTGCTGGTGCGCGAGATCCCGAAGAGCCCGGTGGGCAAGGTCCTGCGCCGGGAGCTGCTGGCCGGCCACTACCAGGAGCTGAGCCGTGAACAGGAGCTGGGCCGGTGAGGTACGTCGGCCGGCCCGTGCCCCGCCTCGAGGATGCGCGGCTGCTGCGCGGCAGGGGCCGCTTCGTCGCCGACCTGGCACCGGTCGCCAACGTCCACCATGTCGCCTTCGTCCGCAGCCCGCACGCCCACGCCGAGATCAGGTCGATCGACGCCTCGGCGGCGCTCGCGAGCGAGGGGGTGCTCGCGGTGGTCGGCCCCGAGGACGGCCGGCGATGGCTCCGGCCCTTCAGCGTCGGCGTCGACGGCGCCGAACCGTATTGGCCGATGGCGATCGGCCGCGCCCGGTACGTCGGCGAGCCGGTGGCGGTGGTGGTCGCCCGCGACCGCTACCTGGCCGAGGACGCCGCCGAGCGGGTCCGCGTCGAGTACGAACCGCTCCCGGTCCAGATGGAGGTGGAGGGGGCGCCCGTGGTGACCTCGCGGAGCTTCCGGTTCGGCGACCCCGAGGGCGCCTTCGCCCGGGCCGCCCACCGGGTCGGGGCCACCTTCCGCTTCCCCCGCTACAGCTCCACCCCGATCGAGTGCTACGCGGTGCTGGCCGACTGGAGTCACGCCGAGGAGGAGGTGACGGTCTGGAGCAACTTCCACGGCCCCTTCGTGATGCAGCCCCTGATCGCGGCCTGCCTCGGGCTGCCCGAGAACCGGGTCCGGCTCATCTGCCCCCCGGACATCGGGGGCAGCTTCGGCATCAAGTCGGGGGTGTACGCCTACATCCCTCTGGTCGCCCTGGCCAGCCGCCTGGCCGGGGTCCCCGTGCGCTGGACCGCGGATCGCTGGGAGGACCTGGTCGCGAGTCAGGCCGGCACCGACCGGGTCACGCGGGCCGAGGTCGCCGTCGATGCCGAAGGGCGGATGACCGCGCTCAGGCTCGAGATCACCGACGACGTCGGCGCCCACCTGCGGCCTCCGGAGCCGGCCACCCTCTATCGCTGCTTCGGGAACCTGACCGGTGCCTACCGCATTCGCGACCTGGCGGTGGAGGCCAGGGCGGTGCTGACCAACCGGCCCCCGACCGGGCTCAACCGCGGCTTCGGCGGCCAGCAGCTCTACTTCACCCTGGAGCGGCTGGTGGACATGGTCGCCCGCAGGCTGGGTCTGGATGCGGCCGAGGTACGGCGGCGCAACCTGGTCCCGCCCGCGGAGATGCCCTACCGGACCCCCCTGGGCGGCGTCTACGACCCCGGCGACTACCCCGCCCTGCTGGACGAGCTGCTGGCCCGGGCCGACTACCCGGGCCTGGTCGCCGAGCGTGACCGCCTGCGCGCCCAGGGCCGTCTCGCCGGCGTCGGGATGGCCATGGTGATCGATCCCTCCGGCACCAACCTGGGCTACATCGAGCTGGCCCGGACGCCCGAGGAGCGCTCGCGGGGACTGGGCAAGTCGGGCTGCACGGAGAGCGCGACGCTGACCATGGACCCGCTGGGCAACGTGCGCCTCAGGATCGCGACCGCGCCCGAGGGCCAGGGCCACGAGACGGTCGCGGCCCAGATCGTGGCCGATGAGCTGGGGGTGCCGATCTCGTCGGTGCGGGTGGATGCCGGCGTCGACACCGCGGCCCAGGCCTGGAACGTCTCCTCCGGCTCCTATTCGAGCCGCTTCGCCCCCATCACCTCCTCGGCCGTCATCCGCGCCTGCGCCGCGCTGAAGGCCCGCCTCAGGGCGATCGCGTCCGGGATCCTGGAGGCCAGCCCGGACGATCTGGAGCTGGTCGACGGCAGCGTGCGGGTGAGGGGCACGGATCGCGCCCTTCCGATCCGCCGGGTGGCCGGGCTCGCGCACTGGGACCCGGGCGCGCTCCCGGCCGGGGTGGAACCCCTGCTCCACGTGACCGCGAGCTTCAGCTCGCACCTCGCCCGGAGCCCCGGCCAGGACGACACCGTCGACTCCTCGATCTGCTACGGAGCGGTCGCCGACCTCTGCCTGGTCGACATCGACCCGGAGACCTACGAGGTCGCGATCCGGGGGTACTGGACGGTCCACGACTCGGGCCGGATCCTGAACCCGCTCCTCGCCGACGGCCAGGTGATGGGGGCCCTGGCCCACGGCGTGGGCGGGGCCCTCTACGAGGAGCTGGTCTTCGACCGCGCCGGCACGCCGCTCGCGACCTCCTTCGCGGACTACCTGTGCCCGACTGCACGTGAGATCCCGGAGGTGCACATCCACCACCGGCACGGGGAGACCCCCTTCGTGCCCAGCGGCGCCAGGGGCATCGGCGAGGGCAACAGCATGAGCGCGCCGGCCGCGGTCGCCAACGCGATCGCGGACGCGCTCTCGGAGCGCGGCGTCGAGATCACGGAGCTGCCCGTGCACGGGAGCAAGATCTGGAAGTGGTTGCAGGAGACAGCGACAGCGAGATGAGCCAGGACATCGTCGTGGAACGGCTGCCGGACCGCCCCGTCGTCCGCCTTACCCTCAACCGCCCGGAGAAGCGGAACACCATCAGCTGGGAGATGCGGCAGACGATCGGCGACATCGCCGGCGACCTCGGGCGCGACCGCTCGGTGCGGGTGATCATCGTCACCGGGGCCGGTGGCTGCTTCAGCTCCGGCGGTGACATGCGGGGCTTTCTGGAGCGCGAGCCGTATGAGTTCGCGCACCTCGGGGAGAACCTGGCCACGGTCGAGGAGATCCCACAGCCGGTGATCGCCGCGGTCGACGGCTACTGCTTCGGGGCCGGCTTCGAGCTGGCGCTCATGTGCGACATCCGGGTCTGCAGCGACCGCGCCGAGTTCGCGCTGCCCGAGATCACCCGCGGCCAGATCCCGGGCTCGGGCGGCAGCCAGCGCCTGTCCCGCCTGATCGGCTGGTCCCGGGCCAAGGAGATGATCCTCCGCGGCCGGCGCATGGGCGCGGAGGAAGCCCTGCACTGCGGCCTCGTCTGCGAGGTCGTGCCCGCTCCCGAGCTGGAGGCGGCGAGCCTTCGGATCGCGGACGAGCTCTGCCGGTACTCTCCGCTCGCGCTCGCGACCCTCAAGTCGACGCTCAACCACGGCATGGATACCAACCTGGGGGCGGCGATGGAGATCGAGCGCAAGGCCTACGCCATGCTGCGCAGCACCCACGACTACGTGGAGGGGGTGCGTTCGTTCTTCGAGAAGCGCGAGCCGAGGTACGAGGATCGATGAGGTGAAGCCGGCGCCCTTCGCGTACGAGTCGCCCGCCTCGGTCGACGAGGCCCTGGCGGCCCTGGCCGGGGCGGGCGAGGAGGGCAAGGTGCTGGCCGGAGGGCAGAGCCTGGTGCCCATGCTCGCCTTCCGGCTCGCCCGGCCGGCGGTACTGGTGGACGTCAACGGGCTCGAGGACGAGCTGGGCGGGATCGAGATCGCCGGCGGCCAGGTCACGATCGGGGCCGTCGCCAGGCAGCGGGCCGTCGAGCGAGCGGGGTTGCCGCTCGTCTCCGAGGCGCTGCGCCTGGTCGGGCACCCCACGATCCGCAATCGCGGCACCGTGGTCGGCAGCATCTGCCACGCCGATCCGGCGGCCGAACTCGCCGCGGTCGCGCTGGTGCTCGACGCCACCCTCGAGGTCCGCTCCCGGCGTGGCCTCCGCGAGGTCCCGGTGGAGGATCTTCTGCTCGGTCCCTTCACCACCAGCCTCGAGCCCGACGAGCTCGCCCTCCGGCTCCGGCTCCGGCCGCCCGCCGGATGGCGCTGGAAGGTGCTGGAGGTGAGCCGCCGCGCCTTCGACTTCGCGATCGCAGGGGTGGTGGCCGGGGTTGGGCCGGACGGGACCACGGGGCGGGTCGGCGTCTTCGGCGCCGCCCCTCGCTGCTATCGCGTCGACGGTCCCGTCGACGAGCTGCCCGAGTTGGCGGTGCGGCGGGCCGAGCCGACCAGCGACATCCACGCCGAGGCCGGCTACCGCCGGCACCTGGTCGGGGTGCTGGCCCGGCGCGCCCTGGGTGCGCTCGCCGGCGGCGGTGAGGTGCGGGCATGAGGTCGATCACGCTTCGCGTCAACGGCCGCCCGGTGACGGCCGAGGTCGAGCCACGGATGACCCTGGCCGACTTCATCCGCGAGCGGGCGATGCTGACCGGCACCCACCTGGGCTGTGAGCACGGGGTGTGCGGGGCCTGCACGGTGCTGCTCGACGGCGCGTCGGTCCGCTCCTGCCTCCTCTTCGCCGTCCAGGCGGACGGGCGGGAGGTGACGACCGTGGAAGGCCTGGCCCGGGACGGTGAGCTGCACCCGCTGCAGCGCGCCTTCCACGTTCACCACGGCCTCCAGTGCGGCTTCTGCACGCCCGGCTTCCTGATGGCCCTGGCCGAGCTCTGGCCGAGTCGCGGCCTGGTCGGTCGCGAGGAGATCGAGGAGGTGGTCTCCGGCCAGCTCTGCCGTTGCACCGGCTACGCGGGCATCCTGGCCGCCGCCTACGACGCCTTCGGCGTCGCCTGACCTCTCCATCGACGGCGCCCGTGCCACGATCGACCCTGATCGTCGAGCGCGGCCCTCTCCTCCCGCGCCGGCCGGGCCCTCACACCCACTCCGGTCCGATCCGGGTGCAGGTGGCGAGCCGCTCGCCGACCGGCGCCATGGCTCGCGCCGCCCGGGCCAGGACCTCCTCCACCCCTTCCAGGACGGGCCGGTAGACGACCTCCCGGCCCCGCCGCTCGGCGGTCACGAACCCGCAGTGACGGAGGCAGGCGAGGTGGGTGCTGACCCGGGGCTGGGGCTGGCCGACGGCAGCCACGATCTCGCCCACCGTCCGCTCGCCGCCCTGGAGCAGCTCCAGGATGCGAAGCCGAGTGGGGTCGCCCAGCACCCGGAAGAAGCGGGCCAGGGCGGTGGTGTCGACCGTGGGCGCGACAGGTAACATATCTGGAAAACAGGATATTACAACCGGTCCGACCCTACCTCCTACGGAGGGCCGCGGGCTGGCCGGATGAAGCGAGGAGGCGTTGCCATGGCGGCCCGGCTGATGCGCATCGAAGGGATGACCTGCGCCCACTGCGAGAAGACGGTGACGGAGGCGCTGACCGCCGCCGGGGCCCGGCGGGTGGTGGCCGACTGGCGCCGAGGGGAGGCCCGTTTCGACCCGGCTGCGGCCGGCGACCGCGAGCTGGTGGCCGCGGTCGAGGCGGCCGGCTACCGGGTGCGATCGATCGAGGAGGTGGTCGAGGAAGGGCACGGGGTCGAGCCGCTGGCGGGGGAGGGGTCGGGGAGCTACGACCTGGTCGTGCTCGGCTCGGGCTCGGCCGCCTTCGCCGCCGCCATCACCGCCACCGAGGCCGGGGCCCGGGTGGTGCTGATGGAGGCCAACGCGGTGGGCGGGACCTGCGTCAACGTCGGCTGCATCCCCTCCAAGGCCATGCTGGCCCCGGCCGAGGCCTACCACCGGGCCGGACATCCTCCCTTTCCCGGGGTCGCGACCCGCGCCGAGGGGGTCGACCTGGGCGCACTCGTCGACGCCAAGGCCGAGCTGGTGGAACGGCTGCGGGCGGAGAAGTACCTCGATCTGGCCGAGGACTACGGTTTCACCGTCTGCCGGGGGTGGGCCGAGTTCGCGGACGGAGAGACGATCTCCTGCGCCGGGGAGCGGATCACGGCCTCCCGATTCGTCGTCGCCACCGGAGCCTCGCCGGCCGCGCCCCCGATCCCGGGGCTGGCGGAGGCCGGTTACCTGACCAGCACCACCGCCCTGGAGCTACGTGAGCCGCCCCGGGAGCTGGTGGTGATCGG
>JAJPKS010000253.1 GCA_021323605.1 Bacillota bacterium | reverse complement strand
GACCGGGCGGTCGGCCGCAGGTCAGCCCCTTCCCGGCTGAACCAGGCCGTTCTCGTAGGCGAAGACGACGGCCTGGACCCGATCACGCAGCCCGAGCTTGGCCAGCACGCGTCCGACGTGGGTCTTGACCGTGGATTCCCCCACGTGCAGGCTGGCGGCCAGCTCGTCGTTGCTCAACCCGCGGGCGATCAGGACCAGGACCTCGCGCTCTCGTTCGGTCAGCGTCGAGAGCGCCCGTGAGGCCGCCGGCTCCGGGCCGGGCGCCGCGAAGCGCTCGATCAAGCGGCGCGTGATCGACGGTGCCAGCAGCGCCTCGCCCGCGGCCAGCATCCGCAGCGAGGCGACCAGCTGCTCCGGGGACACGTCCTTCAGCAAAAAGCCGCTGGCTCCGGCCCGCAGGGCCGCGAAGACGTGTTCGTCCAGGTCGAAGGTGGTCAAGATCACCACCCGGCAGGAGGCGCCGCTCGAAAGGATCCTGCGCGTGGCCTCGATCCCGTCCAGGTTGGGCATGCGCACGTCCATCAACACCAGGTCGGGCCGGTGACGGCGCACCGCCGCGATGGCCTCTTCCCCGTCGGCCGCCTCGCCGACGACCTGAAATCCCCCTGCCTCCTCGAGGATCAGACGAAAGCCGGCTCGGACCAGGGCCTGGTCGTCGGCGATGACCACGCGCAAGGTCTCGTCGGCGGCGCTCATGCCGGCTTCAGCGGCAGTCGGGCGCGGACCGCAAAGCCCCCCTCGGCCCGGGGACCGGTCTCCAGCTGCCCGTGGTAGACGGCGACTCGCTCCCTCATCCCGATCAGCCCGTGGCCCGCCGAGGGCGCGTTCAGGGGTTGGCTCCGGCCCCCGGTGTCGATCACCTCGATGCCCAGCTCCCCGTCGCGGAAGTCGACGTGGACCTCCGCCGAGGCACCCGGCGCGTGTTTGAGCGTGTTCGTCAGCGCCTCCTGGACGATGCGATAGGCGGTGAGGTCGAGCCCCGGCGGTAGCTCCCGCCGCGGGCCGGTTACGCGGAGCTCCACCGGCAGCCCCGCCGACCTGACCCTGGCCGCCAGCTTCTCGAGCTGAGCCAGGCCCGGCTGGGGCCCCGGGTCGGACTCCTGGCCGCTGCCCAGCAGGCCCACCAGCTGGCGGAGCTCCTCCAGCGCCTGCCTGCCGCTGGCCTCCACCTGGCGCAGGGCCGCGACTGCCCTGGGAGGCTGTCCTCGCACCATCCGGGCCGCCCCCGCCTGGACCACGATGAGACTGACGCTGTGGGCGACGACGTCGTGCAGGTCTCGCGCGATCCGTGTCCGCTCCTCCCCCACGGCCACCTGGGCCGCCAGGTCGCGCTCTCGTTCCAGACGCTGCGCCCGCTCGTGGATCATCCGGACCTGATCCTGCCTCTGGCGCGTGGCCTGGCCACCGAGCCACGCCACCAATCCGGCCAGCAGCAGCTCCACCGATGGCGGCACCTGCATTCGCACCCCGGGGAGGAAGGCCTGCAGGGAGGCGGCGCCGACCAGGACCCAGGCCAGGGAGAGCCAGGGGATCGGTCCGTAGACGCACAGCGAGTACACGCCTAAAAGCAGGGCGAAGATCGCCGTGTACGGCGGCTGGGCGCGGATCAACGCCGAGCCCGCCAGCTGGAGCGCCGCACAGATGAGGGGGTGGCGGCGCCTGACCGCCAGCGGGAGGGTGAGCAGGAGGATGACCGGCGTGCGGGTGTCGAACCCGGGAGCGGCGTTCAGGCCGGCGCCGTAGAGGCGGAGCTCGATCCCGGAGGCGACGGCCAGGGCCACCGCCATGACGCCATCGATGAACAGCGGAGGCGCGGTCCGCAGCCGATGCCAGGAGCGAGCCGCGACCTCCATCCCGGCCTTACTTTAGTGCGAGCGCGCCGATGCGTTCGGGGCCGGGCTCCGCATCATCCTCGGGTATGAGACGGGGCCGGCCGGGTCCTCCTCGCTGCCCCCGAATTCGAACCCGGGGCGGACGCCCGGTGCGGATCGCCGGCAATAGCGTGGGAGCCGGATCACGAACCAGTCCAGAGAGGAGGTTCCCATGCTCCGGTCCGTCCTTTCCCCCCGAGCCGGCTCCGGCCGGCCGCACCCCGGGCGACCCCGCCATGACGGCCTGCTGACGGCCGTCGCCAGGGGATTGTCGAGAACCCGCACCAGCCTGCTGCTGCTCGCCTGCTGGCTGCTGATCATGGCGGCCGCCGGCCCGCTCTCGTCGAAGATCTACGCGGTCGTGAACAACGACGCGACGTCGTACCTGCCCCGCACCGCCGAGTCGACGCAGGTCTACTCCATCCTCGCCCACCAGGCCCGGCCGCAGCCGGCGGACGCCACCGTGGTGTACGTGCGCGGGACCGGCATCACGTCCCCGGACCGAGCCCGGGTGGCGGCCGACGTCTCCCGGTTCGCCAAGCTCACCGGCGGCCTGCCGGTGGGCCAGCCGATCCCGTCCCAGGATGGCAAGGCGCTGGTCGTCAACGTCCCCCTTCCACCCGACCGGGTGACCCAGGACGTCTCCGCCATGCGATCGCAGATCGCGTCCGACCGGCGAGCCGGGCTCGAGGTCAGCGTCACCGGCCCCGCAGGCCAAATGGCCGACTTCGTCGGCGCCTGGGCCGGACTCGACACCATGATCCTCGTCGCCACCATGGCGGTGGTGACGGTCATCCTGCTGCTCACCTACCGGAGCCCGGTGCTGTGGCTGCTCCCCTTGCTCACCGCCTCGCTCAGCTACACCGTGGCCGCCGCCGCCGTCTACCTCCTGGCCAGCAGAACCGGGATGGTGATCAGCTCCGAGACCACCGGGGTCCTGCCCGTGCTGGTCTTCGGAGCCGGGACCGACTACGCCCTCCTCCTCATCGCCCGCTATCGTGAGGAGCTGCACCGGCACCATGACCGGCACGCCGCCATGGCCGCCGCCTGGCGACGGGCGGTGCCCGCGATCGCGGCTTCGGCCGCCACCGTCTCCATCTCCCTGCTCTGCCTCGGCGCCGCCCGGATGAGCTCGACGCGGGCGCTGGGGCCGGCGGGGGCGATCGGCATCGTCTCCACGCTGATCGCCATGACCACGCTCCTGCCCGCCATCCTGGTCCTGGCCGGGCGGTGGATCTTCTGGCCCTCCACGCCTCGCCCGGGCACGGTGCCGTCCGCCGCCCGCGGCCCGTGGGGCCGGATCGGGCAGGCGATCGGACGGCGGCCGCGCCCGGTCTGGGCCGGCGCGGCGCTGGTGCTGGCCGTGCTCGCCGCCGGCCTCGCTCAGTCCCGGTTCGGCCTCAGCCAGACCCAGGTCTTCCGGACCACGCCCGACTTCGCCGTCGGTCAGTCGATGCTCGCCCGGCACTACCCGGCCGGGGTGTCGGACCCAGCCCTGATCGTGGCCCCCGGCGACCGCGTGACGGCCGTCGAGACCGCGGCCCGCAACGTCTCGGGTGTGGCCCAGGTCCTGCCCGCCCGCCCGCTGGGCGACCGCTCGGTGGTCCCGGTCGTGCTCCGCGATGCGCCTGCCACCTCGGGGGCGGAGGCCACCGTGCAGCGGCTCCGGACCGCCGTGCATCCCATCCGGGGCGCGATGGTGGGCGGCGACTCGGCCACCGACCTCGACAGCCGCATCGCGACCGTGGACGACATGAAGCTGGTCATGCCGTTGGTGCTGGCCGTGATCCTCGTCGTCCTGGTCGTTCTGCTGCGGTCGCTGGTGGCACCGGTGATGTTGCTGGCCACCGTCGTGCTCTCCTACCTGGCCTCGCTGGGCGCGGGCAGTCTGCTCTTCCAGCACGTGTTCGGCTTCGCGGCGATGGACTACTCGGTGCCCCTGATGGTCTTCGTCTTCCTGGTCGCGCTCGGTGTCGACTACACCATCTTCCTGATGACGCGGGTGCGCGAGGAGGTGGCCGAGCGGGGCCACCGGCGGGGAGTGCTGGCCGGGCTGCGCGGCACCGGCGGCGTCATCACCAGCGCCGGCGTGGTCCTCGCCGCCACCTTCTCGGTCCTGGGTGTGATGCCCCTGGTCTTCATGGTCGAGATGGGAGTCCTGGTCGCGCTGGGCGTCCTGATCGACACCTTCATCGTCCGCTCGATCGTGGTCCCGGCGCTGGCCCTCGACCTGGGGTGGGCCACCTGGTGGCCGGCCCTGCCTCGCCCCAACCGCGAGCGCGGGTCCGGCCACGAGGAGGCGGCCTAGCCCCGGTTGGTGGTTCGCCGCCGGACGTGTCCCGGGGGTGGGGCGGGTGAGCGACCCGCTCCCACCCCCCGTCCGTGGTCGCCGTGTGCGGGCTCCCAGGGATGCAGCCGGTTGAACGCCGGCGCCACCGGACGGTGGCGTCCGCGGAGCCCGCGGCCGGGAAATGGCTGGGGCGGAAGGATTCGAACCTTCGGTCGCGGATCCAAAGTCCGCTGCCTTACCGCTTGGCCACGCCCCAGCGTGGGTGGCCCGGCCGTCCCGGCGGATGCGTGAGCGCGATCCTAGCTTAGTCGCCCTGGCCCCCCTCGCCGGCCTGGGTCCTTCACCGCCATCGTTGGTGGCCGACCGGCTGCCGCTTAGCCTGCGGCCATGGACCTGGAATCGTACGTCCGAGCCGCGCTCGCCCGTCTTCCGCTCCGCCTCACCCCCGGCTGGCGGCGGTTGCTCCCCCTGATGGCGCCACCCCTGGCGGGGATGGCGGCCGCGGCGGCTCTGCTGGCGCGGGCCGCGGCCCCGGCCCCGCCGGCGCCGGTTCCGATCGACCAGACGGCGGTCCTGCCCACGCCGGCCGGCCTCCTGATCGACGTCACCGGCGCGGTCGTCCATCCCGGCCTCTACCGCCTGCCCCGGGGGGAGCGGGTGTCGGCGGCCATCACCGCCGCCGGCGGTCTGGCCCCGAACGCCGACCCGGACCGCCTCCCGGACCTGGCCCAGGTGCTGCGCGACGGCCAGCAGGTCAAGGTGCCAGCCCTGGGCTCGCCCTCGGCGGGATCGACTCGGGCGGCCAAGCTGGACCTCAACACCGCCACCGCCCAGGAGCTGGCCACGGTGCCCGGCTTCACGCCCGAGCTGGCACGGGCCGTGGTCGACTACCGGACCCAGTACGGCGGGTTCACCAGCGTCCGGGAGCTGGTGACCGTGCTCACCATGAGCCCGGCGGACTTCGCGCTCGCGCGGGGGTACGTCCGCGTATGACCGATGCGCTCGTCTGTCTCCTGGCCTGGTCGGCCGGGGTCACGGCAGCGGTGGTGCTGGCGCCGGGGAGCTCGGGACTGGGGGCGCTCGCTCTGGCCGGCTGCGCCCTGGGGACGGTGGTGGCGCTGGTGGTGCGGCCGGTCGTGGTCGGGCTGGCGCTGATCGCCGGGCTGCTGGGCGTGGTCCGGGCCGAGGCCGTGGGCGGCCCGGGCCCGGCGGCGGCGTGGGCTCACCGCCTCGCCGGCTCGGCGGCGGTGGTCGTGGGACGGGTCGCCGACGACGTGACGCCGTCCGGGAGCTGGTACCAGGTGATCGTCGCTCCCTCCGAGGTGACGACCGACCACGGGCGCTGGCCCGGGACGGGCGGGGTGCTGGTCGAGCTCCGTGGCGATCCCGGCGCGACCGTCGGCGACGTGGTCCGGGTGTCGGGGCGGCTCCGGCTGCCGCGCGACGAGCCGGGCTTCGATCGCCGCGCCTATCTACAGGAGCGAGGCGTCGAGCTCGAGATGACGGCCGCACGCTTGACCCTCCTCCACCACGGCACCAGCCTCGGGGCCATCCCGGCCCAGCTGCGCGACCATTACCAGCGAGCGATCGCCCGGCTGCTCCCGGCGCCCCAGGCGCAGCTCCTGGTGGGCGTGGTCCTGGGCATCCGGGCCGGCATCCCGGCCGACGTGAAACAGGCACTGACCGCCACCGGCCTGGTGCACCTCCTCGTGCTCAGCGGTCTCAAGGTGGCGGTGTTCACCCGCCTGGCGATGGGGGCGCTGCGTCCGCTGCTGGGCCGGCTGGCCACCGTCCCCGGCCTCCTCTCGATCGCGCTCTACGCTCTGGTGGGCGGCGCCACCCCGGCCTCGTTGCGGGCGGCGGTCATGGGCGGCATCGCGTTGCTGGGCGCCCACCTCGGCCGGCCGACGCACGTGTGGACGTCACTGGCCGTCGCCGCCGCGGCCATGCTCGCCTGGCGGCCGGCGCTCGTCCTCGACATCGGGTTCCAGCTCTCGTTCGTCGGCACCGCCGCGCTCGTGGTCCTGACGCCCGGGATCGAGCGCCGGCTGCCCTGGCTGCCCTCCTGGCTCCGGGAACCGCTGGCCGTGACCTTGGCCGCGCAGCTCGGCACCGTCCCCTTCTCGGTGGCCGGCTTCCACGTGCTGCCCCTGATCGCGCCGCTGGCCAACGCCGCGGTGCTGCCCTGCCTCCCGTTGATGGTGGCGGCGGGCCTGCTGGTGGTCCCCCTGGCGGTCTTTCCCCCCCTCGGGCGCCTGGTGGCGCTGCCGCTGGTCGGGCTGCTCACCTACCTGGAGCAGGTCGCCGCCCTTCTCTCCAGGGTGCCCGGCGGCGCCCTCCCCGTCCCCGGGTTCTCGGCCTGGAGCGGCGTGGCCTACTACGTGGCCCTGGGCTCGGCGCTGGCGGCGCGGCGGACCTCCGGGCCCATGCGGCGGACGGCGGCGGTGGTGGGGGTGGTGGTCCCGGCGCTGATCGGCACGGCGGAGCTGGCGAGCTGGGCCAGGCCTTCGCCGTCGGTGGCGGTGCTGGCCGTGGGCCAGGGCCAGGCCGTCCTCGTGACCGGGCCCGGCGGGTACGTGCTGGCGGACGGCGGGCCGAGCCCGTCCAACCTGGCGGAGCAGCTCGGGAACCTCGTCCCGCCGTGGCGACGGGAGCTGGCGGCCCTGATCATCACGGCGCCCGGGCCGGGGCACGTGGGCGGGCTGGCGGGCCTCGGTGACCCGGCCGGGGTGGTCGTCGTCCCCGACGGCGGGCTTCCCGGCACCGCCTGGCGCGCGGTGGTGGAGGCGCAGGTGACGCGTGGCGCCGGGGTGATGACGGTGCACGCGGGGGAACAGCTCGGTCTCGCCGGTCTGAGCTTCCAGATCCTGTTCCCCGAACCGGGCGCGCCCGCCCTCGACGACCTGGCGTTCCGAGTGGTGGGCGCACACCGGCGCAGCTTCTGCGACCTCTCCGATCTCGATCTGGAGGCCCAGGCCGCCGTTGCGGCCGAGCTCCAGGGGGGATGCGACGACCTGCTGCTGCCGGGTGAGGGGCGCAGCGCGCTCTCGCCGGTCCTGCTCTCGGCCGCGCATCCCTCCCGGCTGCTGGCGTCGGACGTGGCGGGCCCGCTGGCACGGGGACTGCCCATCTCCGAGGTGAGCCGCACCAGCCAGGAGGGCACGATCGTGGTCCCGTTGTGAGTCGTCGTTGGCCGCCGCGACCGCTGGTTCAACGCGGATGGAACCATCGACGGATGCCGCCAGGCCGCCACCGGCCGGCGGCGCGCAGTACCCTGCTTCGGGTGGCGAGCCGGGAGATCCTGCTGCTGCACGGCGACGAGCCCTTCTTGGTCGAGGACGAGGCTCGACGAACGCTCGCCCGATGGCGGCAGGGTCTGACCTCGGAGTTCGGGTACGAGTCCCTGGACCCCTCCGGGCTGACACCGGCCAGGCTGCGTGAGGCCGTCCTGCAGGTGCCGTTCCTGGACCCGTACCGGGTGGTGGCCGTGCGCGGGATCACCGTGCGCGCGGCCGAGGGCCTGGCGCCGGGCCTGTCGGAGGTCCCGGAGAGCACGCGTCTCCTGCTCACGGTCGCGGGCCGGCTGCCCGCGGGCAGCAAGCTCGCCAGGGCCGTGACCGCGGCCGGCGGCAGGGGCCAGGCGTACCAGCGCTTGCGCGGCCGGGCGCTGGGCGACTGGATCCGGGCGCGGACCAGGGAGTACGGGTTGCCGCCGCTGGTGGCGGCGGCGCTCGGCCGGGCGGCCGGGGCCGACCTGGGGGTCGTCGACTCGGAGCTGCGCAAGCTCGCCGCCTACCAGGCGGGCGGACACCCGCTGGACCAGCGGACGGTCGAGGAGCTGCTGGTCGTGAACCGGCAGGAGGAGATCTTCCGGCTCACCGACCACCTGCTCCCCCGCCCCGACGCCGAGGCCTGGCGGTTGCTTCAGGACCTGCTCCAGCGAGAGAAGCCGACGACCATCGCCTACGCTCTGGCCCGGCACCTGGCCACGGTCCTCGAGGTGCAGGCGTACCGGCGGCGCGGCCTGACCCTGGCCGAGGTGCAGTCGCGGATGCGGCAGCACGCCTACGTCGTCCAGAAGGCGTACGAGGCTTCTCGGACCGTCGACGGGGACCGGCTCGAGGCCGGCCTGCGCGCGATCCTGGCCTACGAGTGGGAGGTCAAGTCGGGACAGATCGACCCGGTCCTGGGCCTGGAAGTACTGCTGGCCCGCCTGTGAGCCGGTGCCACCGGTGACGGCCCGGGCCGGGGAGGATCCGGGCGGCCCTCCTCGTTCAGGAGGGGCTACCGGTCGGAGGCGACTCCCGCGTTCTCGGACCGGCGGGCGGCGTTGAGCCGCTTCATCAGCCGGGACTTGCGCCGGGCCGCGTTGTTACGGTGAAGCACGCCTTTGGAGACGGCGCGGTCCAGGGCGGAGATGGCGGTGAGGGCCAGCCGGTCGACGTCCTCGGCCCCCTGCGCGAGCCCGCGCCGGAATCGGTTGACCCTGGTCTTGACGGCAGACTTGATGGAGCGGTTGCGCATCGCGCGCCGGGCGCTGCGCCGAGCTTGCTTCTTCGCGGAAGAGGTGTTAGGCAGCGGTCGACCTCCGGGAGGCGATGGACCGGTCGGGATTCAACACGAGGCTAGGATTATAGGCCACATGCCGGAATTCGAGCTCGGGGGCAAGCGCCCCCGCGTGCACCCCGATGCCTTCGTGGCTCCCGGCGCCGTGCTCATCGGCGACGTCGAGGTCGGTCCCCGGGCCAGCCTGTGGTTCGGCGTGGTGGTGCGGGGGGACGTGGCCCCGATCACCGTCGGGGCCGGGAGCAACCTCCAGGACAACGTCGTGGTTCACTGCGCGCGGGGACTGCCCACCGTGATCGGCGAGGGGGTCACGATCGGCCACGGTGCCTGTGTCGAGGGCTGCGTGATCGAGGACGGGGCCGTGGTCGGCACCGGGGCGGTGATGTTGCAACGCTCCCGGCTGGGGGCCCGGGCCATGCTGGCCGCGGGCTCGGTGCTCGCCGAGGGGTACGAGGTCCCGGCGGGGCACCTCGCCGCCGGCGCGCCGGCGGTGGTGAAGAAGCCGCTGGCCGGCGCCTCCGAGCGCTGGGTGGAGCGCACGGCCGCCCACTACCAGCACCTCGCGGACCGCTATCGGACGGCTCTGCGTCCGGTCGACTGAGCGCGGTCGAGCGCCGTGGCCGCCTTCCAGTCCCTCGTCGTCCCGGCCCACGCCAAGCTCAACCTCCGGCTGGAGGTGCTGGGTCGCCGTCCCGACGGCCAGCACGAGGTGCGCACCCTGATGCAGGCCATCTCGCTCCACGACCTCCTGATCGCCGAGCGCGCCCCCCGCACCAGCCTCGAGGGAGGGGTCGGGGAGGACGACCTGGTGCTGCGCGCGCAGCGGGCGCTGGAGGCGGCGGTGGGTCGTCACCTACCGGCGCGGTTCCGTCTCGTCAAGCGCATCCCCGCCGGGGCCGGCCTGGGGGGCGGCAGCTCCGATGCGGCCGCCGCCCTGCGCGCGCTCCGGCGGCTGTACGAGCTCGACTGCGATCTGAGGGCGGTGGCGGCCGACCTCGGTGCCGACGTCGGCTTCTTCCTGGCCGGGGGAGCGGCGGTGGCGCGAGGGCGCGGCGAGCGCCTGTGTCCGGTCCGTCCCTCGAACGAGTGGTACGCGCTGGCCTGGCCGGGGTTCGAGGTCTCCACCGCCCGGGTCTACGCCGCCTGGGACCGGGTCGGGGGCGAGGGCGACAACCAGCTCACCCGTGCCGCCCTCGCCGTCGAGCCACGCCTGGCAGAATTCGTTGCCATGCTCGGGGATGGCTGGCGGATGACGGGCAGCGGCTCCGCCTTCTTCCGGGCCTTCCCGGAGCGTGGCCGGGCCGAGCGGACGGCGGCCGGCCTGCGCGGATGCTGGACCGCGGTCGCGCGGTCGGTGGGCGCCTGGGGGCCGGGCTGATGCGGCGGACGATCGCGGTCCTCGCCGGCAAGGCCACGCGCACCCTGTCCCGGGCCAGCGGTCGCGGAGGGGGCACGACCTTCCCCGGGGACGTGGCCCGCGCCATCGACCCCGACGTCCTGCGCCGCCTGGCCGGCGACCTGCGCCAGGGCGCGGTGCTGGTCACCGGTACCAACGGCAAGACGACGACCGCCCGGTTGATCGCCAGCCTGCTCGAGGGCCTGCCCTCGCGGGTGGTGGCGAACCGCACCGGCTCGAACCTCATCTACGGCGCCACCGCGGCCGCGGTCGCCGACGCCGACCTCGACGGCCGGCTGCGCGCCGACTGGGGCGTGTTCGAGATCGACGAGGCCACCCTCCCGACCGCGGTCGATGAGATCCGACCCCGCGTGGTGCTGGTCGGCAACCTCTTCCGCGACCAGCTCGATCGCTACGGCGAGCTGGAGAGCCTGGCCCGGCGCATCCACGCCGCCCTGGACCGCCTGTCCCAGTCGGGCACCGCGGTGCTCAACGCGGACGACCCGCGCGTGGGCGAGATCGGGCTCGCCCTGGCCAGCCCGCCCCTCTGGTACGGACTGGACGATCCTCGCGTGGCCCTGCCCGAGTTGCCGCACGCGGCCGATGCCCGGACCTGTCCTCGCTGTGGAGCCAGCCTCGAGTTCACGACCGTCTACCTCGGCCACGACGGCGTCTACGCCTGCCCCAACCGGGACTTCGGGCGTCCCACGCCGGACATCGCGGGCACGGAGATCGAGCTGGAGGGCCTGGAGTGGGTGCGGTTGACCGCCGCCGGGGTCCGGCTCGAGCTGCCACTGGGCGGCGTCTACAACGCCTACAACCTGCTCGCCGCCTTCGCCGTGGGCAGCGTCCTGGGCCTCCGGCCGGACTACGTGGCCGAGCGCCTGCGCACGGTGAGCGCGGCCTTCGGCCGGCAGGAGCGATTCGAGCTCCAGGGTCGGCGCCTCACCATCATGCTGGCCAAGAACCCCACCGGCTTCAACGAGAACCTGCGCGAGGCCGAGCGCGTGAACGGTCGCCACCTCCTGATCGCGCTCAACGACCGGGTGGCCGACGGCCGTGACGTCTCCTGGATCTGGGACGTGGACTTCGAGCTGCTGGCGCGGCGCGCCGAGGTGGTGGTGCCGGCCGGGGTACGCGCCCACGACATGGCCCTCCGGCTCAAGTACGCCGAGGTCCCGGCCACGGCGCCGCAGCCCGACCTGGAGCGGGCTCTGGAGCGGCTGCTGGAGCTCACCCCGCCGGGGACCGATGCCTACGTCCTCTGCACGTACACCGCCATGCTCGACCTGCGGGCGCTCCTGGTGCGTCGGGGCTGGCTCCGGCCATACTGGGCGACGTGAGTCGCGGCGCGGACACGCTGACCATCGGCTGGCTGTACCCGGACCTGATGAACATCTACGGAGACCGGGGCAACGTGCTCACGCTCTACCAGCGGGCCCGCTGGAGAGGGCTGACGGTCGACGTCCTGGAGCTGGGCAAGGGGGAGACCCGGGGCATGGATGGCGTCGACCTCTTCTTCTTCGGGGGAGGACAGGACCGTGAGCAGGGCCTGGTCTACGCGGACCTGGTCGAGCACAAGGCCGAGCCGCTGGCCCGGGCCATCGCCGGCGGCGCCGCGGTGCTGGCCGTGTGCGGCGGCTACCAGCTGCTGGGCCACTACTACCAGACGGCGGAAGGGGAGCGGTACCCCGGCGTGGGCCTGCTCGACGTCACCACCGAGGCCGGCGGCCGACGGTGCATCGGCGACGCGGTGGTCGAGGCCGACCCCGCCCTGGGGCTCGACCCCCCGACCCTGGTCGGGTTCGAGAACCACAGCGGCCGGACCTTCCTGGGCGAGGGCGTGCGGCCCCTCGGGGTGGTGCGGCGGGGGTCCGGCAACAACGGGGCCGACGGCACCGAGGGCGCGGTGGCCGGGAACCTGTTCGGCACCTACCTGCACGGCAGCCTCCTGCCCAAGAACCCGCACCTCGCCGACCTGATCATCGCCCGGGCCCTCGGTCGCCGACTGGAGCCGCTGGACGACGAGCTGGAGCTGGCCGCCCATCGCCGGATCCTCGAGCGCGAGCTGCAGCGGCGATGACCGGCCCGGCCTCGGCCGGGTGCCGCCTCACACCTCCCCGGGCACGCTCACGCTGTCCAGGAGCTGCTCGAAGAGAGAGGTGTCGGGACGCGAGCCCGTTCGCTGCTCGAACTCGAACAGGTAGCCGACGCCGGTCTTCGGGAACCGGACCTTGACGTCGTACTCGAAGCCGCCGCCGTTGCGGCGGTACACGGTGAGGTAGGTCGTCACCCCGTAGACCTCGATCGGGCCCCGCTCCTCCAGCTCCTTGCCGGGGGCGATGGGGGTGGTGAGCAGCCGGCCGGGGTCGTCGCTGGTCTGGACCAGCATGCTGGCGTCGGTGCCGGTGAAGGTCGTGGTCGCGCCCGAGGTCCCGATCGCCCATCCGCTCGGGAAGAGCAGCGAGTAGCCCGAGGCCTGGTCCACGTGCAGGGAGACCTGCTGGTCGATCACCAGATCGGGCCGATCCAGTACCCATCCCCGGTCGCCGGTGTCCGCGGCCGTCACCTGCAGCCACCGCTCCGAGCCGACGGTCCTGGAGCCGACCACGTCGAGCCGGGTCCCCTGGGGCGCAACCTCCACCCTGGAGCCGGAAGCGGCCGGCGTGGCGTGCACGTTGAGCCCGAGCGGGCTCAGCACCCACACCGCGCGCGGCGGGCCGGCCGGAGAGGGGCTCGCCTCCCCGGGGGAGCGGGCCGGCTGGCCGGCGGGGGCGGCGCCTCCGCAGGCGCCCGCGGACCACGGCCCGAGCAGGAACGCGATCGAGCCGATCAGGACCAGTGCGCGGGGCCTTGAACGTATAATCCGCACGTTCCACCTGTTGAGTGACCGACCACTCTCGGCCGTCATCCTAGCCGCCGGTCTCGGCACCCGCATGCGGTCCCGGGTCCCGAAGGTGCTGCACCGTGTGGCGGGAGAGGCCATGATCGACCGGGTGTTGGGCGCCTGCCGGGAGGCGGGGGTGACGGATGTGCTCGTGGTCGTCGCCCCGGGCCAGCAGGAGGTGGTGGACCACCTCGGCGGCTCCTGCGACCTGGTCGTCCAGCCCCAGCCGCTGGGCACCGGTCACGCCCTGGCCCAGGTCCCGCCCGAGCGCCTGGCCGGGGACGTGATCGTCCTCAACGGCGACATGCCGTTGTTGCGGCCACAGACCATCCTGCGGGTCCTGGAGGCCCACCGCTGGGCCGGGGTCCCGGCCACCCTGGCCAGCGTGGAGGATCCCGCCCGGCGCGACGGCCGGGTGATCCGGCGGCCCGACGGCAGCCTGGACCGGATCGTGGAGCACCGGGACGCCGGTCCGGAGGTGAGGGCGATCCCGGAGATCAACGTGGGCCTGTACTGCTTCGACGGCCCCCGGCTGGTGGACGCCCTGGGCCGGCTGCGGCCCGACAACGGGGCGGGCGAGTACTACCTCCCGGACGTCTTCCGCCACCTGCGGCCCACCCACGTGGTCCGTCTCGAGGACCCCGAGGAGGCGCTGGGCGTCAACGATCGGGTCGAGCTGGCCCGGGCCGAGCGCTCGCTGCGGGCCCGCATCCTCGAGGACCTGATGCGCTCCGGGGTGACGGTCGTCGACCCGTCGACCACCTTCGTCGACGCCGGCGTGCGCGTGGGCCTGGACACCGTGCTGGAGCCGTTCACCATTCTCCGGGGGCGCACGGTGATCGGGGAGGGGTGCCGGATCGGGCCCTTCACCGAGGTCCGCGACTCGACGGTGGGCGACGGCTCCCGTATCGAGCACTCGTGGCTGGAGGGGGTCGAGTTCGGCTCCGGCTCCGACTGCGGGCCCTTCTGCAAGCTGCGGCCGGGCACCCGGGTCGGCGACGGGGTCCACATCGGCAGCTTCGCCGAGCTGGTCCGCAGCCGGATCGGGCGCGGCGCCCGGGTCCCGCACGTCTCCTACCTGGGAGACGCCACCGTGGGGGAGAACGTGAACGTCGGAGCGGGCACCATCACCGCCAACTACGATGGGGTGAGGAAGAACCCCACCGTGATCGAGGACGATGCCTTCATCGGGGTGGACACGATGCTACGGGCCCCGGTTCGCGTGGGGCGCGGGGCCAGGACCGGCGCCGGTGCCGTCGTCACCCGAGACGTCCCCCCCGGCGCCGTGGCCGTGGGCATGCCGGCGCGGGCCATGCGGCGGCGACCCCGGTCCGAGGACGCCTCCCGCCCATGATCGGGAGACCGTTGCCGGCGGTGGAGCTGGCCGAGGTGGCGAGCCCTCCCTGGGGTGAGCTGAAGCTGCTGGCGGGGACGGCCAACCCCGAGCTCGCCCGGCTCATCTCCGAGGAGATCGGGGTGCCCCTGACCGATCCCCGCGTCCGTCGCTTCGCGGACGGCGAGATCGACGTCAAGATCCAGGACTCCATGCGGGGGCACGACGTGTTCGTGATCCAGCCCACCTGTCACCCGGTCAACGAGAGCCTGATGGAGCTCTTCATCCTCCTGGACGCGCTCCGCCGGGCCTCCGCGGCCCGGATCACGGCCGTGATCCCCTACTTCGGCTACGCCCGCAAGGAGCGCAAGTCGCAACCCCGGGAGCCGATCAGTGCCAAGCTGATGGCCAACTTCATCACCCTGGCCGGGGCCAACCGGGTCCTGCTCATGGACCTCCACACCGAGGCCATCGAGGGGTTCTTCGACGTGCCCACCGACCACCTCACCGCCCACAAGATCCTGGCCCACCACATCCAGGGCCGGTCCCTGGGGCGCTGCGCCGTGGTCGCCCCCGATGCGGGTGGCGCCAAGCGGGCCGAGAACATGGCCAAGCTGCTGAAGGCCCCCCTGGTCTTCGTCTACAAGCGTCGTCCCCACGACGACGCGGCCGAGATCCTGGACATGGCCGGCGACGTGGAGGGCCGCGACTGCGTGGTCGTGGACGACATGGTGACGACCGGGGGGACCGTGGTCCAGGTGGCCGACGCGTTGAGGGAACACGGCGCCAGCCGGGTCATCATCGCCGCGACCCATCCCGTCTTCACCCCGGGCGCGGTGGAACGTCTGCGCCGGGCGCCCATCGATGAGGTGGTGGTCACGAACTCGATTCCGGTCCCGTCCGAGAAGCAGGGTCCGCCGGTGACCGTCCTGAGCGTCGCTCCGCTGCTGGCCGAGGCGATCGTGCGCGTGCACGAGAACCGCAGCGTGAGCGAGCTCTTCCGCTAGCTGCGGCGCGGAGATCTGGCCTATGGACGCGCAGACGTGGGGCGAGGTCATCATCCTCGCCGCCAGCGTGCTGGTGGCCGCGTCCGCGTCGGCCACGGAGACGGCGATGACCTCGGTGGGGAGGCTGCGCGTCCGGCACCTGGCCGAGGAGGGAAGTCACGCCGCCGCCGTCCTGGAACGGCTCCAGCGCGACCCCAACCGCTTCCTCTCCACGGTGCTGGTGGTCAACACCGTGGCCCTGATCCTGGCCTCCTTCGCCACCACGCTCCTCGGCCTCCGGTTCCTGCCCCCGCAGCTGGGGTTCTGGGGGGACCTCGTCGTCTCGCTCGGGCTCTCCGTCTTCCTGCTCATCTTCGCCGAGGTCACGCCCAAGACCCTGGCCATCCGCAACGCCGAGCGCCTGGCCCTGTTCACGGCCGGACCGGTCGACGCCCTGGCCGGGGTCCTCCGCCCGGTGCTGTGGTTCATCACCCTCGTCTCCCGCGCCATCACGGGCGGGCGCGCCGCCCGTGCCCCGTACGTGACCGAGGAGGAGCTGATGACGCTCCTCCACGTGTCCGAGGAGCAGGGTGTGATCGAGGAGGAGGAGCGGGAGATGATCCACGGGATCATCCGGATCGGGGACAAGTCGGTGCGCGAGGTGATGGTGCCTCGAACCGACATCCAGGCCATTCCCCGCGACGCCAGCCTGGACGAGATCATCCGGGTCTACCGGCGCTACCGACACACGAGGATGCCGGTCTACGAGGGAGACCTGGACCACATCGTCGGGTTGCTCCACATCAAGGACCTGTTGCTTCCTCTCGCCCAGGGCGCGCACGACTTCGACCTGAAGCGGGTGATGCGGCCCATCCGCTACACGCCCGAATCCAAGAAGGTCGACGAACTGCTCCACGTCATGCAGACGGAGAAGGTCCACATGATGATCGTGATGGACGAGTACGGCGGGACGGCGGGCCTGGTCACGCTCGAGGACCTGCTCGAGGAGATCGTCGGCGAGATCCGCGACGAGTACGACATCGAGGAGGAGCCGGTGCAGATCCTGAGCGACCACGAGGCGGTGGTGGACGCCCGCTACCCCATGGCCGAGCTCAACCAGCGGCTGGAGCTGGGGGTGGAGGCCAGCGAGGACTACGACTCCGTCGGCGGCTTCGTCTACGCCACCCTGGGCGAGGTGCCGGAGGCCGGCGACAGCTTCCGCAGCGGGGACGTGCAGTGGACGGTGGAGGGGGTGAACGGCCGGCGGATCACGAGGGTGCGCCTTCGATCCGAGCGTCCCTGGCCCCGGGCGGTGTTGCAGGAGGCGGGCCTGGCCTCGCCCGGCGTGCGGGCCCCCGACCGCGAGCGGAACCGGGTGACGGGGGGGAGCGAGGACGGCCGCTAGCTACCGCGACACGGCGGTCGTCCTGCGCAAGGTGGATTACGGCGAGGCGGACCGGATCTTCACCTTGCTGACCCGACACCACGGCAAGGTGGGTGCCATCGCCAAGGGCATCCGGCGCTCGACCCGCTCCCTCGCCGCGACCCTGGAGCTGTTCAGCACGGTCGACGTGCAGCTGGCCCGGGGGCGCGACCTGGACGTGGTCGTACAGGCGGTCCGGCTGCCCGGGCCCCGGCTGGTGGCCGATCTGGAGCGGACCGCCCACGCCGCCGTGATCGCGGAGCTGGCCGACCGCGTGACCGAGGAACGCCATCCCCTGGAGGGCGTGTTCGAGCTGACGGTGCGGGGCCTGGAGGAGGTGGCTCGGGAGCCGGAACCCCGGCGCGCCACCGTCTACTTCATGATGGCCGCTCTCGACCTTCTGGGGTACGCGCCCGAACTCGCCCGCTGCGTGGCCTGCCACCGGCCCCTGCCCGAGGCGCCGGCCGCCTTCTCGCCGCCGGCGGGCGGGCTCGTCTGCGCGGACTGCGCGCCGCCCGGCGTGCCCCTCCTCCCGATCCAGGCGCTCAAGGTCCTGCGGGTGGTGGCTTCGGGTAGCATCGAACTCTACCGTCGCTTGCGTCTCGAGCCTCCGTTGCTCGCGGAGGTGGAGGGCGCGCTCGAGGCCCAGCTCGAATACCATCTCGACCGCCGGCTCAAGTCGCTGCGCATCCTGCGCCAGATGAGGTCCTGCGAATGATCGTCGAACGCGAGAACGTCATGGAGAAGGTCACGGCG
>JAJPKS010000375.1 GCA_021323605.1 Bacillota bacterium | reverse complement strand
CTTCCAGACCTACCAGGTGCCCGACCCGGGCAACACCTCGGGCCTCTACATCGAGGCGGCCGACGGGGGGATGAGATACTTCCCGCGTTTCGTATCCTTCGACCGCCGGGCGAACCTGGCCACGTTCGCCATGCTCGATGGGCTGCCCAACGGGCAGTACACGCTGCACGTCACCGGAGAGGTGACGGACCTGAGCGGCAATCCGCTCGTCGGCAACGACCCGAGCGGCGACTATGTGGTCCCGTTCACGGTCAACGGCCCCCCGCGCGGCAGCGGAGGGAACCCTCGGGCGTGGGTCGACCAGGAGCCCAACGACGACATCCAGCATCCCCAGGATCTCGGCATCCTCTTCCCGAACGAGCTGGCGGCCGGGGTCACGATCTCGCGCGCCCCCAGCCGGGATCCCGGCCAGGCCCCGCCGCAGGATACGGCGGACGTCTACGAGTTCCAGGTCCTCCTCGGCCGGACGTACACGTTCACCTTGCTCGGGAATCCCCCGCCCGCCGGGGTCACGCTGTCGTTGACCGATGCCTCGGGGGAGCCCGCGTCGGTCTTCTCGCTGCTGGGCGGCAGGGTGCTCCAGGGCCCGCTCGACCCCGGGACCTATCTGCTGGAGGTGAGCGGCTGGAGAGCGACGCAGGCCGCCGACCTCACCTACACGGTGTCCGTGAAGTTCATCACGCAGAACGACAACGCGCCGCCGCTGCTCACGGGCCCGGCGCCCGCGGTCGCGATCCAGCTCGACGGCGCCGCCCCCCCCACCTCCGCGCCGCCACCGCCGCCGGTGACGACGCCCCCGGTCTCCCCGCCGCCGGTGACGACGCCCCCGGTCTCCCCGCCGCCGGAGGGATCGCCTCCGGTGACGGATTCGTCCCCCGCCGGTCCTCCCCCATCGAGCGGCACCGATCCCTCGACGAGCGCGGCCGCCCCGGCCGTGCTGGCCATCGCGATCCCGCCCCAGCTCCAGGGCGGCCCGGCCCCCGTCGCCGCGTCCCCCCTCAGCCCGGCCGCCCTGGGCACCCCCTCGATCGGCGGCGTGATCGGCACGGAGGGCACCCCGGCGGGCGCGACCCAGCTCGCTCAATATGATGCGGCCCTCCCTCCGTCTTCGCTGGCCACCGGATTGATCATGGTGGTGACCTCCTTATCCTCCCTCGGGCCCGGCGAGGAGGCCGTTGCATCACCGGCCGGGCCCGAGGAGGCCGAGGGACCGATGACGGATGTCGGGGAACGTGGAGCCGCCGCCGCATCCCCCCGGGAGATCGGAGCGACGGCCGGGAGCGAAGAGGAGGGCGAGGCGCGCCCTCCCGCGCCCCTGGCCCCCCTCCTGCGCCTGCGGCCTGCCGCTCCCGCGCCCCGCGGCGAGTCGCCCGCCGAGCCCTCCTCCCCGCGAACGGGGCGCGGCGGGATGACCGCCCCCCCCAGCGAGCCGGATGCCAGCGATCCCCGCCCCCAGGCGAACCCGACGAGCCGGGAGGAACTCCCCCGGACCGATTGGGAGCGGGCCCGTGTCCTCATCCTCGGCTTCACCGGCCTGGCCGTGGGGGCCTACGTCCGCTGTCGAGGGCTCGCCGTTCGGGTCGATCGCCGCGGGGGGGGGCGGGGGCTCGCCAGGACGTCCCTGTTACGGCGTCGGCCCCCTCATGGCGTCGGGATCGGGAGGGGCGACGCATGAGCGAGCGACCGGGGGCGGGCGATGCACCACGGACCTTGAATATCAAGCCCCGCGAGTCCGGCCCTCCCGAGGCCCGGACCCATCGGCGCGACCGCTCGGGCGGGCCGCAGACGTTCCGCTTGAGGAGGGCCCCCGCTCCGCCGGAGCGCGATCTCGAGCGGAGGCCGACCGATCCCGCGACCGACACCGGCGTGGCGAGCCGGCGCGTCGCGGAGTTCTTCCTGCGACGGGGGCCGGGCGAACCGCCTCGCCCGGCCAACGGCGGGGAATGCGGCCCCGAGCCGGCCCGCGCGCCGGGCGGCCCGCCGCGGCACCAGGACCTCCTCCGCACGATGGGGGAGAGCCAACGGGTCGGCGACCTCCTGGCGCGACTCGCCGCCCAGGGGGAGGAACTCTTCGGCTTCCGACTCCGCCATCCACTGGGGCGCGGGGCCTTCGCCAGCGTGTATCTCGCCGAGCAGCGCGACCTGGCCTGCCGCCCGGTCGTCCTGAAGGTCTCCGCCACCGAGGGGACCGAGCACCAGACCCTCGCCCGGTTGCAGCACACCAACATCGTGCCGATCTTCTCCGTGCACGAGGACCAGGAGGCGGGGCTCCGCGCGGTCTGCATGCCCTACTTCGGCGGGGCCACCCTCGCCAGCGTCCTCGAACGGCTCTGGGACGGGCCGGCGCCACCGACCCAGGGTGGGCAAGTGGCCGAGGCCCTCGAGGCGGTCGGCTCCCCGATGCTCCCGGCGGGCCACGAACGAACCGAGGCCGGAGGGGGGACCGTGCCGGCCACCCCTGAACCCACGCGAGACGCGCAGACCCCCCTGGTCCTCTGGCGCGGGCTCACCTACGACAAGGCCGTCGCGTGGATCGCGGCCCAATTGGCCGAGGGCCTCCATCACGCCCATCAGCGGGGGATCCTCCATCGGGACATCAAGCCGTCGAACATCCTGCTCAGCGCCGAGGGCCAGCCGCTGCTGCTGGACTTCAACGTGGCCCAGGAGATCGCCTCCGACAACACCCTGGCCATCCTCGGCGGGACGGTGGCCTACGCGGCCCCCGAGCACCTCGCCGCCCTCCTGCACCGCACCACCGACCTGATCCGGGGCGTCGACCGCCGGTCCGACCTGTACTCGCTCGGCCTGGTCCTGGCCGAGATGGTCACCGGCGAACGCCTGTTCGAACAGGGCGGGAGCTATTCGGCCGTCACGACCCAGATCGAGGCGATGGCGGTCGAGCGCTGCCGCAGCGCCCCGTCCTTGCGCCGGGTCCGGCGGGATATCCCGTGGGGCCTGGAGAGCATCGTCCGCAAGTGCCTGGACCCCGATCCCGCCCGGCGCTATCAGCAGGGCGACCAGCTGGCCGACGACCTGCGCCGCTTCCTGGACGACCGCCCGCTGAAGTATGCCCCGGAATTGAGCCGGGTGGAT
Organism: Bacillota bacterium; assembly: GCA_021323605.1. Classification (GTDB taxonomy): domain Bacteria; phylum Chloroflexota; class Dormibacteria; order Dormibacterales; family Dormibacteraceae; genus CADDZO01. The sequence goes on along the minus strand of JAJPKS010000375.1, from coordinate 272 downwards.
CGGGTCCGGAAGTTCCTCCGCCGCCACCCGCGGCTGCTGACGTCGGGGCCCCTCTTCGCCGCGACGCTGGGAGGCCTCCTGGCCGTCGGCGCGGCCTTGGTCGGCGCCCGGTCGCACCTGGCCGAGGCCGGCACGCGACTGGGGAAGGCCCAGGCCGAGGAGCGCAAGCGGGCCCACGACGCGGGCGCCGTCCGCGCGTTGTGCCTGGTCAACACGATCCTGGGGCACCAGGACCACCTGCGCCAGGGGATCGCCGTCTGCGAGCGGACGCT
>JAJPKS010000391.1 GCA_021323605.1 Bacillota bacterium | reverse complement strand
CCATGCTCGGATGCCGACGGCGCGAGGCGACCGGGCCGGCGTCGCGCCTCGCCACGCCGGGCATCCATTCCAGCATGTGCCTTCCGGAGGGGCGCTGTCGCCTCCGAACCCGACCCGGTTCCCGTGTCGCTCCTCCGAAGCGAAGGGCGGTGCGCCCCGCCTGCCCATCGCCCGGCGTCCGACGGGTCGGGGAGCCGGGCCCGGGCGGTGGGGATTTGCCTCCGGGACCTCCATCCCGCTCCCATGAACAGGAGGATGGCGGCGCCGCGACCCCGCCGGCGGGTTGGGGTCGTATCGGGTCGCCGGCGCGGTCGTGTCGCCCGCATCGCCGGGCGATGGGCCCGCCGGGTCGTCACCGCCCACGGATGAGGTTCGAGACATGGATCCACAGGCGGAGAGGCTGTTGAGAAGGCTCGATCGGGCGTGGTCGGCGTTCACGGAGTCCTACGCGGGGCTGCCGGACGAGGCGCTGCTGGAGCCGGGCGCGGTGGGGGAGTGGTCGGTGAAGGACGTCATGGCCCACGTGAGCGTCTGGGAGGAAGAGGCGCTGAGGTATCTGCCCGTGATCGCGGCCGGAGGCACGCCCCCGCGCTACGCCGCCCAGGGCGGGATCGACGCCTTCAACACCCGGATGGCGGAGCGGTGGCGGGCGCTCTCCCTGGAAGAGGTACGGCGCCGGCTGGACGAGACCCATCGCCGGCTGGTGGACTTCATCCGTTCGGCGCCCACCGAGCAGCTGCGCTCGGAGACGCGCGTTCGCCGCCGCCTTCGCCTCGACACCTACGGTCACTACGCGCTGCACGCGAACGACATCCGGGCCTGGCGGGGGCGGAGGGCGGAGCGCTGATCCGCTCGCCCACCCGGCCGCCCGCGCCGTCGAGGAATCCGGCGCGAGCGCCCCGGTCCCCCTGCCCAATTGCGATCGAAGGACGGCAGCCGGGCAAGGGGCCCGAGCCCCTCATCCCGAACCCTGGTGCCGGAGGCGGAAGCGCTGCAGCTTGCCGGTGGGGCTGCGCGGCAGCTCGTCCACGAACTCCAGCCGGCGCGGGTACTTGTAGGGCGCGATCTCGGCCTTGACGAAGTCCTGGAGGGCGCGGGCCCGGTCCGGGGTGCGCGGTCGGCCCGGACGGAGCACGACGTAGGCGGCGACCACCATGCCGCGCTCCTCGTCGGGCAGGCCGACCACCGCCGCCTCGGCCACGTCCGGGTGCCGGAGCAGCGCCTCCTCCACCTCCGGGCCGGCGATGTTGTAGCCGGCGGAGATGATCATGTCGTCGGCGCGGGCGCGATAGCGGAAGAAGCCGTCGGGCTCGCGGACGTACACGTCCCCGGTGAGGTTCCAGCCACGCCGCACGTACTCCCCCTGCCGGTCGCCGCGCAGGTAGCGGCAGCCGGTCGGCCCCTTGACCGCGAGGTATCCCTCCTCGCCGTCGGGCAGAGGGCGGCCCTCCTCGTCCTGGACCTCGGCCACGTACCCCGGCACCACGCGACCGGTCAGCCCCGGCCGGGTCTCCTCGGGAGGGCTGGCCACGAAGATGTGCAGCATCTCGGTCGAGCCCAGCCCGTCGATGATGCGGATGCCGGTGCGGTCGTGGAAGGCGGTCCAGGTCGCGGCGGGCAGCGTCTCCCCGGCCGTGACGCAGCTGCGCAGGCGGCCCACGCCTCCCTCCTCGAGCATGGGCAGCATGGCCCGGATCGCGGTCGGGGCGGTGAAGAGCGTGGTCACCGGATGGCGGCGGATCGCCTCCAGCAGCTGCTCGGGGCCGGCCCGTTCCAGCAGCAGGGTGGCGGCCCCGGCCCGCATGGGGAAGACCAGGAGCCCGCCCAGCCCGAAGGTGAAGCCGAGCGGGGGGCTGCCGGTGAAGAGGTCGCCCGGCCCGGGCCGGAGCACGCGCCGCGAAAACGTGTCCGCGATCGCCAGGACGTCACGGTGGAAGTGCATGGTCGCCTTCGGCCGTCCGGTGGTGCCGGAGGTGAAGGCCAGCATGCAGACGTCGGTCGCCGCCGTGCGCACGTTCGGGAACCACTCGGGCAGGCGGGCCGCCCGCCGCGCCAGGTCGTCCATGCCCCCGCCGCCGTAGGGCACGACGGTCGCGCCGGGGATGGCGGCCGCCTCCAGGTCGTCGAGGTGGCGAGCGTCGCAGAGCGCCACCGCCGGCGCGGCCATCTCCCCGATGGTGCGCAGCTCGCCGGCGCGGAGCATGGGCACAGTGGTCACCACCACTCCGCCCGCTTTCAGCACGGCGAACCAGCAGGCGATCAGCCAGGGGTGGTTGGGTCCGCGCAGCAGGACGCGGTTGCCGGGCACCAGGCCGAGGTCCTCGACCAGGAGGTGGGCGACCTGGTTGGCGCACGCCCACACCCTGGCGTAGGACCAGGTCTCGCCCTCCGTGACCAGGCACGGCCGGTCGCCCTGCCCGGACTCCACCCACCGGTCGAGCAGGGCGTCGGCGCAGTTGAGCACCTCGGGGTACCGCAGCTCGGGGAGGGTGAAGATCAGCTCGGGCCAGGTCTCGGGAGGGGGGAGGTGGTCCCGGGTGAAGGTGTCGACGTGCGCCGAGCGGCCGAGCATGGCTCCTCCGGGGTGTGGACGGGCGGTGCGCGGCCGTCGCGGTCACGTCGCGCCGGACGTGGTCCCGCCGGACCGCCCACCGTCGAGCATAGCCCCGGCCGGCGGTGGCGATGACGCCCGTCGTGAACGTCGGGTCCGGGAGGCCGGGGCGGCGTCGACCCGGGACCGGGGCGGATGCCAACCGGACTCCCGCCCCCGGCGGCCGGCCGTGCGGCCCGAGCCGGCCACTGGGGAGGT
>JAJPKS010000037.1 GCA_021323605.1 Bacillota bacterium | reverse complement strand
CGGGGGCCATAGAGGGACGCCGCCGTTTCGTCGTGGGCGCGTACGAGCGGCTCCTCGAGTTTCAGCTCCGTGCGCTGCGGACGAGTGAGATGCGTCTCACCCGTTCCCTGCTGACGGCCGCCCGGGACGCGATGTGCGAATGGGGCCTGCGGCCGCACGATGCCTGTGTTCTCGCCCTCGCCCTTCACGTTCAGAAGCTGACCGGCACCGCACTGCACCTCGCGACGCTCGATCGAGACTTCGAGGTCGTCGGCCCCCTGCACCTGTGGGGCCTGCCAAGTCCTAACTGACCTCGAGTTGCCGGAGTCCGGCGTGGGGATCGGGCCGCCGCGTCCCGGACACGCCGCCCGGGGCGGACGCCGGTGCCAGACTATTGGATCCCATGACCATCTGCCTGGGAGCTCTCTGCGCGCAGGACGCCGGCCGGCCCTGTAGCGCTGCGGTGGTGGCCTCGGATCGCATGGTGACCCTGGGCGGGCTGATCGAGTTCGACCACAGCGCCCCCAAGGTCACCAGGCTGGGGCTCACCGCGGTCGGCCTGATCGCCGGCGATGCCCTCACCGGCTCAAAGCTGCTGGGTGACGTCGCGACCTCCAACTCCGGCCCGTCCGACTCGGTCGGCGACCTTGCCTCCCGCCTCGCCCGGACCTACGCCGAGGTCCGCCTTGCCCGGGCGGAGGCCGCGCTCCTGCTGCCGCGCGGATTGAGCCTCCAGACCTACTACGACAGCCATCAGAGACTCCTCCCCCAGCTCGTGGGCGCGATCGATCAGCAGCTGTGCCAGTTCGATCTCGGGGTCGAGGTCCTGCTGGTGGGGGTGGACCGTTCCGGCTCTCACCTGTTCACGGTGACCAACCCCGGCGGCCGCTGCGACACTCACGACGTCATCGGCTACGCCGCCATCGGCAGCGGAGCCCTGCACGCGCTCCAGGCCATGATCGGGTTCCGGCACGCCACCAGCCAGGACCTTCACCGGACCGTCTTTCGCGCCTACGCGGCCAAACGTCAGGCCGAGGTGGCCCCGGGCGTCGGACGGGAGACGGACCTCCTGGTGGTGGACGAGGCCGGGGTCTTCCGCCTCGGCCACCGGACCCTGGAACAGTTGGAGAGACTCTTCGCCGAGTACACGCGGTCGACCGGCCGGCGCTTCGATGCTAGGCTGGAGGCGGTGGAACTGGATCGGGAGGCGATCGGCCAGGAATGAGCCTGTACCGGCCCGGGAAGCTGGAGCCGTATCCGACCCCGTCCTCTCCGCTGTGGGCGGGAGAGTTCGAGGCAGTCCTCTTCCTCCAACAGGTGAGGCTCTTTCAAGCCGAGGTTGCCCTGGACGTCTGGCGGAGTCCGCGCTTCGGTCTCCCAGCCCTACAGGTGCTGCCCGATCCGAGGCCGCCACACTAGTCTTCCGGGGCACACCGGATCGGGAGACGCGCCTTCTCGTCGTTCCTCTGTGCTCTTCCCGTAGCCCCGGCCGTCACCCCCCGGGCCCCATCCGTCGCAGGTCCGCCACGGGTCCCCAGAGGTTGACGGTGCGGGGGCCGACCGCCCAGGTGCGGGGTCGGTACTCGGCCCGGTCGTCGTAGAAGCGCTCCATCTCGGCGGAGAGCTCGACGTGGTTGCCCTCGGGATCGTCGAACATGACGAAGAGGTTGTTGCCCGGCCCGTGGCGGCCCGGCCCCCAGATCAGGGGCACGTTTCTCGCCGCCAGCTCGTCGCCCCAGGTCTTGAAGTCGGCCCAGCCGGCGACCTCGTAGGCGTGATGGTCGAGGCCGGGGGCGTCGCCGACCACCGCGGCCAGGGTGTGGTGCTCGGGGTTGCAGCGGAGCCAGGTGAAGATCTCGCCCATCCGGTCCGAGACCCGGAAACCCACCACCCGGCAGTAGAAGTCCTCCAGGTCGACGATGGCGGTGGTGACCAGGGTCAGGTGGTGCAGCCGGATGGGGCGTCGCCCGCCGTCGGCCACCACCTCGCCCGAGCGATCGACGCGGCCGTGCACCTCGACCCGGTGGCCTTCGGGGTCGGCGAAGGTCAGCGTCGGCGGGTGCGCCCCCGGCGGTCGCTCCCCGGTCGTGCGCACGCCGGCTCGCTCCAGGCGGGCGGCCAGCTCGTCCAGTTGCCGGGGCTCGCGCACCTCCAGGCCGAAGTGGTCGAGGCCGGGCAGCCCCTCCCTGAGCTCCAGCACGTGGTCCCCGCGGCCCCAGCCCAGCCGCAGCCACCCCCGACCCCGCTCGTGTGGGCTCAGGCCCACGATCTCGCGGTAGAAGCGGTCGGCCGCCGAGAGGTCGCGGCAGCCGAGCGCCAGGTGCGAGAGGTACGCGCTCAACATGGGTGCCTCCCTCCGTCCCCGGCGACGGGTGCTCTCCTGCCACGCAAGGCGGTGCCCTGCGTCCGGACACGATACCGGCCGCTGGGTGGCCCTTCCAGCACCGGATCGGGCGCCGCCGGCCGGCGGTCTGCTACCCTCCCCGTCCGGTCGCCCCGGTTTCCGGCCGTGGGCGCGGGATGGCTGCAGAAGGGCAGAGGAGGTCGAGCACGGCTCCGTCACCGACCAGGATCCGAGGCCGAGGGCCGGCCCTGGCCCTCCTGGCCCTGCTCCTCGTGTGCTCGGCGCTCTGGGCCTGTGGCGGGCCGCCCGCCCTCGCCGCCGGCCGGCTGCCCACCGTGCGAGGTCGTGACCTCGTCTACCGGGGGCAGGTGCTTCGCCTGCGCGGGGTCAACTTCAACAACGAGCCGGCCCTGAGCTGCTGCGGCGGCCCCGACATCCACGCCATCGATTACGGCCCCTCCGATTACGCTCAGGTGGCCCTCTGGGGTGGCAACAGCGTCCGCTTCGGACTCGACTACGCCTGGTACCGCGCCGACCGTGCGCGCTTCTTCCAGGTCCTCGACCGGCACCTGGCCTGGGCCGCCGCCGACCACCTCTGGATGTACCTGGTGCTGTACCAGGCGCCCGGGTACGGTGAGACGCAGGCGACCTTCTGGCACAGCCGGCAGGACCAGCAGGCCGTGGTCCGTTTCTGGCGGGACGTGGCCGCCCACTACGCCACCAGCGCCACCGTGCTCGGCTACGACGTCCTCAACGAGCCCGCGCCGCCCTCCATGGCCGCCTGGACCTCGCTGGCCCGGGAGCTGCGCTCCGCCATCGCCGAGATCGACCCCGGCCACCTGGTCATCCTGGAGGCGGCGACCGACCCCAACGACGTGCCGGACGTGACCGGTTCCGACGTGGTCTTCTCCGTCCACAACTACCCGGGCGGCGACGACTATCCCGGCTCCACGCCCCGGAGCTGGCGACGGGACGTCCCTCTAATCGTGGGCGAGTTCGGGGCCAGGCCCTCGGACCCGGATCCGGTGGGGTGGGTGGCCTCGGAGATCGATCGCTACGAGCGCGACGGCGTGAGCTGGACCTACTTCGTCATGCACGAGGGACCGGGCGACTACGGACTCTACGCCTGCGGACGCGCCGACCAGCTCGCCTGCCCCTGGACGGCCATGATCGACGTCGTCGCGGCCGGCATGCGCGGCAGCCTTCGACCCACCTGAGGGGAGATCCCTTCCCGGGCGCCGACGGCGCCCGCGGCGTCCCCGACCCGGCCCCCGGCGCGACCGTCAGCCCGCCGCCCGGCGCAGGCGGGCCAGGGCCTCGTCTCTGGGGAGCAGCGCCAGCGTGTAGTGGAGCGGGGGGGAGACCCGGCCCGCCACCGCCTCCCGGATGGGCGTGTAGAGCCTGCCCCGGCTCCAGCCGCGCTCCCGACGGAGCTCCTCCAGCGCGCTCTCCACCGGCCCGGGCGCCCAGTCGACCTCCTCGAGGCGCTCTCGGGCGGCACGGACCATCTCCCGCTGCTCGGGGTCGAGCTCGGGTGGGGCGGGCGGCGTGCGCAGGTAGGCGAGCAGCTCGGAGGCGCGGCCCAGATAGGGCAGTCGCTCCTTCAGGGCGGGGGCCGCGGCCGTCACCGTCTCCTCGGGCAGGTCGGCCAGGTAGGGGCGCAGGCGGTCGGCCAGCTCCCGGTCGCTCAGGCGCCGGATGTACTGGCCGTTGATCCACTCCAGCTTGTCCCAGTCGAACATCGCGCTCGCCCGCTGGACGCGGGAGACGTCGAAGGCCCGCACCAGCTCTTCGAAGCTGAAGATCTCCTGGTCGGTGCCCGGGTTCCAGCCCAGCAGGGCCAGGTAGTTCACCAGCGCCTCGGGCAGGAAGCCCAGCTCCTGGTAGAGGCCGAGCCGCACCTCGGGGTGGTGCCGCTTGCTGAGCTTCTTGCGGTCCTTGCCCACGATCACCGGGAGGTGGATCAGCGCCTGTGGCCGCCGGTAGCCGAGGGCGTCCAGGATCATCAGCTGGACCGGGGTGTTGGGCAGGTGCTCCTCGCCCCGGAACACGTGCGTGATCTCCATCAGGGCGTCATCCACCGGGCTGGCGAAGTTGTAGGTGGGCCAGCCGTTGGACTTGACGATCACCGGGTCGCCGATGGTGGCGTTCTCCACCCGGATCTCGCCCCTGACCAGGTCGGTGAACGTGGTCTCGCCCTCCGGCACCCGGAGCCGAACTGCGAACTCCTGTCGGTAACGAGGCGGGTCGACCAGGCAGCGGCGCGAGTAGCGGTAGGGGCGTCGCCGGCGTTCGGCCTCGGCGCGCTCGGCGGCGAGTTCCTCCGGGGTGCAGAAGCAGCGATAAGCGGCGCCCGATTGGAGCAGGCGCACGGCGTGCTCGCGGTAGAGGTCGAGCCGCTCGCTCTGGCGGTAGGGGCCGTGGGGGCCGCCCACGTCCGGCCCCTCGTCCCAGTCCAGGCCCAGCCAGTGGAAGCCGTCGAAGATGGCCTGCTCGTACTCGGGCTCGCTGCGGCCGAGGTCGGTGTCGTCGATGCGCAACACCACGCGTCCTCCCTGCGCCCGGGCGAAGAGGACGTTGTAGAGCATCGTCCGGGCGCTGCCCAGGTGGACGTACCCGGTCGGGCTGGGCGCCATGCGGACGCGCGGTCGGTCGCGCATGACCCAACATAGTAGGCTGGTGCGACACAGGGACGGGCCCGGCGGGAGGGCGAGAGGGCGGGCCGGGGACGTGGCCCCGGGGAGGGCGTCCGGAGGGAGCGGAAGGCGGCCGTGACCGAGCTTCGGGCGGGCTACCTCCACCTCGATGGGATGGATCTGCACCATACCTATGGCGGGGATGGGGAGCCACCCGTGGTCTTCGTCCACGGGCTGGGCTCGGCCGGCTACATGGAGTGGCGGTTCACCCTGCCCGTGATCGGCCGGCACCACGCCGTCTACGCTCCCGATCTTCCCGGCTTCGGGCGGAGCGCGAAGCCGGAGCGTGGCTACGGCATCCCGCTGTTCGCCCGCGTCATCGAACGGTACCTGGACCGCTGCCTGCCGGCGGGGGCCCGACCGGTGCTGGTCGGGGCCTCGATGGGGGGACGGGTCGTGGCCGAGGTGGCCCTGCGGCGCCCGGAACGGGTGGCGGGACTGGCCCTGGTGAACGCGCTGGGGGTGGTGCGACCGCGCTTCAACCTGCTGTACGGGCTGGTGATCCTGCCCCGGGTGGGCGAGGCCATGGTCCGGGTCACGCGCGAGGTGCTGCACCGGGCCTCCCCCGCCACCATCCGGCGGATCGCGCGCCGGCTGGGCAACGGCGACGCGGACCGGTTGCTGGACGACCTGCACCTCGCCCACCTGCGTGAGCTCCACGCCGACGGCGGCTACGCGCGCGCCTACGCCGCCACCGTGCGCTCGCTCAGCGGGCCGGATTCCTTCCTCGGCTCCGCCTCCCTGCTGACGCGCCTGGCCGCGGCCCGGCTGCGGGTGGCGCTGATCTGGGGCGCGAAGGACTCGCTCCTGCCCGTGGAGCGGGTGCGCGGAGCCCACCTGCGACTCCCCGGGGCGCGGCTGACGGTCATCGAGGGAGCCGGTCACTCGCCCCAGGCCGATCGCCCGTGCGACTTCAACCGCGCCCTGGAGGACTTCATCGCCGGCTGAGCCGCGGTCCCGGCGCGGCGGCCCGGCGACGCCCCGGTCGCGGATCCCGTTGCGAGGCAAGAGCCGAACCCACGTAGGCTAGGGGACGACGGTGCACCTCGTGATCGGAGCCTCCGGGGGCGTGGGCAGGGCCCTTGCGGCGGCCCTGGAAGGACGGGTACGCGTCCGCTGTACCGAGCCCGACGACGACCTCGTCGCGGCCATGGACGGGGCCGAGGTCGTCTACCTGTCCGTGCGCCTTCGCGACCCCCTGGCCCGCCTCTACTGGAACCGGTGGGTGCGGCAGCCCCATCCCTACCTGCGCCAGGTGGTCGACCGGGCGCGGGCCGCCGGGGTGCGCCGAATCGTCCACCTCTCGGCCGCCTATGTTCTGGGCTTCCAGGAGGGGCGGGTCACCGAGCGCACGCTTCCGCGCCCACAGCACCCCTACGAGCGGCTGATGGCCGAGGACGAGCGCTGGCTGCGAGAGCGGGACGGGGTGGAGGTGGTCACCATCCGGGCTCCGCAGGTGGTGGCGGCGGGCGAGCCCGTCCTCACCTGCCTGGCTCGACAGCTGGCCGCGCACCGACTCCTCCTCCCCGGCGGCGGCCGCGAGATCCACACCTTCGTCACCGCCGCCGACCTCGGCGCCGCCCTGGCCGCGGCCGGCGTCCGCGGCGCCCCGGGAGTCGCCTACCTGGTGGCCGGCTTCCGGGCCACCTGGCGGGACCTGGTCCTCGCCCTGGCCAGGGAGCTGGGCCTGCCGCCGCGCGTGGGCTGGCTGTCCTACGACCTCACCCGGATCGCGGCCTCGGTGCAGCGGTTCCGCGCGCCGGCGGGCCAGGAGTGCTGGTCGACGCCCTTCATGGCCGACCTCTTCGGTCGCCCCTACCTGATCGCCGACGGCTGGAGCCGGCGGGAGCTGGGCTGGGCGCCGGCGGCGGGAACCCTCGAGGCCGCGATCCCCGAGCTGGTGCGGGCGGCCAGGGCCGCTCTCAGCTCCCAGGAGGCCACCCCGGTCCGGCCCGAGCGGCCGACCGGCTCTCGCCTCGTCCGGCCCCGGCCGGGCGCCGCCGAGCACGAGGCGCTCTGATCAGGTGACGACCAGGCAGGTGATGGTCTTGAAGACGCCCTCGACCTTCTGGATCTTCTCCACGATCAACTGGCCGATCGCGTTCACGTCCGGCGCCTCGCAGACAGCGATGACGTCGTACTCGCCGGTGATGGCGTCGGCGGCGGAGATCCCCGCCTGGTTCTGCAACCGCCCGGCGACCTCGAGCGCCCGACCCGGCGACGCGTTGATGAGGACGTACGCCTTCATGCGACCCTCACAGGGTACCCGCTCGGGTCGGCCGCCGGGAAAGCCGGCCGGCGGGACCTCAGCGCGCCTTCAGGGCCTGCAGCATCAGCTCCTCGGTGAGGTTCGCCCCGGAGAGGATCACCACCACCCGCTCGTCCGGCTCGGGGGCGTAGCGGTGGAGCAGCGCCGCCAGCGCGGCGGCCCCGGCGGGCTCGGCCAGGAGGTGCTCCCACTCGAAGAGGAGCCGGATGGCGCGGAGCAGCTCCGACTCCTCGACCGTGATCATCCGCTCCACGCACGCCCGGACGATCCGGAAGGTGAGGTCGCCGGGTGCGTCCGCGGCCAGCCCGTCGGCCATGGTGTCGACGCGGTCGAGCACCACCGGTCGCCCGGCCGCTAGCGAGCGGGTCATGGCGTCGGCCCCGGCCGGCTCGACGCCCACCACCCGCGTCGAGGGCCGGCGCGCCTGGAGATAGGCGGCGATGCCCGAGATCAGGCCTCCGCCTCCCACCGGTACGATCACCGTGTCCACCGCCGGCAGTTGCTCCAGCAGCTCGACCGCGATCGTGCCCTGCCCGACGATGACGTCGGGGTCGTCGAAGGCATGGACGAAGGTGGCCCCGCTCGCCTCCCGGGCCCGCATGGCCTCGGCGTAGGCCTCGGCGTAGGTGCGGCCGGCGTGGACCACCCGGCTGCCCATCCGCTTGATGGCCTGGACCTTGAACCGGTTGGCGTTGTCGGGCACGTAGACGGTGGCCGGCACCTGAAAGGCCTGGGCGGCATAGGCGACGCCCTGACCGTGGTTGCCGGCCGAGGCCGTGATCACGCCCGACGCCCGCTCCTCGGGGCGCATGCGGGCCAGCTTGTTGAGCGCCCCCCGGACCTTGAAGGCACGGGTGGGGTGAACCGTTTCGATCTTCAAGTAGACGTGGCAGCCGGCCTTGGCCGTGAAGGCGCGCGAGTACTGAAGGGGGCTCGGCGGCAGATGATCGCGAAGCTCGACGGTGGCTCGCTCGATGGCCTCCGGCTCGACGGCCTGGATCGCGGCAGGGGTGCTGGTCTCGTGCAAGTCGCACTATCTTAGGCACAGCGGCGGGGACGGCTCGGGTCCCGGCCGACCGTTCTGGCCGTCCGCGGCCGTGTCGCGGGGAAGGCCGGCCGCCGGTGGCCGGCTGGCGCAGGGTTCAGAGGGCGGGGACGATCGCCCGCCGGTGGGTGCCGGTCCCGATCAGCACCTCGTCCCGGCGGCATTCCACCTCGAAGACGAGCCGGTTGCCCCTGACTTCGGTGAGCCGGCTGGTCACGGTCAGGCGGTCACCGGCTCGGGCCGGGGCCAGGTGACGGACGCAGACCTCATAGCCGACCGTGGTCTGCCCCGGCGCCAGGTAGGGGGTCACCGAGAGGTGGGCGGTCTGCTCCATGAGCAGGATCATCGAGGGTGTGGCGAAGAGGCCGTCCCCACCCACGTGGCGGGTGAGCAGGGCGTCGTCGACGACCCGCTCGAGACGGCCTTCCACGCCTGGCTGGAGGGATTGGCTGGAGTCCACCGCGTACATTGTGCTGGATGACGATGCGTACCGTTCGCCGTGCCGTCTTCCCCGCCGCCGGGCTCGGCACCCGGTTTCTGCCCGTGACCAAGGCACAGCCGAAGGAGATGCTGCCGCTGGTCGACAAGCCGACCATCCAGTACGGCGTCGAGGAGGCCATCGCCTCCGGCCTGGAACAGGTGATCATGGTCACCGGCGGGGGGAAACGCGCCATCGAGGACCACTTCGACCGCTCGCGTGAGATCGAGCTCTACCTCCAGGAGCGGGGCAAGGACGAGCTGCTCGAGATCCTGGCCTGGGTGGACGGCCTGAGCGAGCAGGTGGACATCACCTACGTTCGGCAGAAGGAGCCGCTCGGACTGGGGCATGCCGTGTGGACCGCGCGCCGGCTGGTCGAGGGCGAGCCCTGTGCGGTCCTGCTCGCCGACGACGTCATCCTGGGCGGCGCCCCCTGCCTGCGGCAGCTCATGGACGTCCACAGCCAGACCGGGGCCACGGTGCTGGCGGTGCGTCGCGTCCCGCGCGACCAGGTCGGCCGCTACGGCATCGTGGCGCCCGGGACCTCCAGCGGCCGGCTCCACGAGGTGGAGGACCTGGTGGAGAAGCCCAGGCTGGACCAGGCGCCGAGCGACCTGGCCATCGTCGGGCGGTACGTGCTCACGCCGGAGGTGCTCGCCGCCCTGGCCGAGACGGAGCCGGGGGCGGGCAAGGAGATCCAGCTCACCGACGCCATCCGCCGCACCCTGGGCAGCGGGCGGGTGGTGGCGTACGAGTTCGAGGGCGATTATTACGACACCGGCACCGTGCCCGGCTACCTCAGGGCGAACCTCGCGCTGGCGCTCAAGCGGCCCGATCTGCGCGAGGCCATGCTCGACGTCATCCGGGATCTGATCTCGATCTCCGACCTGGAGACAAGATCACGTCTGAAATCCGCAGCAGGGCCAGTATAATCATGGGATACTCTCCCATGAGCATGTGCCCCCCTCACCAGGACTTGTTGCTATGGCAGTGTCAGGAAAGCGGCGCTTCGATGACGATAGGGTCGTGCGCTACGAGACCGCCGAGAAGGATTTCGAGGTGGAGGTGACACGGACCCTCAACAAGTGGTGCGTCACCGTCTACCAGCTGCCAGACAGGTCCATCCT
>JAJPKS010000079.1 GCA_021323605.1 Bacillota bacterium | reverse complement strand
CGCTTCGAGCTCGACCGTGGGCCCCAGTTCCTGGCCTACGACTTCTGGTGGCACCTGGGCTACGACGTCGCCATCACCAGCGAGTGGGGGACCCCGAACATGGTCGAAGGGGGCGTGGTGGGCGACATCCTCATGAACGGCGGCTACGGCCACCAGCTCCACGTCTGGGATCTGCCCCGGCGCCGGCACCGGCAGGCCATCGACCTCGGCTCCGAGCACCAGATGGTGCTGGAGCTGCGCCCGGCCCACGACCCCACCCGGGCCTACGGCTTCGTCGGGGTGGTGGTCAGCCTGAAGGACCTGAGCGCGTCGGTCTGGACCTGGTACCTGGACGGGTCCAGGTGGGCGGTGAAGAAGGTGATCGAGATCCCGGCCGAGCCGGCCGACCCGGAACAGCTGCCGCCTATCCTCAAGCCCTTCGGGGCCGTGCCGCCGCTGGTGACGGACATCAACCTCTCCCTGGACGACCGCTGGCTCTACGTCTCCTGCTGGGGGACCGGGGAGCTGAAGCGGTACGACGTCAGCGACCCCTTCGCCCCCCGGGAGGTGGCCTCGGTGCGCCTGGGCGGCATCGTCCGCCGGACGGGGATCGACGGGTCGGGACCGCTCAACGGCGGGCCGCAGATGGTCGAGCTCAGCCGGGACGGCCGGCGGGTCTACCTCACCAACTCGCTCTACGCCGCCTGGGACGCCCAGTTCTACCCGGAGGGGATCAAGAGCTGGTTCGTCAAGCTGGACGCCGATCCCTCGGGGGCGCTGCGGGTCGATCCCGGCTTCTTCCTCACCCCCGAGTTGCGCGTGCATCAGGTGCACCTCCAGGGCGGCGACGCCTCCTCCGACTCCTACTGCTATCCCTGATCCACGTCCGGCCCACCGGCCGGCGGAGATCCGCCGGCCGGCGGGTTCCCGGCGGGAGGCGGCCCCGGCGCGCTCAGCCCATGTACGGGTAGCGGTAGTCGCGATCGGGGACGAACGTTTCCTTGATGACCCGCGGCGTGACCCAGCGGGCCAGGTTCCAGAGGGAGCCGGCCTTGTCGTTGGTGCCGGAGGCACGGGAGCCGCCGAAGGGCTGCTGGCCCACCACCGCCCCGGTCGGCTTGTCGTTGACGTAGACGTTGCCGGCGGCGTAGCGGAGGCGGTCGAGCGCGGTGCGGATGGCCCGCCGGTCGGTGGCGAACACCGCCCCGGTCAGGCCGTAGGGCACGGAGCGGTCGACCCGCTCGAGCATCGGCTCGTACTCGCGCTCGGGATAGACGGCGACGGTGACGATGGGGCCGAACAGCTCCTCCTTGAGCAGCCGCGAGTCCCAGTCCTCGGTCACGACCACGGTCGGACGGACGAACCAGCCCCGGGCGGCGTCCACCTGACCGCCGGCCAGCACCGTGTGGCCGGGCCGGGACCGCGCCTCGGCGATCGCCTCCTCGTGGCGGCGGAAGGCGCGCTCGTTGATGACCGCGCCCATGAAGTTACGGAAGTCGGCCACGTCGCCCATGGGGATGGCCTCGACCTGCTCGCGCAGGCGCTCCCGGAGCCCCGCCCACAGGGTGTCGGGGACGAAGACGCGCGAGGCCGCCGAGCACTTCTGGCCCTGGTACTCGAAGGAGCCGCGGACGATGGCGGTGAGGAGGGCCTCGGGCTCCGCCGAGGCGTGGGCCACGATGAAGTCCTTGCCCCCCGTCTCCCCCACCAACCGGGGGAAGTTGCGGTACGAGCCGATGTTCTCCCCGACCTGGCTCCAGATGCTCCGAAAGACGGTGGTGGAGCCGGTGAAGTGCACCCCGGCCAGGTCGGGGTGGGCGAGCGCCGCCGGCACCAGCTCCGACCCGGGACCGTGGACCAGGTTGATCACGCCGTCGGGCAAGCCGGCCGCCTGGAGCAGGCGCATCAGATGGTGGGCGGCGTAAGGAGCCGATTCGGAGGGCTTCCAGACCACCGTCGCCCCCATCAGGGCAGGAGCGGTGGGCAGGTTCCCGGCGATGGAGGTGAAGTTGAAGGGCGTGACCGCCAGCACGAAGCCCTCCAGGGGCCGGTACTCCATCCGGTTCCAGCTCCCGGGGGCCGATTCGGGCTGCTCGGCGTACATCCGGCTCGCGTAGGCCACGTTGAAACGCAGGAAGTCGCAGAGTTCGCAGGCGGCGTCGATCTCGGCCTGGTGAGCGGTCTTGGACTGGCCGAGCATGGTGGCCGCGTTCAGGGTGTCGCGCCAGGGCCCGGCGAGCAGGTCGGCGGCGCGCAGGAACACGGCCGCCCGGTCGGTCCAGGGCGTCCGTGACCACTCCGGCCAGGCGCGCCGGGCCGCGTCGATGGCCCGGCCCATCTCTCCGGGGCCGGCCCAGCACACCGTCCCCAGCGCATGGGCGGTGTCGTGGGGCATGACCGCGGGCACGGCGCGACCGTTGCGGACCTCGCGACCGCCGATCACCAGCGGCATCTCGATCCGCTCTCCGGCCATCTCGGCCAGGCGCCGCTGCAGCGAGGCGCGCTCGGGACTTCCCGGCGCGTAGGAGCGCACCGGCTCGTTGGCCGGCACGGGTGGCCGGAAGATGCCTGGTTCGTCCATCACCGTCCTCTCCGAACTCGGGGTCTCGGCCGTCCGCCGGCCGCCCCATCCAGTTTGCCACCGGCCAGGAGGCGCCCCGGCGGGTACGAGGCGACCCGATCGCGGACCGGGTCGCCTCCGGATGGGGGAGTGGGACCTGGTTGCCCCCGGCCGGGAAGCGCTCCCGCGGACGTCCACGGGAAAGCGGCTTCCCTGACAGAGGGCTCCACCCCTGATACGAGGCAACCGGTCGCCGGGATCACGGCGGGGCGCGGCCGTCCCCGCTCAGCCCGAGGCGGGCGCCACCAGGAGTCCCGAGCCCCACGAGAGCCGAGCCTCCTGACCACGTACCCGTACCAGGCCGTCGTGCACCTCTCCCGGGCCGAGCGGTTCGCCCTGCAAGGGGACGAACGCGCCCCGGCTCCAGTCGTACACCTCGACGCCGGTGAGGGAGCCGGGTTCCACGACCAGGGGGGCGGAGGTGGAGGGGACCCAGACGTCGTAGGTGTCGAGCAGGCCCGAGCCCGAGGGCCTCGAGCTGGCCAGGCGGGTGCGCTCGAAATGGGTCGGAGGGTCGGCGGCGGCGACCGTCACCGGCTGCTCGAGGACGGCCAGCGAGGGGCGGGAGGGCGAGGAGCCGTCGAGGGCGACCAGACCGGGCCGGGGGAGGGTCAGTCCCACCAGCACCGACCCGGCCCGGCCTCCCAGCTCGGAGAGGGCCACCGACCGGAGCAGCTGCTCCACGGCGGTCGTGCTCCCCGTCTGGGCCCCGACCGCGGCCCAGGCGGCGTTGGCCGAGATCCCGCCTCCCGGTGCCAGGTCGCCGAGCCGGGCTTCCTGGAGGGCCCCGGACCGGCCGTCGCGGTTGAAGAGGGTGAGCCGGACGACCGGCTGCCGCCCCGGGTTGTGGACCGTGCCCCGGACGCGTCCGTTCGTGCTCTCCAGGTTGGCCTGCAGGGCCGGTTCGGCACGGCCGGCGCCGACCGTGGCCACCACCCGCTGGCTGCCGTAGATGATCCCGTTCTCCTCGATTGCCGGCCGGGGGGCGGGGAGGACGTTCTCCGAGCCCGCGGGCAGGCCGCCGAGCTCGGTGGCGCAGGTGGGGCAGGCGGACGCCGTCGCCTGGTAGGCATCGAGCGTGAGGGGCGCCGCCAGCCCGGAGCCGGTGGCGAGGATACGATGGTCGCCCCGGCGCAGGAACGACACCCGGTCGTACTCCAGCACGACCTCGGCCCCATCCGGCCCTGCCTTCACGATCTGCATCGCCCGGTCCTGGACCGCCGCCTGGAGGGTGAGGCCGGCGAGCGAGAACAGCCCGACGAAGACCAGCGAGGCGGCCGGAACCGCCGCCCAGGTCAGGAGGGGGCGGTGGAAGCGGCGGTACAGGACCAGGTAGTTGATCGGCCCCACCAGCAGGACGTAGAGGAGGACGACCGCCGCCACCAGACCGGGTGGTGGCACGGGCGCGGTCGGCGGAGCCAGCAGCAGGGCCAGCTGTGGGATCGGCCCGGGGATGGCCGTCGCCGGGGGCGTGTTCCCGGCCGCCGGGGGGTCGAGGCTTTGGGCCAGGGCCTGGCTCCAGGCCAGCTGGCGGTAGGCGCCGGCGCCCTCGGGGTCGAAGGCCAGCTCGATCACCCGGCCCGCCCCGTGGTCCAGCTCCGCCATCAGCGGCGTCCCGTCCGTCTCGAGCAGGATGGGCCGGGCCCCCGGCGCCAGCCTCCCGATCAGCGCCGGCACGGCCGCCGCCGGCGGCGAGGTGCCGGCCAGGACCGCCACCGGCTCCAGGCCGAGCCGGGCCGTGGCCTGCGGCCGCACCGCCAGCAGGGCCGGGGGCAGCGGGCCGAGGGTGCGGCGCCAGTCGGGGCCACCGGCCAGGACCAGGCTCCCGCCCAGGCCCACGAAGTCGCGAAGGGCCCGGACCTGGGCCGGGCTGAGCGCGGTCGAGTCGAAGTCGTCGACCACGATGGTGGCGTAGCCGGCGAGGAGGAGGGGGTCGGCCGGGAGGTCCCGTGCCGACCCGTAGGCGTCGACGCGGGTGCCGACTCCGCCGAAGCGGAGGCCGGCGATGGCGTCGGCGGGGCCGTCCTGGGCGCTCAGCACCGCCACCTGGACGGCGGAGGCGCGCTGGACCGCCTCCGCGTCCAGCACCTGCCCCTGCGCCACTGCCTCGACGGTGGTGAAGGTGTCGGGGGCCAGGATGGTGAAGGTCCGCGACGTGCGGCTGGGAACGGTCAGGTGAACCCGGTAGGCGGACGGGCCGGCCGTCACCGGGGCCACCGGCAGGCGGGCCGCCACAAAGGGCAGGGACAGCGTGACCGAGGTCGGGGAGGCCCCCGCCGACCCCGGCTCGGTCAGCAGCACGTCCCCGTCGAAGGTGCCGTCGGCCAGGTCCTCGACCGTGATCAGGTAGCGGGTCCAGCCACCGCCGCCCGCCGCCTGACCGTGCACCGCCACCTGGAGCCCGCCCGAGGGCGCGCTTCGGGAAGGCGCCGTCACGTACCAGACGGCGGCCGCCAGGGCGAGCGCGATCGCCACACCGCCGAGCAGCTGCCGCCTCATCCTCCCGCTCCTGATCGAGCTCCGCGGCTCAGGACACCTTCACCGGAACCCTACACCGGCCGTGTCCGGTTTGCACTTCGCGCGTCGAGCTGCGTACCCAGGAGCGGTGAGCGTCAAGCCGGTTCGGCGCCTACACCGGCTCGTCCGCCGAGGACTCGAGCCAGGTGATCTCCCCGATGGAGACGGCGATGTGCGCCATCGGGCCGTCGGCCGTGGCTCCGTGCCAGTGCTCCTCGTCGGGCTGGGCGACCACGGTGTCGCCGCCGCGGATCCGGCGGGCCGGCTCGCCCCGGCGCTGGACGTATCCCTCGCCCTCGATGACGTGGAGGACCTGGCCGCCGGCATGGCGATGCCAGTGGTTGCGGACGCCGCGCTCGAACCGGACCACGCTGACGCGCACCGGATGACCATCCGCCCCGTGCAGCGGATGGGAGGAAGCCGGGCCGGTGAAGTGCGAAGGATCGAGCGGCTGGCCCTGGAGCGCCTCGGAATGAGAGGTGATCTTCACCGCTCGATCGTAGTTGACTGAGGACGCGATCATGGAGTGGCGCGGGGAGCGCGTGTTGGCTCGGTGCTCGTTCTGCGGCCGCCGGGAGGACCGCGGCCGGAGGCTGGTCGCAGGCGCGGAGCGCGGCGCGTACATCTGCGGCGACTGCGTCAGGCGGTGCCGTCACCTGCTCCAGCGGGAGGAGGACCCTCGCTGGAGCACGCGGGGATCGCTCCTGGACCGGCTGAGCACGGTGATCCGGATCTCGACCAGAACGGTGGGGGCCGGCCCGGCGCCTAGCTCGTACCCGGCTCGTCGCCGGAGATGATCCAGCGGCCGCCGCCCTGAGCGGCCACCAGGTCGTCGGCGGCGTGCGGTCCCCATGAGCCACGCGGGTAGACCTCGGGGTGGCCCTCCGCCTCCCAGGCCTCGAGCAGCGGGTCGACGATCTCCCAGGAGCGCTCGATCTCCTTGCCCCCCGGGAACACGGTGTGGCCGCCGGCCAGGACCTCGCTGAGGACGTTCTCGTACGCGTCCGGGAGCGGCTGCCGGGCCAGCCGCTGGTACTCGAGCTTCAGGCCCGCCGGCACCATCTCGAAGCGCGCGCCCGGCCGCTTGGCCCCGATCCGGAGCAGGATGCCCTCGTCCGGCTGGAAGCGGATGACGAGCAGGGTGGGGATGCCGCG
>JAJPKS010000006.1 GCA_021323605.1 Bacillota bacterium | reverse complement strand
TCAGCTGCAGCCCATGGTGGCCCCGCAGTTCATGCACTTGTAGCAGGTCCCGTTCCGCACCGTGATCGACCCGCACTCAGGGCACGGCGGCGCGTCGGCGTTGCCGACGAAGGTGAACGGCGTTCGGCCTCCGCTCTCGGTCGACGGCGGCGTGGGGACGGCGTCGATCACGGGACGATCCTGACGACGCAGGACCCCGACCGCGTCCTGCTCCTCGGGGTCGAGGAAGCGACTGGCCAGCCACCGGAAGATGTAGTCGATGATCGACTTCGCGATCGGGATCTCCGGGTTCTTGGTGAAGCCGCTCGGCTCGAAGCGGACGTGGCTGAACTTGTTGACCATGACCCGAAGGGGGACGCCGTACTGGAGCGCCAGCGAGGTCTGGGTGGCGAAGGAGTCCATCAGACCGGACAGGGTCGACCCTTCCTTGTTCATGGTGAGGAAGATCTCGCCCGGCGTCCCGTCCTCGTAGAGGCCCACGGTGATGTAGCCCTCGTGGCCCTGCACGTCGAACTTGTGCGTGATCGAGCGCCGCTCGTCCGGTAGCTTGCGCCGCACCGGCTGACGTTCCACGACCGCCCCCTCGGCCGGGCGGCCGGCCTCCTGCACCCGTCCGTCCCTCCTCTCCTTCAAGGAGGTGGAGAGCGGCTGGGAACGCTTGCAGCCATCCCGGTAGATGGCGATGCACTTGAGGCCCATCTTCCAGGACTCCATGTAGACCCGGGCAACGTCCTCCACGGTGGCGTCGTGAGGAAGGTTGACGGTCTTGGACATGGAGCCGGAGATGAACGGCTGCACGGCCGCCATCATGCGCACGTGCCCCATGGGATCGATGGACCGGATACCGCGGGCGGGCCTGAAGGCGCAGTCGAACACCTTGAGGTGCTGGTCGAGCAGGTGGGGGGCACCCTCGATCGTCTCGTGCTCGTCCACGTAGTCGACGATCTCCCTGACCTGGGCCTCGTCGTAGCCGAGCTTGCGCAGCGCCTGGGGCACGGTGCCGTTGACGATCTTGAGCATCCCGCCGCCGACCAGCTTCTTGTACTTGACCAGGGCGAGGTCCGGCTCGATGCCGGTCGTGTCACAGTCCATCATCAGGCCGATCGTGCCCGTGGGAGCGAGCACGGTGGCCTGTGCGTTCCGGTATCCGTGCCGCTCGCCCAGGGCGACCGCTTCGTCCCAGGCCGACCGCGCGGCCCGAACCACCTCGTCCGACTCGCCGCCCAGGGGGAGGGCATACGCCGCCGAGCGGTGCCTGTCCATGACCCGCAGCATCGGCTCGCGGTTCTTTTCGAACTCCGCGAACGGCCCCTTGACCTCCGCCATCCGGGCCGACTGGGCGTAGGCCCGGCCGGTCATGATGGCGGTGATCCCGGCGGCGTAGCGGCGCCCCTCGTCGGAGTCGTACGCCAGCCCCAGCGACATGAGGAGGGCGCCGAGGTTCGCGTAGCCCAACCCGAGCGGCCGCAGGCGCTCGGAGTTCTTGGCGATCGCGGGCGTCGGATAGGCGGCGTTCGACACCAGGATCTCCTGGGCGGTGAAGCAGATGTCGATCGCCCGCTGGAACCTCTCCACGTCGAAGCGTCCGGAGGCGTCCTGGAACCTCATCAGGTTGAGGGAGAGGAGGTTGCAGGCCGTGTCGTCGAGGAACACGAACTCGGAGCAGGGGTTGGTGGCGTTGATCCGGCCCGAGTTGGGCACGCAGTTCCAGTCCTGGATGGTGGTGTCGAACTGGAGCCCGGGGTCGCCGCAGACCCAGGCCGACTCGGCGATCGCCCTCCAGAGGTCGCGCGCCGCGTAGGTGTCCACCGGCCGGCCGTCGGTGACGGCCCTCGTGGTCCATTGCTCGTCCCGTTCCACCGCGCGCATGAACTCGTCGGTGACCCGGACCGAGTGGTTGGCGTTCTGGAACTGCACCGAGTCGTAGGCCCCGCCGGGCACGTTGAAGCCGGGATCGTACCCGGCCTCGATCAGGGCCCAGGCCTTCTTTTCCTCTTCGGCCTTGCAGGTGATGAACTCCAGCACGTCCGGGTGGTCGACGTTGAGGATCACCATCTTGGCCGCCCGGCGGGTGGTCCCACCGGACTTGATGGAGCCGGCGAAGGAGTCGTAGCCACGCATGAAGGAGACCGGGCCGGAGGCGGTGCCTCCCCCGGAGAGGGATTCCCTGGAGGAACGCAGGACCGAGAAGTTGGTGCCGGTGCCGGACCCGAACTTGAACAGCATCCCCTCGGTCTTGGCCAGCTCGAGGATCGATTCCATCGTGTCCTCGACCGAGTTGATGAAGCAGGCCGATGCCTGCTGGGCACGACCGGGGACGCCGATGTTGAACCACACCGGGCTGTTGAAGGAGGCATGCTGCGTGATCAGCAGCCAGCGCAGCTCCTCTTCCCAGTCGGCGGCGTCCTCCTCGGTCGCGAAGTAGCCGTCGTTTCGACCCCAGCGCCCCAGCGCCTGGACCACCCGGTCGACGAGCTGCTTGACGCTGGACTCCCGATTCGGACTGCCGAGGTGACCCCGAAAGTACTTCTGGGTGACGACGTTGGTGGCCAGCTGCGACCAGGTCCGGGGGACCTCGACGTCCCTCTGCTCGAAGATCACGGCCCCCTTCTCGTTGGTGATGGAGGCCGTGCGGCGCTCCCACTCGACGAGGTCGTACGCCCGACTGCCGGGAGGCGTGAAGTATCGCCCGAAGCGCAGGCCGCGAGGCCCGGCGGCGCCCTCGGGCGTCTTCCGGCCAGACACGGGGGCGACGTCCACTACGTTCTTGGCCATGTCTTCGAACGCCTCCTCTTGGGTTTCGACACGCCCGCAGCGGTGGTCCGCGAGCAGCGGTGGGAGAAGCCCCGGCGACAGGCTGGGCACCCCATCCGGGACCTCGAGGACAAGCGCAGTTTACAACGGGAGGAGGGCGAGGTCAAGCCTGCAACTACAACATATATACCTCGTGCAAGGCATTGAACCCAATATATAGAGTCCCACATGTGCAAAGCCTGTGGAAGAGCTGTGCACGGGCGGTGGACGACCTGGTCCGGCGAGGGCAGGGAACGGCCGCCTTGCGAACAAACGTTCCCAGTAGCTTAGCTCACCAGCCGCCGGCGGACAAGGTCGCCGCCTGCCCTAACATGTGCCCGTCGTGGCAGAGGCCGTCCCCGACCGCATCCCGCTGGAGGAGGTCTACATGCGCATGGCCGAAGAGCTGGCCAAGCGTTCGACCTGCAGCCGTAGCCAGGTGGGCAGCGTCATCACCACCGGCGACCTCACCCAGGTCATGGGCATCGGCTACAACGGCAACGCCCGCGGCCTGCCCAACCGGTGCGACGGCACCGAGCCGGGAAGGTGCGGCTGCATCCACAGCGAGGCCAACGCCCTGATCAAGGCCGGGGCACAGACGCCGGGCAAGCTCATGTTCGTGACCATCTCGCCCTGCCCGATGTGCGCCAAGATGATCATCAACTCCAACATCCGGCGCGTCTACTACCGCACGCCGTACCGCGACCCGGCGGGCCTCGAGGTGCTGCGCCGCGGTGGGGTGGAGACGTGCCGCTACGACCGCTGGCGAGACCTCTGGCGCT
>JAJPKS010000383.1 GCA_021323605.1 Bacillota bacterium | reverse complement strand
GAGGGCTACAACTTCGAGGACGCCATCCTCCTCTCGGAGGACATCGTCAAGGAGGACAAGTACACCTCGATCCACATCGAGGAGTTCGAGATCGAGGCCCGCGACACCAAGCTGGGGCCGGAGGAGATCACCCGCGACATCCCCAACGTCTCGGACGAGGCGCTCCGGAACCTCGACGAACGGGGCATCGTCTACATCGGGGCCGAGGTCGAGAGCGGCGACATCCTGGTGGGGAAGATCACGCCCAAGGGTGAGACCGAGCTCTCGGCCGAGGAGCGCCTGCTCCGCGCGATCTTCGGGGAAAAGGCGCGGGAGGTGCGGGACTCCAGCCTCCGGGTGCCGCACGGGGAGCGCGGCGTGGTCGTGGACGTCAAGGTCTTCAGCCGCGAGAACCGGGACGAGCTGGCCCCCGGCGTCAACGAGCTGGTGCGCGTCTACGTGGCCCAGAAGCGAAAGATCTCGGCCGGGGACAAGATGGCTGGCCGCCACGGGAACAAGGGCGTGGTCTCCCGCATCCTCCCCCGCGAGGACATGCCCTTCCTGCCCGACGGCACCCCGGTGGAGATCGTCCTCAACCCGCTGGGCGTGCCCAGCCGCATGAACCTGGGGCAGGTGCTGGAGACCCACCTGGGCTGGGTGGCCAGGGCCGCGGGCATGAAGGTGACGACCCCGGTCTTCGACGGCGCCTCGCTGGAGGTGATCAAGGCCGAGCTGGAGAGGCACGGGCTGCCGCCCGACGGCAAGGTCCGGGTCCGCGACGGCCGCACCGGCGAGGAGTTCGACCAGCCGGTCACGGTGGGCTGGATCTACATGATGAAGCTCCACCACCTGGTGGAGGACAAGATCCACGCGCGCTCCACGGGTCCCTACAGCCTGGTGACCCAGCAGCCGCTGGGCGGGAAGGCCCAGTTCGGCGGTCAGCGCTTCGGCGAGATGGAGGTCTGGGCGCTGGAGGCGTACGGGGCCGCCCATGTCCTCCAGGAGATCCTGACCGTGAAGTCCGATGACATCGTGGGGCGGGTCAAGGCCTACGAGGCCATCGTCAAGGGCGACAACACGCTCGAGGCCGGAATCCCGGAGAGCTTCCGGGTCCTGGTCAAGGAGCTCGAGGGTCTGGCCCTCGGGGTCGAGATCCTGAGCGAGGACGAGCGTCAGATCGTGCTGAGCGAGGAAGACATCCCCGAGCTCCGCTCGACCTGGGCATCAACCTGGAGCGCGAGGAGCTCGGCGAGGACACGTCGAGCGAGTGAGCCCGATGGTCGTTGTCCGGAGAGCTGAAGGAGACAGGTAGGAAACGGTGCTGAAGCTCGAGAACTTCGATGCCCTGAGGTTGTCGCTGGCCTCGCCGGAGACGATCCTCTCCTGGTCGCACGGCGAGGTCACGAAGCCGGAGACCATCAACTACCGGACGCTGCGGCCGGAGCGCGACGGCCTGTTCTGCGAGCGCATCTTCGGACCAACCCGCGACTGGGAGTGCCATTGCGGGAAGTACAAGCGCTACCGGTACAAGGGCATCATCTGTGACAAGTGCGGCGTGGAGGTGACCCGGAGCAAGGTACGGCGGGAGCGCATGGGGCACATCAAGCTGGCCTCCCCCGTCAGCCACGTCTGGTACTTCAAGGGCATCCCCAGCCGCATGGGGCTCCTGCTCGACATGTCCCCTCGCAACCTGGAGAAGGTCCTCTACTTCGCCAATTACATCGTCACCGAGGTGCACGAGGACGTCCGGCAGGAGATCCTGGCCAACCTCTCCCTGGATCGGGACGAGGTCGCGGCGCGCCTGCGGAGCGAGATCGAGGCCAGGGCGGAGAGCGTCCGCCAGCAGCATGAGGAGCAGCACCGTGCGCTCGTCGAGGAGGTCCAGCTGGAGGTCGAGCGACTCCAGAGGGAGTACGAGGAGAGCGTGGAGCTGGTGACCGCCCAGGGCCGCACCATCCAGGAGACCATCCGGGCGGGCCTCGGCACGAAGGCGAAGAAGAACCTGGTCGTGGGCCCCGAGGGCGACGAGGAGGTCGTCGTCGCCAAGGGCGAGACCCTCGCCGAGGAGCAGATCCACGAGGCGCTGCGCAAGGTCCAGGAGAGGATCGAGCGTGTGGAGGCCAACGTCCGGGCCGCCCAGGACGCCGCTCGGGCGCGGTTGAGCCGGGCCGAGGCCGAGCTGGAGGCGGCCATCCAGGAGGCCACCGGCAGCGAACGAGAGCGGCTCGACGAGCAGCTGGAGGCACGCCAGCAGGAGCTGGACGCCATGCGTCAGGACCTGGAGGCCCTGCACGTCAAGCAGCTCCTGACCGACACCCAGTACCGCGACTTCCAGGAGCGCTTCGGGCGGGCCTTCCAGGCCGGCATCGGGGCCGAGGCGATCAAGGAGCTGCTGGGGCGGATCGACCTCGACCAGGAGATGTACCGGCTGCGCGAGGAGTCCCGCGTGGCCAGCGGCCAGCGCAAGCAGAAGGCGATCAAGCGGCTCAAGGTGGTGGAGGATTTCCGCCGTTCCAAGGCCAGCCCGACCTGGATGATCCTGGACGTGCTGCCGGTCATCCCGCCCGAGTTGCGGCCCATGGTGCAGCTCGACGGCGGCCGCTTCGCCACCTCCGACCTCAACGACCTCTACCGGCGGGTGATCAACCGCAACAACCGGCTGAAGCGGCTGCTGGAGCTGGGGGCACCCGAGATCATCGTGCGCAACGAGAAGCGCATGCTCCAGGAGGCCGTGGACGCCCTGATCGACAACGGGCGCCGCGGACGGGCCATCACCGGCACCGGCAACCGCAAGCTGAAGTCGCTGTCCGACCTGCTCAAGGGGAAGCAGGGACGCTTCCGCCAGAACCTGCTGGGCAAGCGCGTGGACTACTCCGGCCGGTCGGTGATCGTGGTCGGCCCGGAACTCAAGCTTCACGAGTGCGGGCTGCCCAAGAAGATGGCCCTGGAGCTCTTCAAGCCGTTCGTGATGCGGGAGCTCGTCAACAAGGGCTACACCACCAACATCAAGTCGGCGAAGCGGATGGTGGAGCGCAGCGCTCCCGCCGTCTGGGACGTCCTGGACGAGGTGATCAAGGACCACCCGGTGCTGCTGAACCGCGCTCCCACGCTGCACCGCCTGGGCATCCAGGCCTTCATGCCGGTGCTGGTCGAGGGTTCGGCCATCCAGGTCCACCCGCTGGTCTGCCCGGCCTTCAACGCCGACTTCGACGGCGACCAGATGGCGGTCCACGTGCCCCTGTTCTCGGGGGCCATCGCCGAGGCCAAGAACCTGATGATGAGCTCGCGCAACCTGCTCAGCCCGGCCAACGGGCAGCCGGTCGTGGCTCCCACCCAGGACATCGTCCTCGGCTGCTACTGGCTGACCGCCGCCCGCACCGACCCACCGACGGGGGACGGGGTCGCCGCTCTGCCCGCGTTCGGCGGCGTGGACGAGGTCCTGCTCGCCTACGATGCCCGGCTGGTCGGGCTGCACGACTGGGTGCGGGTCCGGATGGACGGCCAGCTGGTGGTCACGACCCCGGGCCGGGTGATCATGAACCAGGTCCTTCCCATCGGTCGTCCTCCGCGCCTGTCCGACGACGGTGCTCAGCCTCCGCTCGAGTTCCAGAACACCGTTCTGGACAAGAAGGGTCTGCGCCAGCTGGTGTCCCGGCTCTTCGAGCTGTACGGAGGCGAGGTGACCGCCCAGGTGGTCAACGAGGTCAAGCGGATCGGATACCACTACGCCACCCGGGCCGGGTTCACGATCTCGGCCATGGACGTGCCCACCCCGCCCAGCAAGGCCGAGATCCTGGAGCGCACCCAGCGAGAGGTCAACGAGGTCGAGCGGATGTACCGCCGCGGGGTCATGACCGAGGACGAGCGCTACCGCAAGGTGGTGGAGCTCTGGACCCGGGCCACGGAAGAGGTGCGGCACGCCAGCCTGGAGGAGTTCGACCGCTTCAACCCGATCTGGATGATGATGGCGTCCGGGGCCCGTGGCGACGTGCAGCAGGTGAGCCAGATGGCCGGCATGCGGGGCCTGATGGCGGATCCCACCGGCCGGATCATCGACCTGCCCATCCACTCCAACTTCACCGAGGGGCTGAACGTCCTCGAGTACTTCATCTCCACGCACGGCGCCCGCAAGGGTCTGGCCGACACCGCGCTCAGGACGGCCGACTCCGGCTACCTGACCCGGCGCCTGGTCGACGTGGCCCAGGACGTGATCGTCCGCGAGGAGGACTGCGGCACTCGAAGCGGCATCTGGATCCAGGGTGTGAACGCCGAGCGCGCCCGCACCGAGCCGATCTTCGATCGCATCGCGGGCCGGCTGGCGGCGGACGACGTCGTGCTGCCGAACGGCGAGGTGCTGGTCCGGGCCGGGGAGATGATCACGGACTCGGCCGCCCGCCGCGCCATCGCGGCCGGCCTGGAACGGGTCCGGGTCCGATCGGTGATGACCTGCGAGTCCCGCGAGGGCGTCTGCCGGAGCTGCTACGGCCGCAACCTGGCCACCGGCCAGATGGTGGAGATCGGCGAGGCGGTGGGGGTGATCGCCGCCCAGTCGATCGGGGAACCGGGGACCCAGCTGACCATGCGCACCTTCCACACCGGAGGCGTGGCCGGGGTCGACATCACCCAGGGCCTGCCCCGGGTCGAAGAGCTCTTCGAGGCCCGAGTTCCCAAGGGCAAGGCGATCATCTCCGAGATCGACGGCGAGCTGGAGGTGATCCGCCAGGACGGTTCCCGCAAGGTTCGGGTCACCTCGCGTGAGGAGTTCGAGGTCTCCTACCCGCTGGAGCCGGGCATGGAGGTGCTGATCCGGGACGAGGACGAGGTCATGGAGGGCCAGGAGCTCGCCCGCAAGGGCGACGAGGCCATCCTCCGCACCCGTCACGCGGGCCGGGCCAGGGTCGGCCAGAGGGAGATCACGATCCGAGCCGTCGACGAGGAGATCCGGGAGTACGTGATCCCACACGGGGTCAGGATCCGGCCCGAACTCGAGCGGCGTGACGGCGGGACGGTGGTCGTCAAGGCCGGCCAGCAGATCACCGAGGGGTCGGTCAGTCCGCAGGAGCTGCTGCACGTGCTCGGCAAGGAAGCGGTTCAGACGTTCCTCGTCGACGAGGTCCAGAAGGTTTACCGCTCCCAGGGCGTGGACATCAACGACAAGCACATCGAGGTGATCGTCCGCCAGATGATGCGCAAG
The DNA here is from genome assembly GCA_021323605.1 of Bacillota bacterium. Classification (GTDB taxonomy): domain Bacteria; phylum Chloroflexota; class Dormibacteria; order Dormibacterales; family Dormibacteraceae; genus CADDZO01. The sequence goes on along the minus strand of JAJPKS010000383.1, from coordinate 2,089 downwards.
GTGCGCATCGACTCGGCCGGCGACACGTCACTGCTTCCGGGCGCGATCGTCTCCCAGTGGGAGTACGAGGAGGCGAACAAGCAGGTGCTGGCCGAGGGCGGTGAGCCGGCGACGGCCCAGACCGTGTTGCTGGGTCTGATCAAGGCGGCGCTGAACACCACCTCCTGGCTCTCGGCAGCGTCCTTCCAGGAGACGACCAGGGTCCTGACCGAGGCCGCCATCAGCGGCCAGGTGGACCGCCTGCGCGGCCTGAAAGAAAACGTGATCATCGGCAAGCTCATCCCGGCCGGGACGGGCCTGGACTACTACAAGAAACAGCGGGAACAGGCCGCCCGGATGCTGGAGGAGGAGCCGATCGACCTGGAGATGCTCAGCGTCTGAGGCCGGCGGGGACCGGAGCGCCGCACCGCGCGGCGCTCCGGGCCGCCGACCGGCTCGGCGGGCTTTCGTCCCGGCTCGCCGTGGCCCAACGGCTCTCCCGAGTCCGGTGGCCCGTGCCATCCGGTGACAGGGCCGATGCTCCCCGGGTAGATTCGTGACATCGCAGGTGATGCTCGTCCGGGGATGAGCCTTCGGGCATGCCGGTGATCCACACCGGCAGCCGTCTGGGGCGTTACGAGGTTCACGAGTACCTGGGCCAGGGCTCGCTGGGCCCCGTCTTCCGCGGCTACGACCCCACCAGCGGCTCGGTCGCGGTGAAGGTGCTGGAGAGCCTGTCCGAGGAGGGGTGGGCTCGCTTTCGAGCCCTGGCGCCGGCGCTGGCCGCGCTCAGGCACCCGAATCTCGTCAGCGTCCTGAATTTCGGAGAGCTGGGGGGCGAGGCCTACCTGGTCCTGGAGTACGTCCAGGGTGGCTCGCTGGCCAGCCGGATGCGAGGCGGCACCCTCGGCCAGAAGGGAGCGCTGTGGGTGCTGCGGGGAGCGGCGGCCGGCATCGATCACGCCCATCGCAGCGGCTTCGTCCACGGCGACCTGCATCCGGGACAGGTCCTCCTCGGGCCCGACGACCACCCCTTCGTGGGCGACGTCGGCATGGGTTGGTTGCGGCGGGTCTCGCCCACGGCGCCCGACGCTCCAGCCATCGCCCCGGCCTACCTGGCGCCGGAGCAGGTACACGGGGGCGAGCCCACCACGGCCAGCGACTGCTACGCCTTCGCCGCCATCGTCTACTGGCTGCTGGTCGGTCGGACCCCGTTCGAGGGCCATCCGGAGGAGGTGCTCAGGGCGCGGCTCCGCTCGGATCCCCCGCCCCCTTCGGCCGTGAGGCCTGAGCTCGGCCGCCGGACCGACCAGGTCGTCCTGCGCGGTCTGGCCAGAGAGCCGGGAGCGCGCTGGCAGACGTGCACGCAGCTGATCGAGGCTCTGGAGGAGGCCCTGCGCCAGGACGCCGCTCCGGCCTTCGTGATGGGGGCGTTCCCGCGCCGGCGCCGGCCGTGGCCGTGGGCGCTCGTGGGCGCGACGCTGGCCGCGCTGGTCGCCGGCGGGCTCGTCTACTTCTTCTATCTATCTGGCGGACGATCCCCGACCGTCGGCCTCCAGCTCTCCGCCTCCGTGGTCCCGGCCGGCGGCTCTCTCACCGTGAGCGCCGACCATCTCCCCGCGGGCCAGGTGGGCACGATCGATCTCTCCAGCGATCCGGTGCAGGTCGGGGTCTTCCAGGCCGACCCATCCGGCAACGTGCGACAGCGGGTGACGGTGCCCGCCGACACCACCCCGGGGGGACACCTGTTGAGCCTCTGCTGGCAGGGACGTTGCCCGGTCGGTGCTCCGCTGACGGTGACGGCGGCGCCACCGTCACCTGCCCCCTCGCCCTCCCCGTCGCCGACGCCCGCGATCACCCCGCCCCCGTCGCCGACGCCGATCGTGAGCGCCACACCCAGCCCATCCCCCCTCACACCGGCGCCTCCCACCCCCGGCCCCACCGCGAGCGTCCGGACCACGCCGTAGCCGGGCGCAGGCGCCGGATGGCGGTGATCCACCGCCGGGCGTGCTTCGTATGGGAGGGGTGAAGGGAAGACGGTGGGGTCGCGAGCGAGTGGCGAGCGGCCCCTCGAGCAAACGACATCCACCACGTACGACTTCTCGTCCCT
>JAJPKS010000015.1 GCA_021323605.1 Bacillota bacterium | reverse complement strand
GAGCCGGTAGAGCCGGTAGAGGACGGATGAGGGAGGTCCGGATCGGCGAGGAGGTGGTCGACCGGGACGGCCGCCGGCTCGGCCGGGTGGAGCGCCTGGTGGTCGACGAACGCGCCCACCGGGTGACCCACCTGGTGATCGACGGCCGCCTGGTCGGCGTCCGGCGCCTGCGGGACGAAGGCCGGCGGCTGATGGCCGACCTGAGCCGGCAGGAGCTGGAGTCCCAGCCCGAGGTCCACCCCGGCCTGGTGGCGCCCCCGGGGCGGCACTGGCATCCGCCCTCTGGCTACGTGATCGACGACTTCCTTCGCTTCGCCGAGGCGTTGATCGGCCAGCAGCCGTACATCCCCCCCGTCCACCTGGATCTCGACCTCTCCGCCGTCCACGAGATCGCGCCCGGTGGCCCGGTCTGGTCGGGCCGACAACAGGTGGGCGAGGTCTCCCGGGTCCTCACCGACGACGAGGGCCGGGTCCGCGACCTGGTGATCAGGACCGGGGGGCTGCTGCGTCACGAGGTCCTGGTCCCGGCCGACCGTGTCCGGGAGGTGGTGGGCACCAACGTCCACCTCGACCTGAGGCCGGACGAGATCGACCGCCTCCCCCGCTACCAGGAGGGATAGGCCCATCCCCCGCCGCGGGGTTGCCCGCGGCGAGGGATGGAGGTGGCTCAGCGGGCCCCGGTGTTGGGCAGGCCCGGCACCGCCCCGCCGGCGCCCGAGGTGGTGCCGCCGGTGGCGGCGCTGGGCGACGGAGCCGGGGAGGTGGACGGCGTCGGCCGGGGGCTGCCCGACGGGCTCGGCGAGGGCGTGATCACCTGGCAGGTCGGGGTGCCGTTCATGGAGACGAGCGTGGCCTCCCCCGATCCGGGCTGCTCCAGGTCGACCCCCACCCAGAACCAGATCATGGTCTGGGGGCCGAGCTCCTTGGCCACGTCGGCCAGGGTCTTCGCACTGGAGGACCAGAAGGGCTCGAAGGGCGTGGAGGCATCGAAGGTCGTGGTCCCGGGCTTCGCCTGCTGGCCGAAGGCGCCGTAGACGTCGCCGCCAAGATCGGTCAGCACCCCGTTCTGGTCGAACTGGAAGTACTTCTTGTCCCCGCTCTTGTCGAACCAGACGTTGACCGACAGGGGCGTCTTGCCCTCGACCTTGATCACCTCACCGTTGTCGAGGAAGTCCTGCAGCGTCTCGCCGTAGGTGACCACGGCCGACGACACCTCGCCCTGCGTCACGCTCGTGGCGCGGAGATGGATGCCGTCCGGCGTCCCTTCCTGGGAGACGGCGTTTCCGGCCTTGTCCTCCAGGTCGATCGGCTTGGAGGCGACCTCGAAGTTGTAGGGTCCTCCCACCCCCGGGAAGTTGACCGCGTAGGCCTGGGTCACCGTCTCGCAATCGAGGGGCGGCCCGGACGAGTCCGCGGTCGAGGCGAGGACGGTTCCCGGTACGGCCAGCAGACCGGTTGCGAAGAGCAGCAAGGTCAGTCTGTGCAATCTCGCTCCTCCTACCACTCTCTACCGGCGGCGCGACCGCCAGATCGCGCGCCCGGATGCACAGCGTTCCCGGTCCCGGCCCGGTTACGCGGATGGGACGTTTTGCCCAGGCGGTCCCGGGACGAGGGCGGAAGCGGGACCGCCGTCCCCGTTCGGGCAACGGTCCCGGCGCGACCTGCCCCGGTTGCGATCGAGCCCCGGCGGCCCCTTCAGCGCGAGACCCGCCGGTCGCCCGCGATCTGCGCCCGGAGGGCCAGCGCCGCCCAGCGGCCCCAGATCGACGCCCAGACCAGGCCGTTCGCGAACGCCGGCAGGTCGGCGGCGTAGTGCTTGTAGTGGAAGGTCCACATGGCCCGGTGGAACTCGAAGAGCATGCGCACGCTCTCCTGCCGCGTCGAGGCGCCCTTCAGGTGGACGGCCCGGGCCGTGGGCAAATAGAAGATCTTCCACCCGCCGGTCTTGAGTCGGTAGCAGAGGTCCAGGTCCTCGCCGTACATGAAGTAATCGGGGTCGAAGAACCCGACCCGGTCGATGGCGGAGCGCCGCACCATGAGGCAGGCCGCGGAGCCGGCGTCGATCTCGTGCGGCTCGGTGGGCGGAAGGTGTCCCAGGTTGTAGCGGTTGAAGCGCTGACTGTCGGGGAACAGACGGCTCAGGCCCGAGAACCGGTAGAACGCCGCGGTCGGGGTTGGGAACCCGCGCCGGGCGGCGAGATCGAGGCTCCCGTCCGGGCGCTGCAGCCGGGGGCCGACGGCGCCGACGTCCGGCCGGATGAGGAGGAAATCGGCCAGCCTGCCCACGCAGCCCGGCATCACGGTCACGTCCGGGTTGAGCAGGAGCACGAATCGTCCCTCGGCGTGCTGGAGCCCGGCGTTGTTGGCCCGTCCGAAGCCGACGTTGCCGGGTAGTCGGAGCACCTTGGCCTCGGGGAACTCCCGGGCCACCATCTCCGGGGAGCCGTCCACGGAGGCGTTGTCGACCACGACCGCCTCCACCGGGACGTCCGAGCAGGCGTAGAAGGCCCGCAGGCAGTCCACGAGCAGATCGCGGACGTTGAAGCTGACCACGATGGCGGAGACCAGGGGCGGCCGAGGGTTCATGTGACCGAACCAGGATACTCACGGCCCCCGGCAGGCGGCCGACGCCGCGCCCGGGCGGCGGCCCGGGGCCGGACCGAGACGGCGGGCGGTCCGGGGCGAGACCGACCCCGCCGGGCGGGAGCCACGCGAAGCGCCGGGGTCCGCCGCCTCCGGCCCCGCCGTTAGAATCCTTCGATCGTGAGAGCGACCCTGGAGTCGCCCCCGGGACGTGGTCGGCTGCCGCGTCTCCGGCACCTCGGCACGAGCCGGCTCGTCAGGCAGAACTTGGTGCTCTTCCTGGGAGGGTTCACGGCGGGCGTGGGCGGCTTCGTGTACCACGCCATCGCCGGTCGCTGGCTGGGAACCCGGACCTACGGCGAGGTGTCGGCGCTGGTGGCGCTCTACACGGTGGGCACGGCCGTGAACCTGACCCTGGTCCTGGTCCTCGCCCGCTGCGCGGCCCACCTCCAGGCGACGGGGCGGCTGGGCGCCATCCGCCCCCTGATGCGCCGCACCGAGCGCGCGATCGCGCTCCCCGCCCTCCTGCTCTGCCTGGCGGTGGGCGCGATCGCGCTGCCCGCGGCCGACTTCCTGCGTCTCAGCTCGGCCGCGCCCCTGGTCTGGCTGGGGCTGGCCGTGGCCCTCTACTGGTTCACGGCCGTCCCCAGGGGGGTGCTCCAGGGCCTGCAGCGCTTCCCAGCCCTGGCCGCCAACCTCTCGCTCGAGCTGGTGGTCAGGACGCTGAGCCTGGTCGCGCTCCTCGCCCTGGGCCTCTCGGTGAGCGGCTCGATGATGGCCCTGATGGCGGGGGTCTCCTTCGCCTACCTCCTGGGCACGACCATGCTGCGGGACCTGCGTCGCCACGCACCCCAGCCGGACCAGATGGGGTCGCTGACGGGGTTCGGGATGACCGCCGCCGCCGGCACCGTGGGCGTGCTCTGGCTCTACAACGTCGACGTGGTGCTGGCCAAGCACTACCTGGGGGCCCACCAGGCCGGCATCTACGGCGGTCTGAACAAGATCGAGACCATCCTCTACTACGCGACCGTCAGCGTCAGCCAGGTCCTCTTCCCGCGGGTCGTGGAGGCGATCACGACCCGCCGCCATCCCGGGCGGCTGCTGCTCCTCTCCTGCGCCCTGATCGTCGCCATGGGACTGGGCGCGATCCTGGTCTTCGGGGCGGTTCCGGGCCTGGTCGTCCAGGTCCTCTACGGCCCGGCCTTCGCCGATGCCAGACCCTTCGTCCTGCCGGTGAGCGTCATCGGCCTCGGTCTCAGCCTGGACAACCTGCTCGTCCAGTTCCTCATCGCCGTCCGCGACCAGTGGTTCATCCCCGCGATGAGCGTGGCCTGCGCCTTCATGGTGGCGCTCATCGCCGTGTTCCACTCCGGCCTGGAGCAGATCGTGGCCGACGTGTTCGTGTGCATCTTCGGCCTGCTGGGTGCGCTGGGGGCGCGCTGCCTCGTCACCATGTCGAGGCTGCGGGCCGAGGTCGAGGCCCAGGCCCGACCCTGAGCCGGCGCCGGCACCGGCCGGCGCCCGGTCGAGCGATCCGGCCGGCATCGACCGGCCGGCTTCGGTGCCGCCCACGCACCCGGCCGGCGACCTGCCTCCCGAGGGGCCGAACCTCAAAAAAGAACCCCGCCGGCCTCTCGGCCGCGGGGTCGAAAAGTGCTCGGCAACGACCTACTCTCCCACCCCGTTACCAGGGCAGTACCATCGGCGCTGGAGGGCTTAACTGCCGTGTTCGGAATGGGAACGGGTGTTTCCCCTCCGCCATTGTCACCG
>JAJPKS010000119.1 GCA_021323605.1 Bacillota bacterium | reverse complement strand
CCCGAGCCGGTTCACGCGACCGCACCCGAGCCGGTTCACGCGACCGCACCGAACACGGCACCGCAGCCAACGTCCCCGGCGGCCGGGACGTCCGACCCCACGCCGCTGGAGCGGGTCCTGGACGCCGTCCGGGAGGTGCTCGGCCCCCACTCGGTTCGAGTGGAGCCCGCCCTGAGGGCGGCCGGATCCGACCCCCACGGACTGCGTCTGGCCGTCGAGTCCCTGCGCGAGCGGCGTCTGCGCCTCCTGAGTCAGGCGACCGTGGCCCGGGCCGCCGACCGGGCGCTGGCGGCCCTGGAGGCCGATCCCCACTTCGACTGAGCGCTCGTGGACAGCGCGCGGACAATCCATCCCGGATCGGGACCGCCCGCGCCGCGCTGGGGCAACATCGGCGTGCGATGAGGCTGGATCCGGCCGAGGTCCCCCACCTGCCGCTGGCGGCAGCGCTGGTCGACCGGGACGGAGCGACGCTCGCGGCCACCCCCGAGTGGCAGGGCCCCGTCGCGGGGACGATGTCCTACCACGCCGGCGAGGCGCGGCTGCTGGTCGGCCCCGGTGGACGACGACGGCCGGAGCAGGAGGAGGTGCTGCGCCGGCTCCTGGAGGAGATCCGGGCGGCCGTCTCCGCCATGCGGGGCGAGCAGGCGCTGTGCGCCGAGGTGCTCAGCAGCGGCCTCTCCCTGGTCGCGGGTAGACCGGCCGGAGACGAGGGTGGCACCGTGGTCGAGGTGCTGGCGCGGGCGCACACGGTGATCCAGGCACGTGTGCCCGAGGTCGAGGTGGAGATGGTCCCGGCGTCCCACCAGCCGGTGCCGGGGCGCGACCTGATCGCGCTCGCCCTCCTCCAGTTCGCGACCAACGCGGTCACCCACGGCGGTGGCACCAGACTGCGGCTCCGGGCGGGGCCGGGCCCCACCTTCTTCGTGGAGTGGCCCGCTCCCGGGCCGCGGCGGGCGGTCCCCGCCGGCCAGAGCCATCCCGCCCTCCGGCGCCGCTGGGGCCTGGGCTACGTTCGCATGGTGGCCGACTACCTGGGCGCGACGGCGCTCCCGCCGGGGCCGACCACGGAGGGCTGGGTGGGTCCCTGCCTCAGCCTGGGCAACCGGCGGCTCACGCTGCCCCTCGCGCTCTACGACGGGCAGCGGCTGGTGCGCTCCAGCCAGACCTGGGAGCAGAGCGTGCGGGGCCTCGACCCGCACGTGCTCGGCACCATCCTCGCCGATCTGACGGCGGTGCTCCAGGCGGCCGCGCGCCAGCCCGGTGCCATCGTCCGGGGCGGCCTGCTCGCCGCCCGGCGGGCGGCGGCGGGCACCTGGGTGGCGCTGCCTCCTGAGGCGGGGCCGGAGCGGGCCCGGGACACGCTCCGGGGGCTCGACCACGAGCGGGCGCTGTGGAGCGCCCCGGAGCCGCACGCCACCCGGGTCCACGGCCTGATCGCGGTTCTCGACCGCTCGCTCGGCGGTCAGCCCAGCGCCTTCGCCCCCGAGGCCTTCGCCCGGGAGCTGCCCCGGGCCTGCGCGGCGCTGGGGGTGCCACCGCCCGAACCCGGTCCCTTGCTCGCCTGTCCCGATCCCCGCACCATCGCCTTCCTGCTCGCCGAGGTGGGAGGCGAGCTGGTGGCCGAGGGGAGGAGCACCTTCCTCGTCCCTCCCTCCGGGGTCTCGAGCCCCTTGCTCGACCTGCTCGACCGGGACGCCGGAGGGAGGATCAGGCTGACGCCGGACTGAGCCGGGCTCAGCGCCCGTGCAGGGCGCGGGCCACGGTCAGCGCCAGCTCCAGGTAGGCGTGCCTGAGGCCGGCGTCGACCTCGGTGATCGGCCGTCCCTGCACGATGGCGAGCGTGGCCCGCTCGTTGCTGGGGATCTCGACCAAGGCCACCACGCGGGCCCGGATCCGGTCCAGGAGCGTCCGCACGCCGGGGTCCTCGCGCACCGCCCGCAACCGCGAGCGGATGTAGGGAACCACCACCCCAACCTGGCGGCCGCCGCCGTCACCTCTCACCATGGGCGTGTCCAGGTAGTCGAGCACCCCCTGCAGCCGGGTGGGATCGTCGGTGGTCGGGAGCAGCAGCAGGTCGCACACCCCCAGCCAGCCGGCGCACACCGCCGCCTCGGCCGAGGTGAAGGCCGGGAGCCGGTTGGGCAGGTCGATCACGGAGAGGACGTGGAGCTGTCGGAGCTGGGCGGCGAAGCGCTCGATCTGGCCCGGAGCGTAGGCGTCGCCCAGGTCACGCCGCTCGGGGTAGACGGCCAGGGCCGGCGTCCGGTTCCAGGCCGGCACCGACCACTCCCGTCCGGCCTCGATGTCGGCCATGATCTCGAACACGGTCGGCACCTCGGCCGCAAGCGTGAGCCGGCCCCACTGGTCGGGGTTGCCGATGTTCTGGTCCACGACCGCCGCCGACCCGCCGCTGCCCTGCACGGCCTCGCCGAAGACGATGCCCAGCGCCGCGGCGATCGCGGTCTTGCCCACCCCGCCGGCCCGAGAGCCGACCCCGACGATCCTGCCCGTGGTGTGAGAGAGGGCCAGGCTGGTCAGCTCGACCGGCACCCAGCCGGGGCGGGGTGCGGGGTTGAGCAGGCCGACGGCCCGCTCGACCAGGCCCCGCAGGAGCGGTCCCGTCCACGACCCGTCCGGCCCGGGCGCCGGCGCCGTCGGAGGGGAGGGGGTCGGAGGCGGGGAGGGAGCGGTGAGTCCGACCGCGGCACCTGGCGGAGGGAGGGTGGGGGATCCGGGCTGGAGGTGGCCGCGCGGCGGCCGCCGGGCGGTTGAACGGGGCCGGTAGGGTGTCCCCTCCACCTCCGACGCCCCCGCCTGCCCACCCAGCTCGAAGCAGTCGGCATGGGCATGCATCACGGCCTCGGTCAGGGTCCTGACGTCACGGGCCACCACCCCCCGCACGTGGGGCATGGCCCGGTACGGCTCCAGCTCCTCCTCCCGGGTCACGCCCACCACGACCTCGGCGTCCACGTTCCGGAGCCACCGCTCGAGGCCGGGCTCGTGCCGCAGGAGCAGGACCGGCATCAGGTCCTCGGGAACGGCGCTGGCCCACCAGGCGTCGAGCATGTCCGACACCTCGCCCTCGGCCGTCACGAAGGCCAGCCCTCCGATCGGCGGCCTGAGGCAGATGACCGGCATCGGAGGCGAGGGCGAGAGCCGGGACGCCAGCAACTCGAGGCTCTGGCTCGCCTCCGGCTCCTCGAGGAGCGGGATGAACGCCCAGCCACGGAAGTCGCCGCGCACCGGTTGCGAAGCCTAGCAGCCCCGGGGCCATCCGGT
>JAJPKS010000386.1 GCA_021323605.1 Bacillota bacterium | reverse complement strand
GCGACCTCGAGGATCGGACCGTGCGGCTGAGGGAGGGCGATCAGGGCACCGGCCCGATCCTGGATCTGGCCCGCGGCGGCGCGTCGTCGGGCGGGTCGGTGCGGGCGCTGTTCAACCTCGGCGATCGACCGGTCCGGCTCCCCGGGGGCATCACCGGTGAGATCTCGGTCCTGCTCCGCTCCGAGGCCGCGGAGTACGGCGGCCCCCGCCATGAGGCCGGGCCCGCAGGCGAGCTGGCCCCGTTCGAGTTCATGGTCCTCGGCCCCCCGTCCTGGAGGGCCTTCCCTTGAGGTGGTCGGGCTTCCGGGCCCGACAGATCGGCGACGTCAGGCCGGAAGGCCTGACCTACGGAGAGAGAGCATGAGGACGGAGCGCAGAACCAGAGCCCCAGCGCAGCCCCGGGCTGCCCACGCGGAGATCAGCCGATGAGAGTCTGGCCGGGAAATCCCTACCCCCTCGGAGCGACCTGGGACGGCGCCGGGGTCAATTTCGCGATCTTCGCGGAGAACGCCACCAAGGTGGAGCTCTGCCTCTTCGACGCACCGGACGCCGCCCGGGAGGCGCACCGCATCCCGTTGAAGGAGTACACGGACAAGGTCTGGCACGCCTACCTGCCCGACGTCCTGCCCGGCCAGCTCTACGGCTACCGCGTCCACGGGCCGTATGAGCCCGCCAGGGGGCACCGGTTCAACCCCAACAAGGTCGTGCTCGACCCGTATGCCAAGCTGATCGGCCGCGACCTGCGATGGGACGATGCGCTGTTCGGCTACCAGGTCGGCGACGAGCAGGCCGACCTCTCCTTCGACGGCCGCGACAGCGCCCCGTACGCCCCGCTGGCGGCGGTGGTCGACCCGGCCTTCACCTGGGGCGATGACCGCCCGCCGCGCACCCCCTGGCACAAGACGGTGATCTACGAGCTGCACGTCAAGGGCTTCACCCAGCTCAACCCCAACGTCCCCGAGCCCCTGCGCGGCAGCTACGCCGGGCTCGCCTCGGAGTCGGCCATCAAGCACCTGACCGACCTGGGCGTCACGGCCGTCGAGCTCCTGCCGGTGCACCACTTCCTCGACGACCGCCACCTGGTCGACAGGGGCCTGCGCAATTACTGGGGCTACAACACCCTGGCCTTCTTCGCCCCGGCGTCGCACTACGCCCACGACCGCATCCAGCAGGACGCCGTCCAGCAGTTCAAGATGATGGTGCGGGCCATGCACGCCGTCGGGCTGGAGGTGATCCTCGACGTGGTCTACAACCACACCGCCGAGGGGAACCAGATGGGCCCCACGCTGTCGATGCGCGGCGTGGACAACGCCGCCTACTACCGCCTGGCGCCCGACCCCCGCTACTACATGGACTTCACCGGGACCGGCAACACGCTCAACATGACCCAGCCGTTCGTCCTGCAGCTCATCATGGACAGCCTGCGCTACTGGGTCTCCGAGATGCACGTCGACGGCTTCCGCTTCGACCTGGCCAGCACCCTGGCCCGCGAGCTGTTCGAGGTCGACCGCCTGGGCGCCTTCTTCGACGTCATCCACCAGGACCCGCTGCTCTCGCAGGTGAAGCTGATCGCCGAGCCGTGGGACGTCGGGCCGGGCGGCTATCAGGTGGGTAACTTCCCGGTCCTCTGGACCGAGTGGAACGGCAAGTACCGCGACTGCGTCCGCCGATTCTGGAAGGGGGACGGCGGCACCACCTCGGAGCTGGCCACCCGCCTCTCCGGCAGCAGCGACCTCTACCAGGACGACGGCCGCAAGCCATACGCCAGCATCAACTTCATCACCTGCCACGACGGCTTCTCTCTCCAGGACCTGGTCAGCTACAACGCGAAGCACAACGAGGACAACGGCGAGGACAACCGCGACGGCTCCGACGACAACAACAGCTGGAACTGCGGCGAGGAGGGCCCGACCGACGACCCCGACATCATCGAGCTGCGCGAGCGGCAGAAGCGGAACCTCATGTCCACGCTGATGCTGTCCATCGGCGTGCCGATGATGCTCGGGGGCGATGAGCTGAGCCACAGCCAGCGGGGCAACAACAACGCCTACTGCCAGGACAACGAGCTCACCTGGCTCAACTGGGAGCTGGACGACCGGCAGCGGCGGTTCCTGGAGTTCACCCGCAAGCTGATCTTCCTGCGGCGGAGCCAGCCGGTGCTGCACCGGCGGAAGTTCTTCCTGGGCCGCGCGATCCGCGGCTCGGACATCAAGGACATCTCCTTCTTCGGCCCCTCGGGCCAGGAGATGTCGGACGAGGACTGGAACGCCGGGTTCGTCAAGTGCCTGGGCGTCCGCCTGGCCGGCGACCTGATCGACGACGAGAACGAGCGCGGCGAGCCGATCGTGGGCGAGACCCTGCTGATGCTCCTCAACGCCCACTGGGAGCCGATCCCGTTCACGCTGCCCTCGACCCGCGATGGCCACATCTGGGACCGCATCCTGGACACGGCCGACCCGTGCGAGGAGCCGAGGGACTTCGAAGGGGGCCGGCAGTATCCGTTGCGGGACCGCTCGTTCGCCGTTCTGGCCGCCCGCTCGCCCCGATACAAGGGGGAGGCGGCCACGCCCGAGCAGGTCCGGGCGATCCAGGAGCAGAGGCGGCCCGCGGCCGACGCGCCCAGGCCGGCGCCGCTGTGATCCTCCGGGGGCAGGCGGCGGGTGGGAGGGAAGAGGGAGGCGCATCCCCCGGCCACTCGCCGCTTGCCGCCCCTGACTCGCCACCTGACACCCGCCACCGAGAGGCCCCCATGGACCCCAACGAGCTCGCCGACACCCTGTTGGCGCGGGCCGCGGAGGCGGCCGCCCGGGCGCGGTTGCCCGAGTCGACCTATCGGCTCCAGCTCCATGCCGGCTTCACCTTCCGCGACGCCACGGCCATCGCGCCCTACCTGCGCGACCTGGGGATCACCCACGCCTACGCCTCGCCGTACCTGAAGGCCCGGCCGGGGAGCACGCACGGCTACGACATCGTCGACCATGGCTGCCTGAACCCGGAGATCGGCACCGAGGAGGACTACGAGGCGTGGGTCGCCGCCCTGCGCGACGGCGGGATGGGCCAGGTCCTCGATACCGTGCCCAATCACATGGGCGTCGGCACGAACGAGAACGCCTGGTGGAACGACGTGCTGGAGAATGGCCCGGCCTCGCGCTACGGGGCCTACTTCGACATCTCCTGGCGCTCCTCCAGCCGCCCGGAGCTGCAGGACAAGGTGCTGCTGCCGGTCCTGGGCGACCCCTATGGCGACGTCCTCGAGGCCGGCCAGATCAAGCTGGCCTTCGCCGACGGGGCGTTCTCGATCCGCTATTACGAGCGGCGGTTCCCGGCGGCCCCGCGCAGCTACGCCAAGGTCCTGGCGCACCGGCTCGACGAGCTGGAGCGCGCCCTGGGGCCCGAGGACCCCGCCCTCGCCGAGTACCAGAGCATCCTGACGGCCATCCGCAACCTCCCCGAGAGCCACGAGACCGACCCCGATCGGGTCGCGGAGCGCCAGCGCGAGAAGGAGGTGATCAAGCGACGGCTGGCGGCGCTGGCCGACGAGAGCGAGCCGGTGCGGCGGTTCATCGAGGAGAATGTGGCCCTGTTCAACGGCCGGCCGGGCGACCCGCGGAGCTTCGACCTGCTCGACGACCTGCTGGAGCGCCAGTGCTACCGCCTGGCCTACTGGCGGGTGGCCCCCGACGAGATCAACTACCGCCGGTTCTTCGACATCAACGACCTGGCGGCGCTGAGCATGGAACGCGAGGAGGTCTTCGAGGCCGCCCACCGCCTGGTCCTGCGGCTGGTGGCCGAGGGGAAGGTCGACGGCCTGCGGATCGACCACCCCGACGGGCTCTACGACCCCGT
>JAJPKS010000448.1 GCA_021323605.1 Bacillota bacterium | reverse complement strand
TACAGCGAGATCGCCCCGGCCGCGAACGCCTACTTCAAGTACGTCAACGACCACGGGGGGGTGTACGGGCGCAAGATCACCTACACCATCCTCGACGACCAGTACGACCCCTCGGTCACCGCCACCAAGACCCGACAGCTGGTCCTCCAGGACCACGTGTTCGCCGACGTGGGGCCGCTGGGCACCCCCACCGGGCTGGCCGTGGCCCCGTTCCTCAACGCCGAGAAGGTGCCGCACCTCTTCGTCGAGTCGGGCTGCGCCTGCTGGAACCAGCCCGGCAAGTGGCCCTGGACCTTCGGCTGGCAGCCCAACTACATCATCGAGGGCAAGATCCTCGGGCAGTACATCAAGCAGAACCTGTCCGGCCAGAAGGTCGGCTACCTCTACCAGGACGACGAGTTCGGCCAGGACGGGGTGAAGGGCCTCGACCAGGAGGTGCCGGCCTCCCAGGTCGTCTCCCGCCAGACCTACTCGACCACCACCCTCTCGTCCGGCCTGGGCAACCAGGTGGCGGCCCTGAAGGCGGCCGGGGCGCAGGTGGTGGGCATGTACACCATCCCCGCCGCCACCACCCTGGCCCTGCTGGCCGCGGCCGAGATCGGCTACCACCCGGTCTGGGTGGTTTCCAGCGTGGGCTCGGACCCGCCCACGCTGACCGGCCTGCTCGCCTCCCTCTCCAAGGGCAAGGCCGGCGCCTCGCTGCTCGACGGCATGATCACCAACATCTACCTGCCCCCGGAGAGCGACGAGTCCGACCCCTGGGTGGCCTACTTCAGGCCCATCCTGAACCAGTACGACCCGGGGGCCCCCTGGGACGGCAACACGCTCTACGGGCTGGCTTTGGGCTACACCTTCGTGAGCCTGCTCAAGGCCAACGGGCCCACGCTCACCCGCGACAGCGTGGTGCGGACGCTGGAGACCAAGGGCAAGAGCCTGGTCGGCCCCGGGCTGGTCCCGCTCGGCTACTCCAACAGCAACCACAACGGGTTCATGGGCTCGCAGCTGGCCAAGATCCAGAGCGGCGCGGTGGTCCCCTTCGGTCCCCGCTACGTCTCCACCGAGAACGGGCCGATCACGACCTACAACGGCCCGCCCAGCCGGCCGCCCAGCTCCTGATCTCGGATCCCAGGTCGAGCCCGGGCCTGGCCCCGGGCTCGACCCCATCCCCTCATCGGGGCGGGGACACACCGAGGAACCGGAAGCAGTTGTTCCAGGTGATGTCCTCGAGCACGTCGGCGGGCAGGTCCATGGAGCGGAGCGTCCGACCCGCCGGCTGCTCCCGCTCCATGGCCGGGAAGTCGGTGCCCACCAGCAGCCGGTCGGAGCCGAGCAGATCGATCAGGTAGCGGATGGCACGGCGGTCGAAGACCAGGGAGTCGTAGTAGAAGCGCCGGGCGTACTCGGAGGGGGAGCGGGGCAGGCCATCGGGCGGCCGGGGCCGGTCGGGCGAGGGGGGCTCCTCGTTCCAGGTCCCGCCCCAGAAGTACCGAGCCCGGGGGAGCACGAGCGGGAAGCCGCCGGCCCCGTGGCTGAAGGCGAGGCGCAGGCCGGGACAGCGTTCGGCCGTCCCCCCGTAGACGATCGAGGCGGCGGCCAGCGTGGCCTCGACCCCCACCCCGAAGCTGGGCATGGCCGGGCGCGGCATCCGGTCGCCCAGGGGCACGGGGAGCGCGTGCACGAAGATCGGGACCCCCAGGCGTTCGGCCTCCTGGAAGAAGCCCAGGAAGCGCTCCTCGCCCAGCGACCGCCCGTCGACGTTGGACCCGATCTCGATCCCCTGCAGGCCCATCTCCCGGATCGCGCCCAGCTCCCGGGCGGCCAGGTCGGGGTCCTGGAGGGGCACCGTGCCCAGGCCGAAGAAGCGATCCGGGGCGACCGCGCGGAGGCCGGCGATGAACTCGTTGACGCAACGGGCGAGGTCGAGGCCGTCCCGGGGCGGGAGGGCGTAGTTCAGGAGCGGCGGCATCGGGGAGAGGACCTCGGCGTCCACCCCCGAGCGCTCCATGGCCTCCAGCCGGCGGGAGGCGTCGTAGAAGACGTCCCGGGCGGTGAAGCGCATCGGGCCCGAGACCAGGACCCGGGCGTCGGGCCGGTCGGCCGGCTCCATCCGCGGCCAGCGGTCGGCGGCCCGCCCCTCCGCAGGCGGGAAGCGGTCGGGGATGACGTGGGCATGGAGGTCGATCAGCATCTCAGCCTCCGATCCCGGGGCAGACGGCCACGTGCACCGCCCGTTCGCCCTCGACCTCGCCGGCCAGGGTCTCGATGGCCTGCGCCGTCTGGCTCAGCTCGAAGGTGTGGGTGTGGAGCTTCTCCAGCGGGAAGCGGCCCGACTCGATGATCCGGATCGCCTCCTGGTAGGCGGGGGCGTCGACTCCGAAGGCCCCGACCACGGTGATGGCCTTGTTGATGATCAGGTCGGTGACCATCTCCACCGGCCGGCGCCCCTTCAGTCCGGCCAGCACCACCCGGCCGCCGTGGCGGACCGCCTGCAGGGCGTCCAGCACCGGCTGGGTGGCCATCGGGGTCAGCTCCAGGACCACGTCGGCCAGGCGCCCGTCGGTCAGCTCGCGCACCCGCCCCACCGTGTCCTCGCGGTCGGCGACGATGGTGTGGTCGGCCCCCAGCTCGCGGGCCAGCTCCAGCTTGTGCTGGTCCCGTTCCAGGCCGGTCACGATGATGGTGCCCGCCCCCGCCGCCCGGGCCGCGATCACCGAGGCCAGGCCGCGCTGGCCAGGGCCCAGGATCAGCACCGTGTCGCCCAGCCCGACCCCGCCCAGGTGGCAGGCCCAGCGCACCCCGGCCCCGAGGGGGTTGAACATCACCGCCAGCTCGGCCGGGATGTCGTTGCGCACCCGGTGGAGGATGGCGTTGGGGTGCAGGTACACGTACTCGGCGAAGCCGCCCCACAACGCCGGCGGCCGTTCCAGGGGCGTGGTGCCGTAGCCGCCGCGCCGGTTGGGGCAGGCCTGGTAGCGACCGGTGAGGCAGAGGTCGCAGGTCCGGCAGGGGATCAGGATCTCGAGCGCGACCCGGTCGCCCGGCTGCACCCCCCAGCGGGCCGCCGCCCGCTCCCCCACCTCCTCCACGATCCCCAGGGGCTCGTGACCCGGGATCGAGGGCGGGCGATCGGCTCCCAGGTGGCCCCGGTACTGCTCGACGTCGCTGCCGCAGATCCCGCACGCCTCGATCCGCAGCAAGCCGTCGTCGGGACCGACGCAGGGGCGCGGGAACTCCCGCAGCTCGAGCCGCCGGGGACCCACCTGGACCACCGCGCGAACCATCTCGGTCATGTCGACCTCCTGCCAATCCGTCGCTGTGACGCCGGGACGGCGCCCGACGCCGGGAGCCGATGGGGGCCGCGATCACCTCCGACCATGGGACCGCTCACTCCGGCCCGGTCAGGTCGAGCTTCACCAGCGGCACCGGGCCGGCGTTGTCCTCGGGGGGCGTGTAGGCCCAGTACTTGGCCCGCGCCCCGCCGTCGACGACGAAGTCGCAGCCGGTGATCAGGCGGGCGTAGTCGGAGCACATCCAGGCCACGCAGTGCCCGATGTCGGTGGGGGTCGAGGGCGCCCCCAT
>JAJPKS010000067.1 GCA_021323605.1 Bacillota bacterium | reverse complement strand
GAAGCGGCGCGAGCCCTCCCGGAGGGCGGCCTCCAGGTCGATGGTGCCCACCACCCGGTCCTCGGAGGCGTTGATCGGCAGCTCCACCACCCGCATCCGCCGCCGGCCGCGAGGGAGGTCCTCTCCGGCCGCCAGCCGACCCCGACAGTCGCTGCAGAGCGCCGCCCGGTCGTCGGGATCGCAGCCGAAGACGCAGCCCTCGACCACCTCCTGCTCGGGCAGGAGGCGGGCCAGGGCGCGCACGGCGGTGGACTTCCCGGTGCCCTTCTCGCCCCGGATCAGCACCCCGCCGATGGCGGGATGCACCGCGTTGAGACAGAGCGCCAGCTTCATGCGCTCCTGACCCACGATCGCGGTGAAGGGGAAGGTGTGCCGAATGCTCATCTCCGCTCCCGGAAGGCCCGGGCGCGCCGGCCGGGCCGTCGTCTTCTCTTGCTCCGAGCCCCTCTCTCACGATACCGGTGTGCGGGCGCGGGGAGCGGCCGGACGAAGAGCCCGGAGCCGGGCCCGGCCGGGTGCGAATCGGAGGGTCAGCTCGTGGCCGGCGTTCCCTCCAGCGCCTGCCACAGCTCGCGCACGGCCTCGGCCGAGCGATGGAGCGCCGCTCGCTCCTCGGCGGTGAGCTCGATCTCCAGGATCCGCTCCACGCCGCCCGCGCCCAGGACGCAGGGCACCCCCACGAAGATGCCGTCGATGCCGTACTCGCCCTCCAGCAGGGCGGCGCAGGGGAGCACGCGTTTTTTGTCGAGCAGGATGGCGTCGACCATCTCCACCACCGAGGCCGAGGGCGCGGCGTAGGCGCTGCCCGTCTTGAGCAACGAGACGATCTCGCCCCCACCGTTGCGGGTACGCTCGACGACGGCCTGGATGCGGTCCGCCGGCAGCAACTGGGTGAGCGGGATGCCGGCGACGTTGGTGTACCGCGGGAGGGGGACCATGGTGTCGCCGTGGCCGCCGAGGACGAAGCCGTGGACGTCCTCCACCGACACGCCCAGCTCCATGGCGATGAAGGTCCGGTATCGGGCGCTGTCCAGGACGCCGGCCATCCCCACCACCCGCTGCTTGGGGAAGCCGCTGACCCGGTGGGCGAGGGTCACCATGGCGTCCAGGGGGTTGGAGACCACCACCAGCACCGCCTCGGGCGAGGTCTCCCGCACCCGTTCGGTGACCTCCCGGACGATGCCTGCGTTCGTCCTCAGGAGGTCGTCGCGGCTCATCCCCGGCTTGCGGGCGATGCCCGACGTGATCACGACCAGGTCCGAGCCCGCCGTCTCCTGGTAGCCGTTGGTTCCCGTGACCACGGAGTCGTAGCCGTAGATCGGCCCCGCCTCCGTGATGTCGAGCGCCTTGCCCTGGGGGAGCCCCTCGACGATGTCCACCAGCACCACGTGGGCGTAGTCGCGCTCGGCCAGCCGCTGGGCCAGCGTGCCGCCGACCATGCCGGCGCCAACCACGGTCACCTTGTATCGGGGCATGTGCAATCTCCTCTGTGGTTGTGGTCGTTGCGATCCTCTGTCGTCCTGTCCCGGGGCGCGGTCAGCGTCGGAGACCGGGCGCCGCCGGTCCTTCCGGACGGCCCGCCGTCGTCAAAACCCCTCTCCTTCGGTCTCGAAGAGTTCCGGCCCGGCCAGCCGCCGGGCGAAGACGAGGAAGCCGGTGTGGGCCACCATGCGGTGGGCCGGCCGCAGGCTGCGGCCCCGCACCGTCCAGGGGCGCTCCAGCACCTCGACGGTCTCGATCAGGCCGAAGCCGCCGCACTCGCGCAACCCGTCGCAGAAGTGCTGGACCTGCGTCGCGTTGGGGCAGTGGGCGAAGATGAGGCCGCCCGGCACCAGGGCCTCGGCGGCGCCCGGCAGCGCCCGCCAGGGCTCGGGGAGGTCGAGCAGCACCCGGTCCACCCCGCGGTCGGGGATGCCCTGGTAGACGTCGCCGAGCCTGAGCTCGAGGTTGGGCGGGAGCCGGCCCAGGACCTCCTCGACCACGCCGTGCGCCGCGGCGTGGAAGTCCTCCCGGGCCTCGTAGGACACGACCCGGCCGCTCGGTCCGACCGCCCTCCAGGCCGCCAGGGTGAGGGCGGCGGTCCCGGTGCCCGCCTCGACCACGAACGCCCCCGGGCGCAGGTCGGCGTGGATGAGGATCGCGCCCAGGTCCTTGGGGTAGATGGGCTGGGCCCGGCGCTTGCGCTCCACCACCTGCTCGGCGAAGGTAGGGCGGAGGGCCAGCAGCCGGCGGCCGAGGTTGGTGGTCACGATCGTGCCCTCCGGCCGTCCGATGAGGTCGTCGTGGGCCACCGTCCCCCCGTGCATGGAGAAGGTGGCCCCCGGCCGCAGCTGCACGCGGTAGCGGCGGCCGGCCCGGTCGTGCAGCAGGATCACCTCACCGGCCGCCAGGCCGGCGGCGCAGGTCGTCCTTGGCCCCGACACGTCGCCGTCCACGGCGTCACTCTACTATTCAAGGCGGCATGCAAAAGGCAACCGCTCGCTGGGCCGGGCGCAAGGTGAAGTTCGTGATCGAGGCCGGCTCGGGACATCGGGCCGAGGTCGACGAGCCGCCCATCCTGGGCGACGACCAGGGGATGCGCCCCACCGAGATGCTGCTGGGTGCCCTGGGCGCCTGCACCGGCATCAACGCCGTGCTCCTCCTCAAGAAGTTCAAGCAGGCGTACCGCTCGCTCGCGGTGGAGTGCGAGGGCGAGCAGGAGCCGGACTGGCCGCACGCCTTCACCGGGATCGAGATCCGGTTCGTGATCGGCTGGGAGGAGGGATTCACCCCCGACGACGAGCTGGTGAAGAAGGCCCTGGACCTGGCCTGCAACCAGTACTGCCCGGTCGACGCCACCCTGACCCGGGGCACCCGGATCACGGTCCGCCGGCTCGACGCCTGAACCCGCCGGCCCCG
>JAJPKS010000237.1 GCA_021323605.1 Bacillota bacterium | reverse complement strand
GTTCCAGCGCCGGGTGCAGGAGTACCGCTCCGGGCTCCGCGACGAGGTCTTCTGAGCCGAGCGAGGGGCCGCTCGCGCCCGTCCTGGAGGCGACCGCGCTCGGCCTCGGCCTGGTCATCGTGCTCCTGGAGATGATGGTGGGCGTCCTGGGCCTGCGCCTGCCGGGGGCGCTGGACCACGTCTTCGGGCTGGCCATCGGCATCACCCTGGTCGGGCCCGGGGCTGCTGGTGCCGTCGGAGCGAGGCAGGCAGGTACTGCCCGGCTCCGCTCTCAGGTCGGGTCGCCTTCGACCTGGGCGTCCTGCACGGCACCGGGGCCGAGACCCCGACCCAGCTGAGGGCTTCGCCTCGGCCGCCGCGGCCGGCTTCGAGCCCCGGCCGGCCCAGGGGGGACCTGCCTCCGCTGCCCACCGACGGCGGACCGGGCCGAGTTCCGGCGCCTGGTGGAGGGGGCGATCGCGGCCGCCCAGGGGCATTCGACGGTCGAGATCGGTCGCAGCCGGCGATCGCTGAGCCGGCGCCCCGCACGGCCGAGGCGACCGTCCTGCCCATGGCCGGGTGGTGGGCCTGATGCCGACCTCCGTCGGTGGCGGAGCGCGTCGAGCCGATGGAGTGGTCCTGGCCGAGGCCAGGAATCCTCGAGCGGATGAGGGAGCCGATCCGGGTACGGGGATGAAGCTCCGGGAACGGTTCCGGCGTCAGCCCCGGGACAGGCCGATGGTGCACGGCAGTGGACGCCCCGGTGGCACCGCGCCGCTTCCGGATGCCCACGTGGAGCCAGCCGTCCCCGTCGGCGTCTCGGTCGGCGCTCCCACCGGAGAGACGGCACCCGGCGATGGCGTCGGTGGCCCCGGTCGGCGACCGTCGCCGCGTTGTACCACCCCGCTGGGAGGCTCGGGGTGCCAGCACCGAGATCAGTTTGATGGATGTTACACCACCGTCTATGATCTGTAGATCGGCGGTAGCACCTGCCCGATCGAACGTCGGCCCACCCAGAGTGCGGCCCGTCATGGGGGAGAGACTTCAGGTGAGAGATCGTGTACGAGAACCAGCCGATTCGATCGGAGGTACGAGCGGAACTCCGGGACCGGTTTCCACCCGACTGCTTTCGACCGCGGCCGAGCTGTTCTGGCGTCGAGGGTACGCAAGCACGACGATCCGGCAGCTCTCCAGTGAGCTGGGTGTGCAGAAAGCCTCACTTTACTATCACATGGAGAAGAAAGAGGACCTTCTCTACTCGATCTGCGCCGAGCATCTGAGGCATATGTACACATGGACGCGTGCCCAGGTCGATGGTGTCGCTTCCCCTCGCGACCGCGTGAGGGCGCTGATCCGTGGTCACATCACGTCAATGCTGGGGGAGAGAGACAAACACGCGACCATGCTCATGGAACTTCGGTCGCTATCACCGCGTCGACGCCATGAGATCATCGCGCTCCGGAACGAGTATGAGGGTTTCGTCGAGTCGGTGATGCTGGAGGGACAACGATCGGGTGTGCTCCGGAGAGACCTCCCGGCGAAGCTGCTCGCCCTGGGGCTGCTCGATCTGCTCAACTGGTCGATCTTCTGGTTCGACGAGCACGGTGTGCCCGAATCCGAAGAGCTGGCGGACGCCTTCGCCCGGCTCTTCCTGGACGGTGCCGCCGCGAGCCGGGAGGTGAGCGCGCTGAAGCGCTGTCTCGGCTAGTGTGTCATCCCGTAAACCCGCAAATATGTTGACGGCGAAGGCTGAACGATCATGATTGTGACACGTCATCGCCTGCACCTTCGCTCGATGTCCGGCCAGACCAGCGTGAGCTCCTCGAACGGCGGTCTGGCCGCAGGGTGCTGTCCAGGGATCAGGTGCTCCGCACGCGTATCGTTCTGCTTGTCGCGTAAGGGGTTGGCCAGCGAAGTGATTGCTCGGTGATTGGGCTGCTCCAGGTCCAAATGTGTTCGAGTGGCGGGTCCTGGTTCGAGGTCGGCGGCATCGAGGGGCTGGAGGGGACCACCGGTTGTGGCCGCCCGACCACCTGCTCACAAGGTTTTGTCGAGAAGGTGATCGTGACCACCCTTGCCGCACCTCCCCAGGGAAGTACCCATTGGAGCACTCGCACCCTGGCCAAGAGGTCGGTGCCAGCCATTCGATCGTCCATCGGATCTGGCGCCAGCGCCGTCTCCAGTCGAATCGGACCCCCACCTTCAAGGTTCAGCGGTGATACCACTTGGTGGACGAGTGCCCGACTTGATCGGACCCTACTTCAACCTGACCGAGCGGACGCTGGTGCTCCGTGCCGATGAGAAAAACCCTGATCGATGCCCTCTATCGTGTTCAACCTCGGCTGTCTGTATGACCTCGGTGGCCGAGCGGTACACCCATGACGACGTTCTCCATGGCACCACCACGCCGTCCCCACCCTTGATGTGGCCGGGGCCGGTGGTGGGTGACTTCATCCGGCCACACGGAGTTGATGAATTCATCGCGTTCCTGCACCTGCTGGCCAGGGCCTACCCAGGACGAGGGCTGCACACCTGACCCACGAGCACGCC
Organism: Bacillota bacterium; assembly: GCA_021323605.1. Taxonomy (GTDB): domain Bacteria; phylum Chloroflexota; class Dormibacteria; order Dormibacterales; family Dormibacteraceae; genus CADDZO01. The sequence goes on along the minus strand of JAJPKS010000237.1, from coordinate 8,488 downwards.
AGGTCAACCGCTGGCTGGAGCGCGCAACCAGTCCATCTCCATTTCACGCCCACCGGCGTGAGCGAATGGACGAGCCGAGATCGGGTTCTCGCTGCTTCGTCGGCGCGTCCTTCGACGAGGTGCCTTTAGGAGCGTGGCTGTCCTCCGACAGACCCTCCGGCGCTTCCTCGACGCATGGAACGACGAGTGCCGACCCTTCACGTGGGTTGAGTTCGCGGACCAGATCTCGGACCACGCCGACCCATCAACGTTCCTCCGGGGCAAGACACCGGCGAGATCGGCGCCCGTTCTCCGTGACCGGTCGCTCGAGCGCCTCAGCGGGGCCGCCGGCGCGAGGCCGGAGGGGCCGGGCCTGCGTCCGAACCGTGCCCCGTCGCCGAACCCCGGCGTCCGCCGCGGAACCTACCGACCGGTCGGTTGACGACCTCGTAGGGGCCGATTACCATCACGCCGGAGACGATCCCGGGATGGGGGCCACATCGTGAGCGAGGTGGGCGAAGGCGCGCGGCAGGACCGGCGAGCTGCGCGACGGTGGCTACGAGTGCTGGACATGTGCCTCCATGTCCTGGAGGATGCCAGTGAGCGCGGTGAGACCGCGGTCTCACCGCTGTTGGCGGCCAGGCTCGGCGTCTACGTGCCCGGGCTTCGTCCGGGCATGCCCGTGACGGAGGCGCTCGATCAGGTCTTCGAGCAGCAACAGCTCGTGATGCTCGGATGCGCCGCCCCCGATGTCATGACCGTGGCCCAGGCCAGGGATCTCACCGAGCGGATCAAGAGTGGAGTAGGGCAGGTCAGCCTGCTCTTGCTCGAAGCGCACGAGCGTCGGGCCTGGGCCGTGCTCGGCTACCCGACATGGGAGATCTACGTTCGTCAGGAGTTCGGGCTGAGCCGAACCCGATCGTACGAACTCGTGTATCACGGGCAGGTGATCCGCGAGATCCAGGCGGCGACCGGCATGTCCGGAATTCCGAACATCTCCCCCTACGTCGCCCTCCAGATCAGGGGACACATAGAGGAGGTGAAGGGCGCACTGAGAGCACGGGTGTCGAGCGCGGGTTCGGAAGCGGAGGCGGCCACGATCGTGGTCGAGGTGGTGAAGCACCTGCGGGCGAAGTTCGCCCGGCGCCCCGCGCGTGACCAGTCCCAGGCCTCCCCCGAGGTCCGGGTTGCAGATCCGGATGCCGGCCTGCTCGATGATCACGGACAGCCCCTCGACCCGGTGGATCGACGGCGGCTCCTCGACACCCTCGGCTACCTGGCCGGGATGCCGCCAGCGAACGAGGTCGTGGCCCAGCTGGACGCCGCGGACGAGGAGACGTCGGTGCTGGCCAGCCGTGCCGCCCGATGGCTGACCGAGTTCTCCGAGATGTGGGCCACGCGACGCCACGAGGCCGCGCGGTTGCTCGGGAGCCCCGCCTCATGAGGCGCTCCGGCCGGCAGCGGCGGGGCGCGGCGCTTCTCGTCTCTCCCGGGGGTGGCGAAGGGAACCGGAGGAGGCGCGCAGGCAGATTGCGCCGGCACGTACCGGGGACATGAGGTCGGCGGCGCGCCCGGGGCCGGGCTCATCCGGGGAAGGGATGTGGTGAAGAGGAGGCGCCATGCCGAGATCGCGGGGGGCGGCATCGCTGGCCTCACCGCCGCCATCCTCCTGGCGAGGGCGGGATGGACGGTGCGCGTGCACGAGCGGGCTGAGGTGATCCGTGAGATCGGGGCGGGAATCTTCCTGCACAACAACGGCCTCCTGGTGCTGGAGGAGGCCGGCCTGATGAAGGACCTGGCGCCCCTCGGTACCCGTCTGCTGCGCGATCACATGGTGGACTGGCGCGGCCGGGTGATGCAGAGCCGTGACCTGGGCACGCCGGTCACCCGCCGCTGGAGCTTCCCACGCCAGGCTCTGATCGAGGTTCTGCACGCGGCCGCCCTCCGCCTGGGGGTGGAGATCGTGACCGGTTCCACCATCGATTCGGCCCGGGCCGAGGGACTGCTGGTCGACGCGGCCGGTCGGGAGCATGGGGCGGACCTGGTGGTGGGGGCGGACGGCCACCGCTCCGCGGTGCGGGCCTCGCTCGGGCTGACCCGGGTGGAGCGCCGCGTGCCCACCACCTCCATCCGTTTCCTGGTGGCGGGACGGGAGCTGGCGCCCGAGCCGACCTCGACCGAACACTGGTCTCGACGGCGGCGGGTGGCGTTCGCGGCCGCCGGCCACGACCACACCTACGTCTACATGGCCTGCCCGGAGTGGGACGAGGCCGGGTCGCGAGTGCCGCTCGAGGTCGACTCCTGGTCCGAGCACTTCCCCCGGCTCCGTCACGCCTTCGAGCTGCTCCACCGGCTGGAGCCCTTCAAGGCCCACTACAGCTGGGTGCGCGCGGAACCCTGGTCGGCCGGCCGGGCCGTGCTGCTCGGTGATGCCGCCCATGCGCTTCCCCCGACCCTCGGCCAGGGCAGCAACCTGGCCATGTCCAACGCGCGTTCCCTGGTCACCTACCTGGAGCAGGGCGACGACGTGCCGGCGGCGCTCCGGGCCTGGGAGCGGGCGGTGCGGCCCACCACCGACGCCACCCAGCGCTGGGCCGGGTACTACGATCGGCTGACCAAGCACTGGCCGAACGCCCTAAGCCCGGTACGGTCCGCCGTGATCTGGGCCTTCGGCGTTTCCCCCCAGCTCGCCGGGCGGCTGCGGCGGGCCGATCGGACGCCGCCCGTCACCGAGCTTCCTGCGGTCCGGGTGACGACGTGAAGCCGGCGCCGTTCACGTACCATGCGCCGGCAGGAATCGCCGAGGCCATCGCCCTCCTGGGGACCCTCGGCGACGAGGCCCGGCCGCTTGCCGGGGGCCAGAGCCTGGTCCCGATGATGAACCTGCGCCTGGCTCGGCCGAGCGCCATCGTCGACCTCAACGGCATCGGGGATCTGGACTATCACCGGATCGAGACCGAAGGGCTCGTGGTGGGAGCCCTCTGCCGCCACCGTGACGTCGAGCTGGACGGAGACGTTCTGGCGCGCTGCGCCGCGGTCGCTGACGCGGTCCCGCTGATCGGGCACGTCGGGATTCGAAACCGGGGCACGGTCGTAGGCAGCATCGCACACGCCGACCCTGCGGCCGAGTGGCCCTGCCTGGCCGTGCTCCTGGATGCCGAAATCCGGGTCGAGGGGCCACATGGTGCGCGCCGCATACCGGCGACCGAGTTCTTCAGGGGTGCGTTCGCGACCGACCTTCGACCGGGCGAGCTGATCGTGGAGGTGCGCTTCGCCTGGCCGCCCGCCGGCTCCGGGTCCGCCTTCGTGGAGGTCGCCCGCCGCCACGGCGACTTCGCCCTGGCCGGGGCCGGGGCGGTGGTCACCCTCGGCCTGGAGGGAGAGGTGCGCGAAGCCCGGGTGGCGCTGGCCGGAGTCGGTCCCGTTCCCATCCGGGCGATCGCGGCCGAGGCCGCGCTCCGCGGCCGCCGCCCCGATCGGGAGGCGTGCGCGGCCGCCGCCGCGGCGGTGGCCGAGTCGCTGCGTCCGACCGATGACGTCCATGCCCCGGCCGCCTACCGCCGTCGGCTGGGAGGGACGCTGGTTCGACGCGCGCTGGAGACGGCCGTGTCGAGGGCCGGGAGGAGGCCGTCGTGAACGAGGTCGAGGTCAGCTTGCGGGTGAACGGGGTGATTCGCGCCGGCCGCTGCGAACCCCGGACCACGCTGGCCGACTTCCTGCGCGGCGCGCTGCGCCTGACCGGCACCCACCTGGGCTGCGAGCACGGGGTCTGTGGGGCCTGCACGGTCCTGCTGGACGGGCGTTCGGTGCGCTCCTGCCTGCTCTTCGCGCTGCAGGCCCGGGGTCGGGAGGTGACGACCATCGAGGGCCTCGGAACCCGAGAACGGCCCCACCCCCTGATGCGTGCCTTCAGCGAGGTGCACGGGCTGCAGTGCGGCTTCTGCACGCCGGGGTTCATCCTCTCCGCCTACGAGTACCTGCGGGAGCACCGCGTGCCCGACCGCGAGAGCATGCGCCGCGCGCTCAGCGGCAACATCTGCCGCTGCACCGGCTACGTGAAGATCTTCGAGGCCGTCGAGCGGGCGGCCGAGATCATGGTCCTGGAGACCGACGAGGTCGTGGGCAGGGGAGGCGGGGTGTGAGCACGACGGTCGAGACCTGGGTTGGGCGCAGCATCCCGTGCCGGGAGGACGCGCCCCTGGTGACCGGCACCGGGACCTACGTGGCCGACCTGGACCTGCCCGGCACGCTCGAGGTCGCATTCGTCCGCAGCCCCCTGGCTCACGCGCGGATCAAGCGCCTGGACCCGACGCCGGCGCTGGCGTCACCGGGCGTGGTGGCCGTGTTCACCGGCCCGGCCATCCGCGACCGGGTCCGCCCCCTGGTGCTGGAGCAGGAGGCGGCGCCACCCGGCCTGGAGGTGGCCGAGCCGGAGATCCGACCGGCCACGATCGAGATCTTGGCCGACGGGGAAGTCCGCTACGTCGGCCAGCCGGTGGCCGCGGTGGTGGCGGACAGCCGCTATCATGCAGAGGACGGGGCGGATCTGGTCGTCGTGGAGTACGAGGAACTCCCCGCCGCGATCGATCCCGAGAAGGCGAAGCTGCCCGGCGCCCCCATCGTCTACGACAACGTCCCCGGCAACGTCCAGGCGCGCTACCGCATCCGCGTGGGCGACGTCGAGGCCGCCTTCGCCGCCGCCGAGCACCGGCTGACGCTGCGAGTCCGCACCCAGCGCGTCGCGGCCTCGCCGATGGAGACGCGAGGTGTGCTGGCCAGCTGCGTGGGCGAGCAGATCACGCTCTGGAGTTCGACCCAGATCCCGCACATCGTTCGCAACTCGGTGGCGGACGCGATTGGGGCGGCCCAGTGGCAGGTGCGGGTGCTCATCCCTCACGTAGGGGGCGGCTTCGGCTGCAAGGTGCAGGTCTACCCGGAGGAGGTGCTGCTGGCGCACATCGCGCGCGAGCTGAGGCGGCCGGTGCGCTGGATCGAGGACCGGCAGGAGCATCTCGTCGCCACCGCCCACGCCCGTGATCAGCTCCACCGGGTGGAGGCGGCGTTCGATGGCGAGGGGCACGTCATCGCCGTCCGCGACGCGTTCGTGCTGGACTCGGGGGTGGCCTGTCCTTACCCGCTGAGCAGCGCCTACAACGTCGCCTCCCATTTCCGGAGCATGTACCGGATTCCCAACTTCACGGTCGACGGCGAGTGCGTGCTCACCCACAAGATGTTCAACCTTCCCTATCGGGGGGCGGGGCGGCCCGAAGCCGCCTTCGTGATGGATCGGGTGATCAACGAGGTGGCACGGCGGCTCGGCCTGGACCCGGTGGAGGTGGTTCGTCGAAACCTGATCACCGATGCCGAGCAGCCCTACGACATGGGTATGCCCTACCGTGACGGCAAGCCGGTGGTGTACGACGCCACCGGTTTCCCCGAGGCCTTCGAGAAGGCGGTCGAGCTGGTCGGCTACGAGGAGCACCGCCGGACCCGGGACCGGCTGCGGGACCGGGGCGTCTGGCGCGGCATCGGCTTCGGGACCTACGTCGAGGGGACCGGGGTGGGACCCTTCGAGAGCGCCGAGGTGCAGCTGGACGCCCAGGGCCGGGTGGTCGTCTCCTCGGGCTGCGCCCCCCACGGCCAGGGTCTCGAGACCACCATGTCGCAGGTGGTCGCCGACGCCTTCGGGATGCGGCCGGAGGAGATCGTCTTCCGGGCCGGCGACACCGCGCTGGTTCCGTACGGGGTCGGGACCTTCGCCTCGCGGAGTGCGATCACGGCCGGTGCCGCCATCGTCGAGAGCGCCGAGCGCCTGAAGCGGCGCATCCGCGCCATCGCCGGAGAGCTCCTGGAGACGGCCCCGGAGGATCTCGAGATCTCGGCCGGGGAGGTGCGCGTCAAGGGGGTGGCCTCCCGACGGGTGTCGCTGCGCGACGTCTACCGGGCGGCGCTGCCCGGCCCGGGCGCCCGGCTGCCGGAGGGCATGGACCCGGGCAGTGCGGAGATCTGCTACTGGGTGCCGCCGACCGTCACCTGGGGTTATGGCGTCGTCGCCGCCGTGGTCGAGGTCGATGTCGAGACCGGCGTGGTCGAGGTGAAGAAGCTGGTCGTGGTCCACGACTGCGGCCGCGTCATCAATCCCCTGATCGTGGAGGGTCAGCTGGACGGGGGCCTGGTCCAGGGGATGGGGGCCACCCTCTACGAGCACGTGGTCTACGGGGAGGACGGGCAGCCGCGGGCGACCACCTTCATGGACTACCTGCTGCCCACTGCCGCCGAGGTGCCGGAGATCGTGCAGGTGCACACCGAGAGCTTCTCGGAGCGCAACCCGCTGGGCGTGAAGGGGGTCGGCGAGGCGGGAACCATCGCGCCTCCGGCCGCGATCGCCAACGCGATCGCCGACGCGGTGGCGCCGCTGCCCGTCCAGCTCAACGAGCTGCCGCTCTCGCCAGCCGCGGTGCTCGCGGCGCTGGAGGCGGCCTCCGACCGGCCCTCGACGGGGGGCTGAGCCCCGGTCCGGAGTGCCGGGACCCACGATCCGGGGCTCCCGGAGCCGGAGGCACCACCGACGGACGATCCCGGGGCCGGTGTCCACCCCGACCGGCCACGACGGTGAGGCCGGCACGCTGCGACCACCGCTGACGGCCTCGACGGTCCCGAGCCGCGGACGGTTCCCCGCCCCAGCGCGGGCGCCCTCGGGGGGCCTCACCTCCCGTCTCGGCTCCGCTCGTAGACCGACTTGATCCGGACCGGCTCCGGCGACCTCCAGCCCTGCAGCAGCTCCTGGTCGAGCGCGTAGACCTCCACCGCCAGCGGTCGACAACGGGCGACCGGGTCGGAGCCGTCGGGTCCCCACCCCCACTCGGAGAGATCGCCGCTCGGGCAGGTGGAGAGGGCGCAGAGGAGGTCGATCTCAGCCAGGAACTCGACGTAGTCACCGGGACGGGCAGGGCAGGGCTCCATGAAGTAGATCTCGTGGACCGGATCCAGGCCGGTGACCTGGAAGACGTTCAGCACGTCGTGTACGTCGAGTTCCGTCAGGTGGTAGGGGGCGATGGCGCGGGTGAGGTTGTTGTGGCAGGTGACGTCGTAGTCCCGGTCGTCCATGAGCTTGTAGAGGTAGGGGTCGCAGCGGCTGCCCAGGAGATCGTGGCAGCGGCCGCCGTTCGCGGTCGGCTCGGTGGGGAGCGTGTCCGCGATGATCGTCGCCATCGGGCGGAGGTAGGGCAGGCACGACCAGAGTCGATCGAAGGTGGTCACATGTGCCCCCTGCAACTGCCGGGTACGTGCCGCCCAGAACCGCTCCCGCGGGTTGTGCAGGTTCCAGAGGTTCAGGTCACCGACCTGCGGTCCCTCCACAGCCACGATGCGCACCACGCTTCCGGCGGGGACGGCCCAGGCGTAGCCGTCGCGTGGCGGGACGATGTGCTCGTGGATCTTGTGCCGGCGCGATGTCTCGACCGCGATCCGGCGGTAGCGATCGCGGTCGAAGTCCAGGCGCCCCGGCGCCTCCGGATTCCGGTACAACTTCATGGCTCCACCATCCATGGTGCGGCCTGATCAAGGGACAGTCGCAGCCTCACGTCCGGGTCTCCTTCTGGGTCATCAGGGTCATGCTGATGGTTGTGCGCGTGGACGTCACCACCTGGAGCCTGGAGATGACGGACCCGGCGCAGCTCCGTCCGGCACCGCGGCCGGCGGAGATCGAGCTGCGGCGCGCCGAGCTGCCCTCGCCCGAATTCGGCCGCTTCCTGTACGCAACCGCCGGAGGCAACTGGTACTGGATCGATCGCCTGTCCTGGACCTTCGAGCAGTGGCTGGAACGACTCAGCCATCCCCGCGTGGAGACCTGGGTCCTCTACCGGCAGGGGACCCCGGCGGGCTACTTCGAGCTCGACGGCAGCACCGGGGGCGAGGTCGAGATCGCCTACCTGGGGCTCTTCCCGGCGTTCGTCGGCCAGGGACTGGGAGGCTGGCTCCTGACCGAGGCCATCCGCCGCAGCTGGGCCATGGGGGCCGGGCGCGTGTGGGTGCACACCTGCACGCTCGATGCCCCCGGAGCCCTGGCCAACTACCGGGCCCGAGGCATGCGCGTGTTCGAGGAGACGGTCTCGGAGGTGGAGATCCCGGAGGAGCCGCCCGGGCCCTGGCCCGGCGCCGGCGTGCGCGGACCACGGGCGAACCCGGCCGGCATGGTCAGGCCCGAGCCCCGCTCCGGGGCCGGCGAGGTCCCGGGTGGTGGGGGACCGGAGGGGCAGCCGGTGGCTGAGACCGGGGCCTGAGACCGATGGCCGAGGCCGGGGCTGGGGTCGGCCCGGCGGCCCGTCGCCCGCCGGGCGCCTCGAACGCGTTCCGGCGGACGCGTCCTCCCTGCCTACGGCCTGGAGGTCAGCGTCATGCCGTCGATGGGGATCTCCGGCCGTCGCCCGTCGATGAGGTCGGCGACGATCCGGCTCGAGCCGCAGGCCATGGTGAAGCCCATGTGGCCGTGGCCGCTGTTGACGAAGAG
>JAJPKS010000338.1 GCA_021323605.1 Bacillota bacterium | reverse complement strand
CTCGCCCCCGTCCTCGTCGACGTCCCCGCCGGGACCCCGACCGTGGACCCGATCGTGCAGGCCCTCTGCCTCACCGACGTGGTGGTCGAGGTGACGGTCATGGCGGTGCTGCTCGCCCTGGCCGTGCAGGCCCACAAGCGCTTCGGGACCGCCGACCCCGCCCGACTGCGGCCGCAGCGGGGCTAGCGCCGGCCCGGGATGCCGGTGGCCCCCTCGCCCTCCCTCCCGGTCGCCGTCCCCCTGGTCGTCGCCGCCGCCCTGGTCGTGGGCAACGTCCGTCCCCACCGCCGGCTGGCCGACGGGGTGGCGATCGCCTGCGCCCTCGCCGTCACCGCGCTCTGCGTCCTGCTGCTCGTGGGCTCGCTGCGGGCGCCGATCGTCTACTGGTTCGGGGGCTGGGCCCCTCGCCAGGGGATCCCGATCGGCGTCGACTTCGCCGTCGATCCCCTGGGGGCGGGGCTGGCCAGCCTGAGCTCGCTGCTGGTCTCGGCCGCCATGCTGTTCTCCTGGCGCTACTTCACCGAGATCGGTCAGCTCTACGCCGCCCTGATGATGGTCTTCCTCGCGGCCATGGTCGCGTTCTGCCTGACCGGAGACCTGTTCGACCTGTTCGTCTTCTTCGAGCTCATGGGCGTGGCCGGGTTCGCGCTGGCGGGCTACGAGATCGAGGAGCCGGGACCGCTCCAGGGCGCGATCAACTTCGGGGTGACCAACACCGTGGGCGGCTTCATGACCCTGACCGGCATCGGGCTGCTGTACGGCCGGACCGGGGCGCTCAACCTGGCCGAGATCGGCCGGGCCCTGGCCCGGCACCCGCCCGACGGCCTGCTCGTGGTCTCCCTGCTCCTGGTCTCCTGCGGGTTCCTGGTCAAGGCCGCCGTCGTCCCCTTCCACTTCTGGCTGCCCGACGCCCACGCGGTGGCGCCCACCCCCGTCTGCATCCTCTTCTCGGGCGTGATGGTGGAGCTGGGCCTCTACGGCGTCTGGCGCGTCTACTGGACCGTCTTCGCGCCCTCGCTCGGCCAGGCCCGGACGCTGACGGGCCTGTTGCTGGCGGTGGGATGCCTGACCTCACTGGTGGGGGCGGTCGAGTGCTTCCTGCAGCAGCACCTGAAGCGCCTGCTCGCCTTCTCGACCGTCAGCCACGCGGGCATGTTCCTGGTGGGGACGGCACTGCTGTCGCCCGCCGGCCTGGCCGGCACCGCCGTCTACGTCGCCGGCCACGGCGGGGTCAAGGCGTCGCTGTTCCTGTGCGTCGGGATCCTGATGCATCGCTTCCGCACCATCGACGCGGCCCGGCTCAAGGGACGGGGGGCGAGGCTCCCCCTGGTCGGGGGCCTCTTCGCCCTGGGCGGCCTCGCCCTCGGGGGCCTCCCTCCCTTCGGGACCGCCCTGGGCAAGGAGCTGATCGAGGACGCCTCGGCCCGGGCGCACCTGGGCGGGATCGCCGCCGTGCTGACCGTCGCCACCGTGCTGACCGGCGCCGCCGTCCTCCGCGAGGCCGGCCACGTCTTCCTCGGCATCGGCCGGCTGCAGCGGCGGCCGCTGCACGAGATCCAGGGGCCGGAGACCGGGGGACCGCGCGGGCGGACGCCGCCGGTGATGGTGGTGCCGGCCGTCGGCCTCCTCGCCGCCGGGCTCGCGGTCGGGGTCCTGCCCGGCTTCGCCGCCGGTGTCGAGGCCGCCGCCCTGCGCTTCGTCGACAGCGGGGCCTATGCCGCGGCCGTGCTCCAGGGCGTGTCCCCGCCGGCGCCGGCCGCGGCGCCGACGGCGGGGACGGGGGTGCCGGAGCCGGGCACGGTGGTGCTCTCCGGGGCCTCGGCCGCCGGGGCGGTGCTGCTCGCCCTCCTCTCGCTGTACGCTGCGCCGCCGCTCCGCCGCCTCTGGCGAGGGCTGCGCGGGGTGCGGTTCGTGGGCTGGTTGCGCCGGCTGCAGAGCGGTGACGTCACCGATTACGTCGCCTGGCTGGTCCTGGGCACGGCCATCTACGGCGTGGTCCTGGCCCTCGCCCTGCGTTGAGGACGTGGCCGGGCGGTGGCCGCCCCGGTGGCGGCCGACCGTGGGCCCGGCTGGCTCAGCGCACGGTCAGCTTCGCCGACTCGGTCCCCGCCCTCCAGACGGCGAGACGCTCGGCCAGGGTGCCGGCCAGCACCCCCACCGCCCCCAGCCGCTCCGCCGGCCGTCCGCGGGAGGGCCGGGTCGCGCCGGCCGCCACCGCCCCGGCCCCGGCCAGGAGGAGGGCCGTGGCCAACTTCGAGAGGAGGCCGGCCGGCCCCTCACGGTAGGGACGTCCGACCTCGCCCAGGGCGCGCTCCATGGCCCGGGCCAGCACCACCTCGGCGATGGCGCCGCCGATGGCCAGGCGGTTCGCCATCGCCGCCTCCCGTGGGGGCGTGGCGAGGGCGGCCGCCGCGCCCGCCGACGCCGCCGAGCCGGCGGCGAACAGGAAGGGCAGGAGCCGGCGGGCGTCCCGCCAGGCCGGGATCGAGGTGGTGGCGAGGAGCGCCGCCGTGTAGGTGCTGAGCGGCAGTCCCAGCGCCGCGCTCCCGATCTCGGCCGCCCGACCCCAGCGCCGGCCGACGCCGGTCACCTCGCTCGCCGCCGCGGCGCCGCTCAGGGAGCCGAAGGCGGCCAGGACCCAGGTGCCGACGCTCATGGGCGAGGTGACCTTGAAGACCCGGAGCATGTGGTGGAAGCGCTCCCGCCTCCCCAGGTCTTCGATCAGGAGGACGGGGCTGACCACGCTGCCCGCCAGGGCGGTCAACGTGCAGCTGCGCGCCAGGCGATGCCGTCCCCGGAGCCGGGCCAGCACCCCGAGTCCAGCCGCCGCGCCGGCCAGCCCGCCGGTGAAGAAGTACACGGCCACGGTCGGCTCCCACACCGGCCGGGCCACGACCGGCCGTCCGTAGTAGGTCCGGTCATCGGTCGTTCTGGTCGTCGAGGTCTCGTTCATCTCCATCCTCGGAACGGCGCCGGCCGCCCGGTGACCGCGGCCCGCCCCATGGTGGTGGGTGTCGACCGGATGGCCGGCGGCCACCTCACGGCTCGGCGGTGGCGTCCTCGGCGTCGGCGGGGGAGAGTCCCTCCGCCGGCGTCCACGCCTGGTTCAGCTGCATCTGGTTCAACTGCCGGAGCAGCTCCTGATTGTTGGCCTCGATCGCCGCCGCCACCGCGGAGGCGATGGCCGCCGGGTCCCGGCCGTCCTCGGCCTGCTCCAGCTCGGCCACGATGGCCGCCCGCAGCGCCGCGCGGCTCAACCCGAAGCGGGTGAGCCCTCCCGAGGTCCCGGTCCGTGCCTCGTTCATGCGACCCTCCTGCCACGGCGCGGTGGG
>JAJPKS010000341.1 GCA_021323605.1 Bacillota bacterium | reverse complement strand
GTGCCCGGCACCGCCACCGCCCCGGCCTTGAAGCAGCCCAGGAGGACCTCCCACCACTCCGGCACCCGCGGGAGCTGGACCATCACCCGGTCCCCGGGGCGGACGCCGAGTCGTTGCAACGCCGCCGCCACCCGGTCCGAGCGTTGGTCGAAGGCGCGGAAGGTGATCCTGCGCTCGGTTCCGTCCTCCCCCAGCCAGAGCATGGCCAGCTTGTCCGGGTCCCGGGCCCACCGTCCCACCACGTCGCGGGCGAAATTGAACCGCTCCGGGACCTCGAGCCGGAAGGTCCGGACGGTCTCCTCGTAGTCGGTCAGATTGTGCTGCTGGGTGGCCACTCCATCCTCCTCAGGGCTGGCTGCCGCGCCCGGGCTCCAGGAGTTCCAGGGTGGCGCCGCCCACCGTCGTGCGGCGGCCCTCGGGGTCCTCCGTCCACAGCTCCAGCTCGACCCTCCCCCCTTCGACGGCCTTGACCACCCCGCGGCAACGCAGGGGGCGGCCGGGGAGGTCGAGGCCGCGGTAGCTGACCTCGAGCGCCCGCAGACGGGCCCGCTCGCCCGCCCAGGAGGTGACGAGCTGGGCCAGGAACGCGGTTTTCAGGAGTCCGTGCAGGATCACCCCGGGCAGCTCCGCGGAACGTGCGAACTCCTGGTCATAGTGGATCTCGTAGAAGTCGCCGGAAGCGCCGGCGTACTGGACCAGCTGGCGGGTGGTGGGGTGCTTGACCAGCTCGGGCAGTTCCAGCCCCGGCCGCACCTCGAGATCGCTCATCGCCGGATCCTCGTGCCCCGGGCCCGCACCGCGACCCGGCCGTGCTGGTTGACGTACTCGGTCTCGAAGACCAGGAAGAGGAGATCGCCGCTGCTCCCCCGCTTCTCGTACACGTCCACCAGCCGGCTCCGGACCCGGATGGTGTCGCCGACGTGGACCGGCTCCAGGTACTCGAAGCGGTCGCCGCCGTTGAGCCAGCCCCGACCGTATTCCAGCGCCTCGGGCAGCTCGGGCGTCTCCGCGCCCAGGGCGACGACGAAGGTCGGAGGCGCCTGCTCACGCCAGCGCGGGTCGTCGTCCCCGATCGCCTCGCAGAAGCGGCGCACGTGTCCGGCCTCGACCTCGTGCACGCTCTCCGCACCCTCCCGGCCGATGCGGGCCCGAAGGCGTTCCACCACGTCGTGGGCGGTGCTCTCGGGGGTCATCGTCCCCGGGGCAGACCGAGCACCCGCTCGGCGATGATGTTGCGCTGGATCTCGGAGGAGCCGGCGTAGATGGTCTCGGCCTGGGACCACATCCAGGCCAGCTGCCACCGCCCCCCGTCGATGGCCCAGGACGACCTCGGACCCAGGGCCCCGTAGAGTCCCTGGACGGCGATGGCCGTCTCCTGGATGCGCTTGTCCATCTCGCTCCAGAAGAGCTTGGTCAGGCTGGCCTCCGGCCCCGGCACCTGCCCCTGCTGGGCCCGGGTGAGCGCCCGGAGGCCGTTGACCCGGAAGACGTGGGCCTCGATCTTCGCCTGGGCCACGCGCTGGCGGACCACCGGGTCATCGCCCACCCCCCGACCGCGTGCCAGCTCGGCGAGCGCCTCCACGGCGCGCTCGAAGCGGGGGGCGTTGGCCAGACCACTGCGCTCGAAGCCGAAGGTCGACATGGCCATCTTCCAACCCTCGGTCGGGCCGCCGACCAGATCACGCTCCTCGACCACGGCGCCGGACAGGAAGATCTCGCAGAACTCGCCGCTGCCGGTCATCTGAACGATCGGCCGCACCTCCACCCCGGGCTGGTGCATGTCGACCAGGAACATGCCGATGCCCCGGTGAGGCGGCGCCGTCGGGTCGGTTCGGGCCAGCAGGAAGCTGCGGTCGGCGTAGTGGGCGCCGCTCGACCAGGTCTTCTGGCCGGTGACGACCCACCGCCCGTCCCGGCGCTCGGCCCGGGTCTGGAGGCTGGCCAGGTCGCTGCCCGCGTTGGGCTCGCTGAACCCCTGGCAGAAGATGAGCTCTCCGGAGAGGATCTTCTCGAGATAGGTCTGCTTCTGCCACTCGCTGCCGTACACGCTGAGCAGAGGCGCGAGCAGGGTCACGCCGAGCCGGCCCAGGATGGGGGGCGCGCCGGCCCGCGTCAGCTCCTCGTCGAAGATCGCGCGCATCACCGGAGTGGCACCGCGGCCGCCCTGCTCACGGGGCCAGGCCAGCTTGAGCCAGCCTCCCTCGTAGAGGCGCCGCTGCCACTCCCGCTGGATGCCCTGGTCCTCCTCCTCCCGGTAGCCGCCGACGCCGCGGTGCCGCCAGGCTTCGGGCAGGTTCGCGTCCAGCCAGGCCCTGACCTCGGCCCGGAACGCCTCCTCCTCCGGTGTGAAGCTCAGATCCATGTGTGGCAGGCTAGCACCGCGCGGTAAGAATGGGGTATGGCCTCCCACGTCATCTGCGGCGCCTGCGGGGCGCTGCTCGATCACCCGGGCGCGACCTGCCGCACCTGCGGCTCGCGGCCCGCGGGCGGGTCCCGGAGAAGAGCGGGTGGCAAGAGCCCGCTGCTGGCGGCGCTGCTCGGTATCGTTCCCGGCCTGGGCCATCTCTACGTCGGCGAACGCTGGAAGGGCCTCGGCATCATGGCCGCCCTGGGCGCCGTGGAGCTGGTGGGCCTGGATCTGGACTTGACCGTGATCGGGGCGGCGCTCGGGGTTCCGGCCGAGCTCGGCGGCCTCGGACTCTGGGTCTACAGCATCGTCGACGCCTACCACGCCGCCCGCCGGGCGGGGTGAGCCCCGGCGGACCCGGCCCGACCCCCTTCAGGCGGCCGCGGCGACACCGTGCCTGGCCAGGTTGCGAAGCCCCGCCCGAGCCAGCTCGTGTGCCGGGTTGGCCTTTCGACTCACGTACCGGACGACGCGGTGTCCGCGTCGGATCCGCTCCCGTACCTCGTGCAGGGCGAGGCGAAAAGTCTCGCTGGTTGGCAACCGACTGCGCACGACCGGGGCGCAGTCGGTGCGCACCACCACGCGATGCAAGGGCCACCTCGCCGCCGCCAGCTCCAGCGCGGCAGCGCACACGTGAGCCTCGAGCTGGGCGGACCCGCCCTCGTGCGCGAGCCCGAAGGACTCCGTGTAGACGGCCCGGCCTCTAACGAAAACGGCCAGGCCACATCCGGC
>JAJPKS010000198.1 GCA_021323605.1 Bacillota bacterium | reverse complement strand
GGGAGCGACACGGCCTCGGACGGCGTGGCCAGGGCGAGGACGCCGGCCACGAACAGCGCTCCGCACCCCACCGTGCTCGCCGCCGAGGAGAGATCGCGCAGCCACGGCAGGGGCTCGGCGAGCGCCCCGGTCAGGGCACCCAGGCCGAAGCAGGCGAGGGCGGCCAGCAGGAACTCGACGCTCATCACCCCTCTCCTTTCCGGCCGGCGCCCGCGACCGGGGCCGGCGAGGCCGACCGACGCTCCTCCGCCTTCCCCACCGCCAGCAACAGGCCGTGCAGGAGCGCGAGCGGGGTCGGCGGACACCCCGGCACGTAGACGTCAACCGGCAGGAGGCGGTCCAGCGGCCCGTGGGTCATGATGCCGCCGGCGAAGCAGCCACCCCCGATCGCGCAGACGCCGGCCGCCACCACCAGCCTGGGCTCGGGTATGGCCGCGTAGGTCTCCTGGAGCGCTGCTTCCATGTTCCGCGTCACCACGCCCGTGACCAAGAGGGCGTCGGCGTGACGCGGACTGGGGGTGAAGAACAGACCCAGACGGGCCAGGTCGTAGTAAGGGGAGGACAGCAGCTGCAGCTCCGACTCGCAGCCGTTGCAGGAACCAGCGTCCACGTGCCGGATGTGAAGGGAGCGGCCGAAGACCCGGAAGGAGCGCTCCCGCAGCCGGCCGGTGAGTTCCAGCTCCATGGCCTCCTCGACCGGACCACCCCCCGCTGACCAGGTCACGCGCCGGGACAGGCGGCCCCGCGCGCGCACCGCCACGCGGGGATCGTGGACGGGCCGGAACGCCTCCGGCGCCAGCCGCGTGCAGCGCCCGCAGAGGATGCACTGCCCGAGGTCGAACGACAGGCGCCCCCGGCGGAGGTCGCCCTCGGCCACCAGCGCATCGGTGGGGCAGGCCTCGGCGGCGGCCAGCGCCGTCCGGGCCGTCAGCCCGCGGACGTCGAGCTCCACCGCGCTGGGCGCATCGTTGGCCTCCGGGTCCTCGCGGGCCGGGAAGGGGCTGGTCCGGACGCCGGACCGCAGCCCGCGTACGATCCACCTCGACATCAGTGAGTCGGCTCCTTCGACATCAGCGATCCAGCTCCGCATGGGACAGCGCGAAGCTGGCCTCGATCACGGGGTAGTCGGTGAGGTTGTTGCCGCTGGCGCAGGCGTGCGCGTAGGGGTGCCAGTTGACGCAGGCCGGGGGCCGGGCCCGCCACCGTCGCACCCGGCCCCCGGCATCCAGCTCGATGAAGTGCAGGGTCTCACCGCCCGGCGCCTCGGCCCAGCCCAGGGCCGAGCCGGCGCCCAGGGGCGCGTCCGGCGGGACGGCGGAGGGGGCGGGGGCTCGGTCGAGCGCCTGTTGCACGATGCCCAGGGACTGCCCGATCTCGGCCAGCAGCACCCGGACCCGAGCCTCGGCGTCGCCCCGCGCATCGGTGGGCACCTCGAAGGCCAGCTCCGCGTAGGCCGCGTAGGGGTGGTCGCGACGCACGTCCCGGTCCACGCCGGTCGAACGCCCGATCGGGCCCACCAGGTCGTGCTGGGCGGCGTACCCGGGCTCCAGCACCGCCGTCCCCTCCAGCCGGTCCATGAAGGTGGCGGTGTCCTCCAGCAGCGCCCCCAGCCCGGCCGCCCGGCGTCGCCAGTCGGGCAGGCGGCCGGCCAGCTCGGCCATGCCCTCCGCGGCCAGCGGCGCCGCCAACCCGCCCGGGGCGAGGATGCCCCGCGAGTACCGGTGCCCGGTCAGCGCCGCGCAGGTGCGCAAGACCTCCTCCTTGAGCATCGCGTACTGAGCCGCCGCCACCAAAAGGCCGGTGGCGTCCGCCACCCGGCCCACGGCCCCGAAGTGGTGGTGGAGTCGCTCCAGCTCGTTCAACAGCGTCCGGGCCAGGCGCGCCGCCGGCGGTACCTCTACGGCGGCCGCTCGCTCCACCGCCTGAACGAAGGCGAGCCCGTTCGAGAAGGTGCTGGTGCCGGCCAGGCGCTCGGCCAGCGCCAGCACGGCCTCCACCGGCCGGCCCTCGGCCAGCCGCTCCACCAGCCGCAGCTTGTAGCCCAACCGCGGCCACACCGCCACCAGATCCTCGCCTCCGGAGTTGAACAGGAACTCGGCCGCCTCCTGAGGACCGCTGCGAACGGGGCCGAGCGGGAGCTGGAAGACGCCCTGGCCCCGTACCTCGGGCACCACCTCCGGCCGCTCGCCCCGTGGCGCCCGCTCCCCCGGTGCCAGCCGGCAGCGCATCGGCGGCATGCCCTCCGGCCAGTCGTGCAGGCGCAGACGCACCGGGGCGGGGTGATGCTCCGGGACCAGGCCGTACATCTCGGCGATCTCCCGCTCGTACCAGCTGGCCGCGTGCACGCGCGGGGTCAGCGAAGGGAAGCGATCCCCGGAGAGCAGCGTCGAGAGGAGCAGCCAGTCGGGATCGCCGGCGAGGGAGAAGACCGCGGTCAGCACGATCCCCTCCGGGTTCACACTGGCGAACAGGTCGGAGAGGTGGGCATCCACGGCGATCCGGGCGGCCAGGTCGGTGAAGGACGCGCTGGCGCAGATGGCGCGCAGCTCGCCGGGGGGACCGGCCTCCGGGGTGAGGCCCAGCGCCGGGGCGAGCTCGGCCAGACGGCTCATGGCGCGAGCGTCCTCGCCGCCCCGCTCAGCAACGCGTGCAGCGGCGACGGCACCCAGAAGCCGAGCCCCACCACCACGACCAGCGAGAGATAGGCCGGGAGCAGGACGATCGGGTTGACGGTGGTCCCCTGCCCGGCGGAGCCGGGCGGCGCGCTGAAGGCCATACGGTTGAAGGGCCAGACGAGGGCGAGGAAGCCGACCGCGAGCAGCGCCGCCACGATCAAGGCCGGCGCCCACTGGTGGGCGACTGCGGCGCCGGAGACGATGGAGAACTCGGAGACGAAGAGGCTGAAGGGGGGCGCCCCGGCCAGCGCCAGCACGCCCACGATGAGCAGGATCGCCGTCGCCGGCATGTCGTGCACCAGCCCCGCCACCGATCCGATGGCGCGGGTGCGGAAGCGCAGCAGCAGGTTGCCGGTGGCGAAGAACATCAGCGACTTGCTGAAGGCGTGGTTGACCATCTGCAACATGGCGCCGGACACGGCCAGGGGCACGCCGGCCCCCACCCCCACCGCCACCAGGCCCATCTGCTCGATGGAGGAGTAGGCCAGCAGGCGCTTGAAGTCCCGCTGCGAGACCAGGAACACGACCGCCACGAGCATGGAGAGGACGCCGAAGGCGAGCAGGGCCAGCCGCAGCCGCCCGGCGCCGGCGGCCGGTGCGGTCAGCGCGAAGGCTCGCAGGATCCCCAGCATGGCGCAGTTGAGCTCGACCCCGGACAGCAGCGCGCAGACCGGAGAGGGGGCCTGGCTGTGCGCGTCCGGGAGCCAGGTGTGCATCGGCGCCAGCCCGGCCTTGGCGCCGAAGCCGACCAGCACCAGCAGGAAGGCCGTGGCCGCGGCCGCGGCCGGCAGCCGGGGGGCGACGGCCGAGAGCACGGAGAACGAGAAGTCGTACGAGACCCCCAGCACGTGGACGCCGGCCTGGTACAGGACGAGGTAGCCGAGGAGCGCCACCATGCTCCCGGCCGTGGTCAGCACGATGTACTTCCAAGCCGCCTCCAGCGGCTCCCGGGAGCCGTAGAAGTCGACCAGCGGCGCCGAGACGATGGTCGTGCCCGCGATCGCGGTCCAGAGCAGGCCGAGGTTCCCGGCCAGGGCCGACAGCAGCATCGTGAACACGAAGACGTGGAGGAGGGCGAAGTAGCGGCGCAGCTCCCCCCGCCCGACCGCCCGCTCGGTCAGCTCGTGGTGCAGGTAGCCGATGGAATAGACCGCCGAGGTGAAGCCGACCGTGGCCACGATCAGCAGGACGACACCGCCCAGGTGGTCCAGCACCAGCCAGCGACCGAAGGCGTGCGGTTCGGCGCCGCCGACGACCCCGGTGAGCAGCGTGATCGCCAGGGCCAGGATGGTGACGTGGGCGGCCGCCCCGACCGCGTAGAGCACGGCCGGCGGCCGCGCCAGCCAGGTGACGGCCGCGGCGGCCAGGGGGACGGCGAGCAGGACCGGGATGAGGGTCTGGCTCATCCGCGGAGCCTCGTCAACTCGGAGGTGTCGGTGCTGCCCACGGTCTCGTGCATGCGGGCGATCAGGAAGCCCATGACCACGGCTCCGACCAGCACGTCCAGGAACAGCGCGAAGTCGACCAGCATCGGGAGCCCGGCGCCGAGCACGAGCCCGAGCAGGAGGAGGCCGTTCTCCGCCACCAGCAGGCCGGTGAGCTGCATGGCCGCGTCGCGCCGAGCCAGCGCGATGAAGAACCCGAGCAGCACCACCGCGATCGACACGCCGAGGACCGGCTCGCCCAGCAGGTCCCGGACCAGCGGCAGCTGGCGCGCCACCACGAAGCCGGCCACGCTGAGGCCGGTGCCCAGCAGGAGGGCGCTGGGAACGCCCACGTAGTACCGGGTCTCCCGCCGGTCGTAGACCGTCTCGCGGACCAGGCGGCGCAACACCGCCGGGATCAGGAGGGCCTTGATGGCCGCCGTGGAGAGCGCCATGACCAGCAGGTGCCATCGGCCCGACTGGAGGAACGTGACCAGACAGACGGCGGCCAGCGCCCAGGACTGGAACGAGTAGCCGTTGACGGCGGCCCGGATGCGACGGGCGATCAACAGCCAGAAGGTGGCCAGCAGGACCACCCCGGCCAGGACGTACTCGGTCAGATCCACTCCTCCCTCCTCACCGGCCCAGGCTGAACACCACCAGGGCGAGAACCGAGAGCACGAAGCTCGCGCCGAGGAACTCGGGCACCCGGAGGATGCGGATCTTGGCCAGTGCCGACTCGATGCCCACGATCAGCACCGCGGCCCCCAGCATCTTGCCGGCCAGGCTGGCGACGGCGATCGCCAGCGGCAGCGGGGCGACGCTGGTCGCCAGGCCCGGCGGCAGCACGAGCACGTTGAGCCAGACCACCAGGACGACGAACAGCTTCATCCAGCTCCCCCACTCCAGCAGGGCCTGGTCGGGGCCGGAGTACTCGAACAGGCGCGAGCCCTCGATCATCGACAGCTCCTGCTGGGTGGCCGGGTTGTCCACCGGGATGCGCCCGGCCTCGGCCAGGATGACCATGAAGAACGCCGCCGCCACCAGCGCGTGGCTGGGGACCACGATCGGGGTGGTGACGAAGAGCGCCTTGTTGACCACGAACGGCACCGTGGCCGACGAGACGAATGCGACCGCGAAGAAGACCACGATGAAGGTGGGCTCGGCCAGGGCGGAGACCAGCCGGGAGCGACTGGCGCCGAGCCCACCGTAGGGGCTGCCGCTGTCCATCGCGGCCAGATTGACCAGGAAGCCGCCGATGCCGAGCACGAAGCCACTGCCCACCATGTCGGCCATGAACGCCCAGGTCATGGGGGCGGCGGTCAGCACGGGGATGAGCACGGCGAACGCCACCGGCGCCGCGAAGGCGACGTAGGGCGCGGCGCGGAAGATCGGCGAGGCGTCGGCGGTGACCGTCCGTTGCTTCCGGAAGAGCTTGGCCAGGTCGTGGTAGGGCTGCAAGGGCGACGGCCCACGCCGCGACTGGACCCTGGCCTTCAGGTTGTCGATGACGCCCTTCAGCAGCGGCGCCATGAGGAGAACCGTCAGCACGGCGACGGTCTGACCGATCGCCGCCGCTAGCACGGCCGCGCCTCACGGGCGGTTCCCGAGTGGGGCACCCCCAACCTCCATCATCCAGGTGGTGGTCAGGGGCCATCAGCTCCGATGCCGGCAGCGCTTCCGGCGCCTCAGGGCGCCGCGGCGAGCCCCATCGCCGGCTTCGAAGCCTATCAAAACCCCGGTTGCCGGCGCAGCTGCGGTCGGGCCGCCCGTGCCGCTCCGGTCCGGCGCCTCAGCCCCGGACGGTCAGGTGCCGTCGAAACCAGGCGACGGCCAACCCGGCCACCTGTTCCAGGGCGCCCGGCTCCTCGAAGAGGTGGGTGGCCCCGGGCACGATCTCGAGCCGGTGCTCGCAGCGCAGTCGCGGCAGTACCCCGCGGTTGAGCGCCAGCACGGCCGTGTCGGCGCCGCCCACGATCAGCAGGGTGGGCGCACGAACCGCTTCCAGGGCGCCGGCCAGGTCGGGGCGTCCTCCCCGGGAGACGACCGCCCCCACCTCGGCCGGACGCTCGGCGGCGGCGTCCAGCGCGGCCGCGGCCCCGGTGCTGGCCCCGAAGCACCCGATCCGGAGCGACCGGGTGGACGGGGCCGACCGCAGCCAGTCGACGGCGGCGACCAGGCGCTCGGTGAGGAGCGCGACGTCGAAGCGGAGCTCCCCCGGCCGCACCCGGTCCCTGCGCTCCTCCTCGGCGGTCAGGAGGTCCATCAGGAGCGTGGCCAGCCCGG
>JAJPKS010000464.1 GCA_021323605.1 Bacillota bacterium | reverse complement strand
GATCCGGCGCGCGGCCGGGCGCATCCTCGGCTTCCACGTCTCGGACTGGATCGTCCCCCTCCCCGACCCCCTGCTCGGCCGGGGCCTGATGGGCGACGGGGTGATCGCCTTCCGGCGCCTGCGGGCGGCGGTCGAGGCCGCCGGCTACCGGGGTCCGATCGAGGTCGAGATCTTCAACCGGGCGCTCTGGGACCTGCCCCCGGACGAGGCCATGGCGGCGGTCCGGGCCCGGTTCCTCGCCCATGTGTGAGGCGGCCGGCCTCCCGGCCCACCTCGTGCGGAGCGGCGCCGTCCCCCCGACCGCCTTCGGACCCTCTCCCACCGGACCCTGGGCGAGACGGCCGCGGGGCGCACCCGGTCGAGGAGGGATGGCAAGGGCAGACCACCGCGGCGACAACCCAGGCGGACACGGCAGACCGCGCTCGGCGCAGGGTCAGGGGCCCGGCGGCGACGAACCTTCGTTGGACGAAACGTCCATCCAGTCGATGGTGTTGAGCCGCCGAAGGCGATGGATATCACCACCACGACACCGAGCCCAATCGCGAAACCAACCCACGGATGATCACCGTCGAATCCTCGGTGGAGGCCACCAACCTGGCCGGCCGTTCGTAGACGACCGAGGGGTGGAAGCCCGGGGCGGCGACGACCTTCTCCGGCCTCTCACCTTCGAGGGACGGAGCCTCAGGCGCCCGGATAGCCCCGGTGACCCGGGGCCGCCGTCGCCCGTTCCCGGGCCACCCGCTGTTGGTGGCCGCTGGCCCGGTAGGCGGCCACCGGGTCCGGCTCGGCGCCCAGGCGCCGGCGCACCTCGGCCACGAGCGGCCGCACGTCGGTCTCGTAGGCCTCCAGCAGCGTCCGGTGGGCCTCGAGGACGTCGCCCTCTCGCTGCGCGCGGCGGAGGCGGTCACCGTCCACCAGCCAGGCCCGGGCGTGGGCGGCCTGCACGTTGACCACCGACTGCACCATGGCCTCCACCTTCGGCTCCACGTTGTGCGACTGGTCGAGCACGTAGGCGACCCGGCGGGCATGGGGCTCGGTGCGCGGGTCCTCGATCGCCCAGCGCAGCTCCGTGAAGACCAGGAAGAGTTCGAAGGGATTGATCGAGCCCACGATCAGGTCGTCGTCGGCGTACTTGCGGCCGTTGAGGTGGAAGCCGCCCAGGCGCCCCTCGTCGAGCAGGAAGGCGACGATGTGCTCCACGTTGGTCCCCAGGGCATGGTGGCCGACGTCGACCAGGACCTGCGCCCTGGGCCCCAGCTTCACCGCCACGGCGTGGGCGACGCCCCAGTCCGCCAGGTCGGTGTGGTAGAAGGCGGGCTCGAAGAGCTTGTACTCGATCAGGAGCCGCATCTCCTCGGGCAGCCGGGCGTAGACCTCGCGCAGGGTCTCCTCCAGGCGCCGTTTGCGGTCCCGTATCGAGTCCTGGCCCGGGTAGTTGGTACCGTCCGCCAGCCACAGGCTGAGCGTCGTGGAGCCCACCTCCCGGGCGATGGCGACGCACTCGACCACGTGCTCGAGTGCCTTGCGGCGGACGTCCGGGGCGGGATGGCAGAGGCTGCCCAGGCGGTAGTCGTCGTCCTGGAAGAGGTTGGGGTTGACGGAGCCGATCCGGAGCCCCAGTTCCTCGGCCCGGCGGCGGAGGCCATCCCAGTCGGAGACCCGGTCCCAGGGAATGTGGATGGCGAAGCCGGGGCACACGCCGGTGAGCCGGTGGACCAGGGCCGCGTCGGCCAGCTTCTCCTCGATCGTTCGCGCGGCCCCCGGCCAGCTGAAGACCTTGAAGCGGGTGCCGCTGTCCCCGTAGCCCCAGGAAGGCGTCTCGATCTGGAGGCGGCACCCCTCCGTGATCACGCGCTCCACGTCCAGGCCCCGGCGCCGGAGCCGCTCGGCCAGCGCCGTGAAGGCCTCCTCGTCCGACCACTCACTCATGCCAGGGAGTCTGGGGGAAGCGGGGCCAGAGGGCGAGATCGAGCCCGGCGGTGACGGGGTCAGCCCGTGCCAAGATCGATCCCCGCTCTCAGATCCCTCGGGTGAGGCCGAGGGCCGCCGCGGTGCGGACCATGTCCTCCTGGGCCCCTTCGGGGACCAGGTCCGGCTCGCCGCGCTTCAGGGCCAGGGCCAGGTAGTACACCTTCGCCGCCTGCTCGGCGGCGACGCAACGATCGAGCGCCGAACGCACGGTGTGGCCGACGCAGAAGATGCCGTGGTTCTTCCACACCACTCCGAGGTGATCGCCCATGGCCTCCAGGGTGATCTCGGCGAACTCCCGGGTCCCGCTCCTGATCGCCGGGGCGACGGCGAGCCCCCGCCCGGCGAACAGGTACACGAAATTGCCGAGCACGTTGGGCACCCGGAGGTTCAGCGCGTAGAGGGCGTTGAGGTAGGGCGGCTCCACGTGCGCACACCCGCCCACCCACGGGCGGCTCCGATAGGTCAGGCAGTGCACCTCGAGCTCGCTGGACGGTCGGTGAGGTCCCCTCACCGTGTTGCGTTCCAGGTCGACGGCGACGAGGTCCTCGGGACCCATCTCCACGTAGGGAATTCCGGTGGGCGTGATCAGGACCAGGTTCGTGCCCGGCACCCGGGCGCTGAAGTTGCCCTGCGAATGCTGGACCAGCTGCAACGCTTCGGCCTGCCTGGCCACGGCGACGAGCGTCCGCCGCAACCCCGTGTCGTCGACGGGCTCGGCGTCCGAATCCAAGGCCTGTTCCATGCCAGAAGCCCCCTCAACTCCGCTCGAGATGCCCTGGGTTCGGGCCGGCCATGCCGAGCACCCGGTCGAAGCGTTCCACCAGCTCCTCCCAGGGGCCCGCCCGGGGTTCGAATTCACGGGCGGGAAACGAGCGGCGCACCAGCTCACGAGCCTCCTCGAGGGTGGAGAGTTCGCCCAGCGCCATCGCCTGGACGACGAGGTTACCAACCGCGGTCGCCTCGGCCGGACCCGCCTTCACCGGGAGCCCGCAGGCATCCGCGGTGAGTTGGCACAGGAGGTGGTTGCGCGCGCCCCCGCCCACCACGTGCACCGTCGACAGGCGCCTTCCCACGACCTCCTCCAGGCGGCGGATGACGAAGCGGTACTTGAGCGCCAGGCTCTCCAGGATCACCCGCACGACCTCGCCCGGACCATGGGGCTCGGGCTGGCCGGTCTCGCGACAGCGCGAGCGCACCGCCGCCGGCATGTCCGCGGGCAGGAGGAAGCGCTCGTCGTCGGGATCGACGAACGCCGTGCCGGAGGGGGCGGCCTTCGCCAGGGC
The DNA here is from genome assembly GCA_021323605.1 of Bacillota bacterium. Taxonomy (GTDB): domain Bacteria; phylum Chloroflexota; class Dormibacteria; order Dormibacterales; family Dormibacteraceae; genus CADDZO01. Next base: position 6,306 of record JAJPKS010000464.1, on the reverse strand, counting down.
GATGAGCTCGGCGTAGTCGTACCCACGGCCCTCCCCCGTCCAGGCCCGCCGGCACTGCTCGACCAGCCAGAGCCCGCTGACGTTCTTCAGCAGCCGAAACCTGCCCCCCACCCCGCCCTCGTTGGTGAGGTTGGCCCGAAAGGCGAGCGGCGTCAGCACGGGTTCGGGGACCTCGATCCCCACCAGCGACCAGGTCCCGGAGCTGACGTAGGCGGCACCGTCGGTCAGGGGGATGGCGGCGACCGCCGAGCCGGTGTCGTGGGTGGCCGGAGCGATCACGCGCACGTCGCCACCCAGCTCGGATCGCGCCTCTCCGACCACCGGTCCCAGGACCGTGCCCGGTTCGACGATGGGAGGGAAGAGATGGGCCGGGATGTGCAGACGCTCCAGCAGGTCCAGCGCCCAGCCGCGACGAGACGGATCGTAGCACTGCGTGGTGGTGGCACTGGTGAACTCGCAGACCTTCGTCCCCGCGATGAACCGGTTGATCAGAGCGGGGATGGTGAGAAAGGTCCGGGCCACCCTCAGCAGGGGATCTTCCGTCTCCACCATGGCGGCCAGCTGGAACAGGCTGTTGATGGGCATGAGCTGGATGCCCGTGAGGGCGAAGAGCTCCTCGCCCGGAACCACCGAACAGACCCGCTCGAGGACGCCCCGGGTGCGCTCGTCGCGATAGTGGACGGGGTTGGCGAGCAACGCGCCACGGGCGTCGAGGAGGCCGAAGTCGACCCCCCAGGCGTCCACGCCCACCGAAGCGACGCGGTTTCCGCCCTCACCGGCCAGCCGAGCGGCCCGGCCGAGGCCGGCGATGGACTCGCCGTACAGCCGCAGCAGGTCCCAGTGCAACGTCCCACCCAGCCTGACCGGGGTGTTGGGGAAGCGATGCGCTTCCTCGACGGAAAGCCGGTCGCCGTCGAAGCGGCCCAGGATCACGCGGCCGCTTCCGGCGCCCAGGTCGATCGCCACCATGGCGCGGCCGGTCGGGCTCACCGGCGCCCCCTGTGGACATCGGCGGCGAAAGCGAGGCCGCCGCCCCTGAGGCGCCGTCGGGCCATCGCCCCGCTCGCTCGACGCCGTGACGTCCATGGTGAGTTCTGCGAGGTCCGGTGGTTGCCCGGGACGCGCCGACCGTCGATCGGCCGGAGCGCCTTCGAGCACTGGGCGGTGAGCGAACCGGCAGCCGCGTCCTGGCACCACGAAGAGGGGGCCTCCCCACTGGGATGAGCAGCGAGGAGGCCGAGCCGCAGCCTGCGTCCAGGAGCACCCTCCACGCCGCCAGATCGGGCCACCGGACGGTGGGCGCGGAGCGAGCACGTGGTGACCACGTCGACGCCGAGCAGGAGGTTCTGGCTCACCGGGCCGCACCTCCGCTTCGGGAGGGGTCCGACCCCGGCTCCGAAACCAGCCGGACGACGATCCCGTGCTCGCGCGCGGCGGCCACCTGGGCGGCAGGTGCCCGAGGGTCGCTGATCACCGTCCCGATCCGCTCGGGGCGACAGAAGGTCGTGAAGGCGACCTTGCCCCACTTGCTGTGATCGATGACCGCCACCACCTCCCCGGCCGCCGCCACCAGGCCCCGCTTGACCTCGGCCTCCTCCTCGGTCGCCTCGGTCAGCCCGTGCTCGAGGGTGAACCCCACCGCGCCCACGAAGGCCCGCTTCACGTGGATCCCACGCAGCCAGCTCCGGCTCCATCCCCCGACCAGGGAGAAGGCCTCGGATCGAAGCCTCCCGCCGGGCACCAGGACGGTCAGACCCTGGAGCCCCGCCAGCTCGGCCGCGATCCGGATGCTGTTGGTGATCACGGTCAGCTCCTGGCGATCCTTCAGGTTCCTCGCCACCTGAAGGGCGGTGGTGCTGGAGTCGAGGGCCACCGTCTCCCCGTCCCCGACCATGGCCGCGGCCGCCCGTCCGATGAGCTCCTTCTCCGGCCGGTGGAGGTTGTAACGAACCTCGAAGGCGAGCTCGGCCCGGCTGATCCGGCGGCGGATGGCGCCCCCCCGAGTTCGGATCAGGTGATGGTCGAGCTCGAGCGCGGCCAGGTCCTTTCGGATCGTGACCTCGGACACGCCCAGGCTCCGGGACAGCTCGGCGACGGAGACGCGCCCTCGTTGCTCGACCATCCGGGCGATCACCTCCCGCCGCTCACGCAGGGTGGTGCCCTCCTCGATTACCGGTTGATGGGTTTCGATAGCTTTCAAATCATTTCAGAATTTCCGATATCAGAAATCAAAAGTCAAGCACCGTACCATGGGCTCGCCGGTGTGGGGTTCGCGTGCCGTCCAGGACGCCGCCGCCTCGCCGGCCGGGCCGTGACCGTCGCCGTCGGGCATCGCGCCCGCCCGATCCGGTCGGGTCTCGCCGGGCGGCTCGGCCCTCAGGCCCCCTCCTCGCCGGCCGGGCCCGAGGGGCCACCCCCGTCCCGCGCCCGGGTCGCGGGGGGCGGCCTCCGTCCCGGGACGACGACGCAGAGGACGAGGGCCGCCTCCAGGCCGCTCGCGAGGGGAGGGACGACGGTGGCGTAGAGGGGGCCGTAGGCGCCGGCCTCCGCCAGCCCGACGACCAGGCCGCCGACCACACCGAGCCCGTACAGCGTCGCGGGCCGGCGGGGCCTGCCTCGCCAGATCGCCGCCGCCGTCACGGCGATGAAGAGCGTCGCCGGCACGATCGCGGCGACCAGGCTCTTCACGCCGACGGGGGTCGGGTGGGGCATCACCCGGGCCGGCAGCGCGAAGCGAAGCGCCAGGCCGACCAGCGCCGCCGCCACGACCACCAGCCGGGTCCGGCCGTGGCTCCGCAGGAACGCGCCGGCCACCAGTCCGGCCCCGAAGATCAGCGCGAGGACCCCGGCGAGGAGCTGCACCTATCTCCCTTCCCCCTCTATCGTGAACCACGACGGCGGCGCCGGCGGCACCTCGCCCGGGATCGCCTCGCCACGCCCGGCCGGTATCCCGGCCTCGGAACCGGGCGCGACCACCCGGCGCCGGGGGCGCGGATGCAACACCGGGACGAGGTCGGGCTACGGACCCACCACCGGCGAGGTGCGCTGCGACTCGATCCATCGCCGTCTCGTTCGGTCCACCTCAACCGGAGGCACCACGGACGTGTCGAGGACGACGACCTCGGTCACACCCGGAAGGTAATCGATGATCATGTCGAGGACCCGCGTCGAGAGGGTGCCGAGTCGTCCCGGGCCTGGCTCCTCCTCGTCGATCGTCAGCCGTACGTCGAGCTGTCTCATCGCATCCTTCCCAGCCAGTTTCCGGCCGCCCCGGGCCCCCGACGGGTCACGGACCGACCGAGTGGGGCGGGTGCTGGGACTCGAACCCGCACCCGGGGCCTGTGGGGAACCCTGGTTCTTCCTGGGGCCATGCTCCTTCGTCAGCCATGCCGGACATGCCATACCATGCCAAGGCGAACGCGGCCATGCAAGCCCGCGCGTCCGGCCGGACCGGGAGCGACCGAGGAACCGGTCCACCGTGCCGTCCGGCAACGGGGCGGAGGATCGCCCCCGACCGTGCCGTCGCCGGGTCCCATCCCGGCGGCCAGGGGCGGCGGCTTTGGAATCGCGGTCTGTGGGGAGCCGCCGCCACCGGCAGTCTACCAGGTTGACGAACGGATGTTTGGGTGACGCCAGAGCGGGGGACACATCAGCGATCCGCTCCCCGACGGCGTCGCCTGGCCTCCAGCAGGCGAGCCGAGAGCGCCTCCTCCTCGCGCTCCGGTGGCGCTCGGCGAGCGCTCGCCTCCGGGGCCGGTTCCGGCGTGGCCCGGGAGACGGCCGGCGGCGCTTGCCGGCTCGGCGCCCGGGGCCGCACCTCCTCGGCCGGCGGCGGGACGCCCAGCGGCCGGCGGCGGGCCCGGGCCACCCGCTCGCGGAGTCGTGCCAGCTCCTCCGGTACCGCCACCTCCAGGTCGGGTGCCCGCCGCCTGGCGGCCAGCGAAACCGCGTTGTCCAGGAGCTGACGGGGGCCGAGGGTGATCCGGCGCATGGCCACGTCCAGCGGCCAGAGCAGGACCGCGACCAGGATCAGGGGCCAGAACACGTCCGTGCTCACCGGGATGGGCAGCGAGGGCTGGCTCCAGGCCGCCTCCGGCCTGGGCAGCACGATCCCCGCCCCGGCCCGGGCGATCTGACGGAGGAAGCCGTCGTCGCGGCCCAGCTGCAGGTACTCGGGAGAGTAGGGCACGGCGATGGCGGCATCGCCCTGGTCCATCACCTGGCCGTTCTTGCTCAGGGCGCCGTGGAGCAGGTAGATGCCAACCGTGGTCCCGCCGATCCGCCCCTGCCAGTGGCCGGGGGCGACCTGGACCAGATCGATGCTCGAACTCTGCAGGTCCGGGCGCTCGACCCCGACCTGAACCGTGGCCCCGGCCACCTGAGGCCCCGTCACGTCGACCTGGAGCCCGTCGCCGCTGGGCTGGGCCTGGACCTGGAGCTGCTGGGTGGCCGCGGGCAGGGTCCAGGCGACCATGCGGGCGAAGAGGATGCCGGAGACGGGAGAGCCCAGGAAGCCGGCCGTCCAGGTGCCGGTGGAGTCGCTGGTCCAGGCCACCGAGCGCCCCAGGCCGTAGTTCCAGGCGGCCAGGATCGGGTCCTGCTTGGGGCTGATCAGGTACTGGTCGGCGGCGGGCTTGGACGTGGTCACGACGTAGCCGCCCAGCTGTGGGAAGGAGCCGGTCGGCACCCCCTGGAGCAGGTCGCCCGGGCTGCCGATCTTGGGGAAGAAGGGCTCCTGCTCGAACCACGGACGCAGCGAGGCCACGCTCTCCTGGAGGAAGAGCTGCGGCACCTGGGAGGGATCGTCCGACTCGTAGAAGCGCCCACCGCCCCAGCGGGCGATGTCCTGCATGTACGACATGTACTGGGCGACGCCGTGCACGTTGACCCCCACCGCGGAGGTGGTGACGCCTTTGGCCAGGGCCTGCTGCAGGAAGCCCTGCACGGCCTGCGGGGGGTCGCTGTTGGCGTCCCCATCGCCCAGCACGATGATGTGCTTGACCGGGGCGTCGGTCTGCTGGAGGGCGTTGAACGCCATCTGCAGGAAGCTCAGGTAGCCGGGCGGGTCGCCCAGGGTGGCCGACTGGAGCTTCTGGTCGATCGACTTCTTGTCGGCGGCACTGGTCATGGGCACCACGAAGCCCTGACGGCCATCGGTCACGCCGACCAGGTCCCTGGGCGAGAGCTGGGCGATCACGTCCTCGGCCGCGCCCAGGGCGACCTGGTCCGCCTGCGGGTCCTCCATGGTCTCCATGACCAGCACCACCGCCACCTTGGGCTTGTCCTTGCGGTTGGGGATGTCCATCGAGACCGGCAGGGCGTCCTCCAGCGGCGTCCCCTGCCACCCGCCGGGGCCGTAGGAGGTCGGGCCACCGATGGTCACCAGGCCACGGCCGAGATCGTGGACGGCCGCCGCGATGGCGGTCATCGAGGACCTGGGGAAGTGGTCGGCGGGGGCATCGACGATCACGGTGGAGTCGTACCGGCCCAGCGTCGCCGTGTCGGTGGGGGCGCCCGCCGCCGGCCGCTCGTCCACCTGCATGCCCGCCGCCTGCAGGGCGGCGGCGACGTTGGCGCCTTCACCTGGCTTGCCCTCCAGCAAGAGGATCGAGGGGCGACCCAGGACGCGGATGACCGCCTCGCCGACGTTGTTCTCGGTGTAGGTGTCGGGTTGCACGGTGAGCTCGGCCTGGACCTGGTGCAGGCCGATGCCGAGGCCGGGCACCTGGAAGACCTCGCTCGAGCTGCCCGCCGGCAGGGACACCGGCCGGCTCGCCACCTCCTGGTCGTCGACGATGAGCGTCAGGCGCCCGCTGGCCTCTCCGGTGGACTGGAGGTGGACGGTGACCGTCGCCGTCTGTCCCTCGCGCAGGCTGGAGGGGGCGTCCACGGCGGTGACCATGGCCTCCGCCGACGGAGCCCGACCGACCGGGATCACGTCCACGCGGTCGCCCTCGGCCCGCAGCGCCGCCACCGCGCTGGCCGCGTCGCCCAGGTTCTGGCGGCCGTCGGAGACGAGCACGAGCTGGTGGGCGTAGCCGTCGGGCAGCATGCCGGCGGCCAGCTGCAGGGCGCCGGCGATGTCGGTGTAAGAGGGATCGGGCTGGGTCTGGAAGCTCCCGAACTGCGGGGTCCGGGTCAGCGGCATCTCGACCGAGGCGTCGTGGCCGAAGGTCACCACCCCGAAGAGGTCGTCGGCCCCCTTCGAGGCGGCCAGCCGGCGCACGATCTCGGACTCCTGCTCCAGGTTCCCGTGCGCCTTCACGCTGGCGGACACGTCGACCACGGCCACGATCGCCCGGCGGG
>JAJPKS010000481.1 GCA_021323605.1 Bacillota bacterium | reverse complement strand
GTGGTCCCGGTGCCCGGGGCCAGCTGGGGGCTCTGGCTGTGCGCGGTGAGCCTGCTCCGGCCGGGCGACGTCTGCCTGGCGGTCGGTCCCTGCTTCGGCGAGTACGAGCGGCAGGCGGCGATGTGCGGCGCCCGCTACCGAGAGGTCCGGCCCTCCCCCCTGCACGCCTGGCCGGCCGAGGGACTCGAGGCCGCCCTCCGGCGAGGGGCGAGCCTGTGCCTGATCGGCAACCCCTCCAACCCGGCCGGCGCCGCCGTGCCCCAGGACCGCCTGCGCCGTCTCTGCGCCGCCCACCCCGGCACCTGCTTCGTGATCGACGAGGCCTTCGCCGCCTTCGCCCCCGAGGGCACGAGCTTGCTCGACGAGGGCCCGCCCCCGGCCAACGCGATCGTGGTGCGCTCGCTGACCAAGGAGCTGGGCCTGCCCGGCCTGCGCATGGGCTACCTGGTCGCCGCCCCCGCGGCGGCCTCCGTTCTGACCGGCGTCATGCCGCCCTGGCCGCTGGGCGCGCCGGCGCTGGCGGCCGCCGTCGCCGGCCTCGCCGACCGCGGGCACGTGGTCGCGGGCGCCGCCCTCGGCCGGCGCCTGGTGGCCCGGCTGGCCGGGGCGCTGGAGGCGGCGGGGGCGGCCCCCTGCCCCTCCGCCGCCAACTACCTGCTGGCGCGGGCACCGGGCGCGGCCCGGGCGCTGCGGGCCCGGGGGGTCCTGGTCCGTGACTGCGCCTCCTTCGGCCTGCCCGACCACGTGCGCCTCGCCGCGCCCCGGCCCGGCGACCTGGAGGCGGTGCTGGAGGCCATCCGCTCCCTGGGAGGAGGCGAGCATGGCTGAGCCGCTGGCACGCACCCTGATGCTGCAGGGGACCTCGTCCTCGGTGGGGAAGAGCTACCTCGTCGCCGGCCTCTGCCGCCTCTACGCCCGCCGCGGCCTGAGGGTGGCGCCGTTCAAGGCCCAGAACATGGCCCTCAACGCCGCCGTCACCCCAGACGGGGCCGAGATCGGCCGGGCCCAGGCGGTGCAGGCGGAGGCGGCGGGCGTCGTCCCCGAGGTGGCGATGAACCCGGTCCTGCTCAAGGCCGAGGGCGACCGCACCTGTCAGGTGGTGCTCATGGGTCGGCCGCTCGGGACCTACGGGGCCGGCGAGATGGCCGCCCTACGGGCACGGCTCTGGCCCCGGGTCCGCGCCGCCCTGGACCAGCTCCGGCGACGCTTCGACCTGGTCGTCATCGAGGGGGCCGGCAGCCCGGCCGAGGTCAACCTGCGCCGCGGCGAGATCGTCAACATGCGGGTGGCGAAGGCGGCCGGGGCCCCGGTGCTGCTGGTCGGGGACGTGGACCGGGGGGGCGTGTTCGCCGCCCTGCTCGGCACCCTGGGCCTGCTCCCGCCCTCCCAGCGTCGGCGGGTGGTGGGGCTGATCGTCAACCGCTTGCGCGGCGATCCCGCCCTGTTCGCCGAGGGGGTGGCGTTCCTCGAGCGCCGGTCGGGGCTCCCGGTCCTGGGTGTGGTGCCCTACCTCGACCAGGTCCGGCTGCCGGCCGAGGACTCGCTCGAGCTGCCGCTGCTGGTCAGCCGGCCCGCCGGGGCCGTACTCGACGTGGCGGTGGTCCACCTGGGACGCATCAGCAACTTCGACGAGCTGCAGCCGCTCGCCGGCGAGCCGGGGGTGGGGCTGCGTCTGGTCTCGCGCGGGGACGAGCTGGGCCGGCCCGACCTGGTGGTCCTGCCCGGGACCAAGACCACGGTCCGGGACCTGGAGCGGTTGCGCGCCGGGGGCCTCGCCCAGGCCATCCGGGGCGCGCGGGAGGCGGGGACGGCGGTGCTCGGGATCTGCGGCGGCTACCAGATGCTGGGCCGGCACATCGACGACCCCGAGGGGGTGGAGGAACGGGGCAGCGTCCCCGGGCTGGGCCTGCTCCCCACCCGTACCCGCTTCCGGCCCGGCAAGGTGACCGTGCTCCGGCAGGGCCGGGCGCTGGGCGGGCCGGGCCTGCTCTCCCGCGCCGGCGGGCTCGAGGTCCGCGGCTACGAGATCCACATGGGCCGGGTCCAGGGCGAGCGGCGCCCGGTGTGGGACCTGGGCGACCACCGGGAGGGATGCCGCTCGCCCGACGGCTGGGTGGTGGGGACGAGCCTGCACGGGGCGCTGGCCGAACCGCGGCTGCGCCGGAGCATCCTGGAGTCGCTGGCCGAGCGCCGGGGCGTCCGGCTCCCCCCGCCGGCCCCGGCGCCGCCCGATCCCCACGACGCGCTGGCCGACGCCCTGGAGGCGGCCCTGGACGTGGAGGCGCTGGACCGGATCGTGGGCCTGGAGCCCGGAGGGGGACGATGAGCCCGGCCGCCGGCCCCGGCCGCGACCACCTCCTGACCCTGGTGCTGGGCGGGATCAGCAGCGGCAAGAGCGAGTTCGCCCTCCGCCTCGCCCGCGAGCAGGGCGGCCAGGTGCTGGTGATCGCCACCGGCCGGCCCTCCGATCCGGAGATGGCCGCGCGCATCGCGGCCCACCGCCGCGGGCGCCCGGAGGGGTGGTGGGTGGTGGAGGAGGCCCTGTGGCCGCAGCGCGCGGCACGCCTCCACGCCGGCGCCCGGGTGGTGCTGATCGAGGCCGTCGACAGCTGGGTGGCCAACCGCATGGAGGCGGCCGGGATGGAGGGGCCGGGAGGGCGGTTGCGGGAGCTGGAGGAGGCATGCCTGGCCGCCGTCGAGGAGATCGTCGGCCTGGTTCCCAGGGTGATCTGCGTGTCGAGCGAGGTGGGCCTGGGCACGGTGCCGCTGCACCCCCTCGGGCGGGCCTTCGCCGACCTGCTCGGCCGGCTCAACCGGCGCCTGGCGGCGATGGCCGC
>JAJPKS010000484.1 GCA_021323605.1 Bacillota bacterium | reverse complement strand
TACTACTCGCCCAGGCCACCGGAGCACGAGGCCATCACCGGCCGGCGAGGGAGCCACCAGCGGACGCTGAGGAACCTGAGGGAGGCGCTGCGGCGGGGGATCCCGGTGCGGGCGGGGGTGGTGGAGGTGCTGCCGGGCCAGGACGTGGCGGGGGCGGTGGCGGAGCTGAGGGGGCTGGGGGTGGCAGAGGTGCGGCCGGGTGCGACGGGTCGGGCGCGGGGCCGGGACCACCGTCTCCGACCTCGACCAGCTCTGTGGGCACTGTGGAGAGGGCAAGCTGGCCATCTCCCCCGAGGGCGAGGTGTGGCCCTGCGTGTTCAGCCGCTGGCTGCGGCTGGGCAACGTGCGCGAGTCCTCGCTGGCTGATATCTACTCGGCCTCGACCGCGGTCCGGTCCAGGCTCCGGCGTCGGCCGGTGGTCGGCCCTATCGCACCCACCCCGGGGGGAAGCAAGTGCCCACCGGATTACGGCCCACTCTGCCCGCCCTACTTTCGGAAGCCATGCCCGCCCGACGGGGACCAGAGGTGACGAGGGGGCGTGATGCGGGTCGATGGGCTGCTGGAACGGATGGTGCGGAGGCTGGGCGAGCTGGAGCCGCTCTCCGAGCCCTGGCGGCGCGCCTTCCGTCGGGTGAGGCGGGATCGGTTCGTCGACGACTTCTACCTCTCCGACGAGAACTCGGGCGAATGGCGCCTGGTCCGCCGGGAGGAGACCCCGGAGGTTTGGTGGGAGCTCGTCTACTCGCCCGATGCCGTCCTGGTCACGTCGCTCGACGAGGAGGGGCTGCCGGCGAGCAGCAGCACCATGCCCCTGCTCATGGCCCGCTTCCTCGAGTTGCTCGAGGTCGAGGACGGCGTCTCGGTCCTGGAGATCGGCACCGGGACCGGCTACAACACCGCTCTCCTCTGCGAGCGCCTGGGCTCGAGCTCGGTCACCAGCGTGGAGGTCGACCCCGGCCTGGCGAAGCTGGCCGAGGAGCGGCTGCGGAGGGCGGGGTACGCCCCCACCGTGGTGGCCGCGGACGGCGCGGGCGGGTATCCTCCCCGAGCGCCGTACGACCGGATCATCGCCACCTGCGCCGTGCCCCGTCTGCCGCGGGCATGGCTGGAGCAGCTCAGCCCCGAAGGGCTGATCGTGACCCCTCTGGGCGGGGGACGCATCGGGCGAGGTCCGCTGGTCGCGCTGCGGCGGAGGTCGGATGGCTCCCTGGTCGGTCGCTTCCACCGGGAGGGGGTGAGCTTCATGTGGCTGCGCTCCCCGGCCGTCGACCGGTCCATGTCCTTCCAGGCCACCACCCGGCCGCCGAAGGTACGGCGGGTCGAGCCGCCGGAGTGGTTGCTGGATTGGCGGAGGTGCGCAGCCGCCGACCTGTTCGCGCGCATGGAGGTGGACGACCTCGAGCTGGCCTGGGTGGAGAGGAAGGGGGAAGGCTGGGAGCGGGCGCTGGCGGGGCTGCAAGACGGTTCCTGGGCCCGTCTGGTGCCCGACCGAACCGGTCATCTCCTCCTCCAGGCGGGTCCCCGGCGGCTCTGGGAGGTCTACCTGGGCGCGGTAGAGCACTGGTCGGCTCTCGGCCGCCCCGGCCTGGACGCGTACGGCCTCACTGTCACGGCGGCGGGCGAGCATGAGGTCTGGCTGGAGGAGCCGCGGTCCCGGTGGCGCTGGCGGTTCTGAGAACACTGGCCTCGGCTCACGCCCGGCTGGCGATCCCAGCCCGGACGGACGGTGAGGTCCGAAGGGGAGATGAGCCGGGAACGCGAGCTGCGCCACCACCTGGCGCGGCACCTGGAGGACCTGGGGGCGCTGCGCTCGCCCGCCTGGCGTCGCTGCTTCGAGGTGGTGCCCCGACACCGGCTCATTCCCCGCTTTCGTCCTTACGTGCAGGGACGGCTGCTGGAGGAGATCGACGCCACCCGGCCCGACTCGGAGGCGGCCTGGATCGAGTACGCCTACCGCGACCTCCCCGCCATCACCCGGGTCGACGAGCGCGGCTACTTCACCAGCTCCTCCTCCATGCCCTCGCTGATGGCCCGGATGCTGAAGCTGCTGGAGGTGAGGGATGGGGACACCGTCCTGGAGATCGGCACCGGGACCGGCTACAACGCCGCTCTCCTCTGCGAGCGCCTGGGCTCGGAGCAGGTGACCAGCATCGACATCCAGGCCGACCTGGTGGAGGAGGCGCGGGGACGCCTGGCCGAGCTGGGCTACCACCCCCACCTGGCCATCGCCGACGGGGTGGGCGGGTACCCGGAGCGGGCGCCCTACGACCGGATCATCTGCACCGGGATGGCCTGGCCCATCCCGACCGCCTGGCTGGAGCAGGTCCGTCCGGGAGGCAGGATCGTGAGCGTGGTGCCGGAGGGCTGCGTGGCCCTGGAGCGGCGCGAGGACGAGACGGCCAGCGGCCACTACGATCGGGAGTCCTACCGCTTCATGCCCATCCAGCCCTGGCCGGGCACCGACTCCGAGCGGATCGCAACGGCCTTCGCGCAGGCGACCGCGGATCGCGAGTCCGCCTACCCCCTCTCCGTGCTCGACGCCGGCGGGAGCGCGGAGCGGTCGTTCCAGGTCCTGGTCCGGGCCCTCGTCTCCCCCGCTCCAAAGGTCTTCGAGCACGCCGGCGATCGGTACCTGTGGTCGCTGGAGGACGACTCCTGGGCGCGCTTCCCGGCCGGGAGCAGGATCGTGCAGCAGGCCGGGCCGCGGCGCCTGTGGGACCTGGTCGAGTCGCTCTTCGAGCGGTGGTGCCGGCTGGGGGCGCCCAACCGCGAGCGCTTCGGGCTGACCGTGACCCCGGCGGGAGAGCACACCCTCTGGCTCGACCGGCCCGACTCGGAGCACCGCTGGGCGGTACCGGACGTGCTCCTGGAAAGGGGGAGCGACCACTAGCCCAGTGCGCGGCGCGGCTTCGCCTCCCCGGCCCGGCGGGGCGACGCCACCCTCCTGCGAGCCCAGCGTTCCCTGTGCGCGCTGGGTCTGGAAGCCCAGCTCACCGGGAACCTCGGCGCCCAGGTCAAGGCGATGTGGAAGGCGTAGGCCCACCGACCCGGCCGCCATCCAGGCCCTCACCAGTGATCACGCATCGGGAGTGGTGCGATCTTGCCGGCCCGCGGTGGAGGAATGATCCCATGAGGGCTCCACAGGCAGACGCGCTCGCCCATCTCGACAGTGGCGGGGCCGGAGCTGCGGGCGCCGGGATGGAGCCGGATGGTGCTGGCCATGTCCGTCGCGGGCCGGCCATCCGGCGAGCCTGAGCACGGCCCGGCCGTCGCCGTCGCCGTCCTCGACCTCCACCACCAGCTCGACACCTCCCCGGTTGCCGTCCGCCCATCGTATCGAGACGATGCGATCCCCCACTCCCGCCGAGATGCCCACGAGACGCTCCGGCGACGGCGCGCTCGCCGCCACGACGCCGTGCCGGGGGCCGGGGTCGGCGGTCTCGGGCTCGTGGGAACTGTAGTCCCGCCCGAAGCCCAGCCGGTCGGGACGCGTGCGGTAGAGACGCGTCAGGTACTCCTGCCGCTCGGCGTTGGGCAGGCACTGGCCGTGCTCCCAGCGGCAGATCTCGCTGACGCTGATCCCTGGGGGCATGAGGCCGTCGGCCTCGTAGAGCGCGTCCAGGGCCCGGGAGAGCTCCTGGCGGGTCCAGCCGGCGGCGAAGCGGTGGGCCTCCAGGGGGGTGATCTCGGGCAGTTGGCGCAGGATCTCGTCGACCACGCGGTCGCGTGGCCAGCCCTCGAGCTGGCCCTGGAGGCGAAGCTGCTTGGCGCCATCCTCGAGCGCCCGGCGCATGGCCCGGTCCAGGCTCCCGTTCGCCCTCACCAGGGGCACTCCCGGCCGAGGCGGGGAGCGGTCGCCCGGAGCCCGCGCACCGCGGGCGGCCGCCGATTGGCGTGCTGACGCACGAGCGTGTGCATGACGCGATCGGACCAGGTACGCTGAGCCTCCCGACACATCCGGTGGTGGTCCGTGGGTGGCCGCTCGATGGTCCGATCAAGCAGGTGAGCAGGGGGGTGAGGAGATGGCGGGGGAAGGACGGCCCCCCAGGCGGCCGAACCTGAAGCTGCGGCGCCAGCGGCGGCTGCGGGGCTGGTCGATCGACGAGCTGGCGGACGAGCTGTGCCGGCTGGCGGGACGGCTGGGAGAGCCGCTCCCCGGGGTGAACGGCAGCATGGTGAGCCGCTGGGAGCGTGGGGTGCGCTCCCCGCGGCCGCGGTACGTGCGGCTGCTGTGCAAGCTGTTCGACCTCCCGGCCGACGAGCTCGGCCTGGTCGAACCTGACCACTCGCATTGGCATGGGCACGACGGTGGATACCCAGATATCGATGGCGATGGTCCGGTTGCTTTCGAGCATGGGGTGAGGCGACGCTCATTTCTGCGGGCCTTCGGCGTTGCAGGCATATCCATGCTCTTCGGTTCCCTGGGTCAGCTCGGGTCGTCGGTCGAGGCTTCGAGCCCAGGAGGTTCGGCTGCTGTCTGGGAGAAACTGGTCGCCATATTGGCCGAATGTTGGCGCACAACCTCTCCACAACTCTTACTACCGAT
>JAJPKS010000158.1 GCA_021323605.1 Bacillota bacterium | reverse complement strand
TACCAGGACACCAACCACGCCCAGTACGTGTTCGTCAACCTGATCGCGGCCGAGCACCGCAACCTGGCCGTGGTGGGCGACGACGACCAGAGCATCTACGGCTGGCGGGGGGCCGACGTGCGCAACATCCTCGACTTCGAGAAGGACTACCCGGAGGCCAGGGTGATCCGGCTGGAGCAGAACTACCGCTCCACCCAGCCCATCCTCGACGCCGCCTACCACGTCATCCGCCACAACCGTGAGCGGGCGGAGAAGCGCCTGTGGACCGACCGCCCCGGCGGCGAGCGCGTGGTCCAGGTCCAGCTCTACAACGAGATCGAGGAGGCGGAGTTCGTCGCCGACGAGATTGCCCGGCTCCACCGCCGCGAGGGGCGCCGCCACGCCGAGATGGCGGTGCTCTACCGCATCAACGCCCAGTCCCGGGCCTTCGAGGACGTCTTCGGCCGGCGGCGTATCCCCTATCGGCTGGTGGGCGGCGTCCGCTTCTGGGAGCGGCGCGAGGTCAAGGATCTCCTCTCCTACCTGCGCCTGGCCCACAACCCCTCCGACGCGGTGAGCTTCGCCCGGGTGGTGAACGTCCCCCGCCGCAAGCTCGGCCCGGTGACGGTCGAGGCGGTGGCGGCGCACGCCGCCGCCACCGGGGCCTCGATCCTCGAGGTCCTGGCCGAGCCCCGCTCCGTGTCCGGCCTGCCGGCCCAGGCGCTGCCCGGCCTGGAGCGGTTCCGTCGGCAGCTGGAGTCGGTTCGGGCCGTGATCGGCGCGCTCCCTCCGAGCCAGCTGGTCGACCACGTCCTGCAGGTGATGGAGCTGGAGGCCCACTACCAGGACGGCACCCCGCAGGGGGATGCGCGTCTGGAGAACCTGCGCGAGCTGCGCGGTCTGGCGGCGGAGTTCGACGCCCTGCCCGATCGAGCCGAGGCCCTGGCCCAGTTCCTGGCCGAGATCGCGCTTCGTTCCGACGTCGACGCCGACCTCGAGGGCGACGAGGGGGTGACCCTCATCACCCTCCACATGGTCAAGGGCCTGGAGTTCCCGGTCGTGTTCGTGGTCGGCATGGAGGAGGGCCTGCTGCCCCACCGGCGGGCGCTCGAGGACCGGGAGCAGATGCCCGAGGAGCGGCGCCTGTGCTACGTGGGCATGACCCGGGCCCGGGACCGGCTCTATTTGACCTGCGCCTTCCGGCGGCACCTCTACGGCCAGTCGCAGCCGGCCCGGCCCAGCCGCTTCCTGGAGGAGATCCCGCCCCACCTGCTCCGGGCGCCGGGCGAGGGCGCGGCGCCGGCGACCCCGGTCCGGGGTGGAGTCGACGGCCGCGAGCGGTTCATCGAGCGTCAGGTCGAGGCCACGACCGCCGGACCGCCCCGGCAGCGTTTCCGCCAGGGGGACCTGGTCGAGCACGCGATCTTCGGCCCGGGAGTGGTGATGAAGAGCACGCTGACCCGGACCGACGAGGAGCTCGTGGTCCGCTTCGAGCGCTCCGGGGTCAAGATCATCAGCGGGAGCCTCGCGCCTCTGGTCCGGAGATGAGCGAGGAGGTCAGGCGGCGGCTGGAGGAGCTGCGCCAGCAGATCCGTTACCACGAGTATCGCTACTACGTCCTGGACGATCCCGAGATCACGGACGCCCAGTACGACGCCCTCTTCCGGGAGCTGGTGCAGCTCGAAGAGCAGCACCCCGAGCTGGTCACGCCCGATTCGCCCACCCAGCGGGTGAGCGTGGAGCCCGGCTCCCAGTTCGCGAAGGTCCGCCACCTGTCGCCCATGCTCAGCCTCCAGAACGCCTTCACCGAGGAGGAGATCCGGGCCTGGGACCGGCGGGTGCGGGCGGTGGTCGGGGAGCGGGTGGCCTACGTCTGCGAGCTCAAGATCGATGGCCTGGCCATCAGCCTCACCTACCGCCGCGAGGACGGCTCCAACCGGGCCCGGCTGGACCGGGCCGCCACCCGCGGCGACGGGATCACGGGCGAGGACGTGACCCCCAACCTCCGCACCGTCAGGAGCGTGCCCCTGGTGATCACGGCCCCGGAGGGGCTGCCCGAGCGCTTCGAGGTCCGGGGCGAGGTGTACATGCCCATCGCCAGCTTCGAGAAGCTCAACCAGGAGATGGAGGCCAGCGGCCGGCAGCCCTTCATGAACCCCCGCAACGCGGCCGCCGGCAGCGTCCGCCAGCTCGACTCCCGGATCACGGCCGGTCGCAACCTGCAGACCTTCATGTACACGCTGGACCCGGCCGGGCCAGCTCGAAGCCAGTGGGAGGTGCTGGAGACGCTGGCCCGGATGGGCTTTCGCGTCTCCCCCCATCGCGCCCGGGTCGAGTCCATCGATGCCGTGATCGAGTTCCATCGCGGCTGGCACGAGCGCCGACATCGGCTCGACTTCGAGATCGACGGGGTGGTGGTCAAGGTGGACGACCACGCCCAGCAGGTCGAGCTGGGGTTCGTCGCCCGCTCGCCCCGCTGGGCGATCGCCTACAAGTACGCTCCCGAGCGGGCCCAGACGGTGGTGGAGGACATCGTCTGCTACGTGGGCCGCACCGGCGTCCTCACCCCGGTGGCGCAGCTGCGGCCGGTGATCGTGGGCGGGGTGACGGTGCGCAACGCCTCGCTCCACAACGAGCAGGTGGTGAACCAGAAGGGCGTCTACGTGGGAGCGAAGGTGGTCGTCCAGCGGGCGGGTGACGTGATCCCCGAGGTGGTCTCGGTCGAGGACCCCCGGCCGGGCTGGAGGATGCCCGCCACCTGTCCGGTTTGCGGCGGGCAGGTGGTGCGCGAGGAGCCCTACGTGGCCCACCGCTGCATCAACCCCTTCTGCCCGGCCCAGCGGCTGGAGCGCCTGCGTCACTTCGCCTCCCGGGCGGCGATGGACATCGACGGCCTGGGGACCTCCACCATCCAGCAGCTGATCGACCGCGACATGGTGCGCGATCCCTCGGACCTCTACCGCCTGACCGTGGATGACCTGAAGGGCCTGGAGCGGTTCGCCGAGCGCTCGGCCAGGAACCTCTACGGACAGATCCAGGACAGCCGAAGGCCGTCGCTGGCCCGCTTCCTCTTCGCCCTCGGCATCCCCCAGGTGGGGGAGGCGACGGCCAGGCTGCTGGCCGAACGCTTCGGGTCGCTGGAGGGGCTGCGCGCCGCCACCGTGGAGGAGCTGCTGGAGGTGGAGGGGGTGGGGCCGAGCATGGCCAGGGAGATCCGGCTCTTCTTCGACGGCGCCGGGGGCGAGCTCGTCGACCGCCTGCTGGCGGCGGGGGTGGAGCCCCAGGCGGCGGAGCGGCGGGCGCCAGGCCCGCTGGCGGGCAAGACCTTCGTCTTCACCGGCACCTTGGGCCGCATGACCCGGCCGGAGGCCGAGGAGCTGGTGTCGCGCCTGGGCGGACGCGCCTCCAGCAGCGTCAGCTCGAAGACGGACTACGTGGTGGCTGGGGAGTCGCCGGGGTCCAAGCTCGAGCGGGCCCGGCGCCTCAAGGTGGAGGTCCTGAGCGAGGACGACTTCTTCGCCATGATCGAGCGCCTCTCGTCGTGAGCGCGGTGGAGCGCGGGCCCACGTGCCGGTTCTGCGGCCTCGCGGGCCTGCCCGCCGGAGCCCGTTTCTGCGCCCGCTGCGGACGACCGCTCTCCGGCGCCGGGATGGTGACCTCCCACCCGCCCCCGGCCCCCCTCTGGGTGCTGGTGCTGCTCTGGCTGGGGACGGTCGGGTTGCTCCTCCTGGTCGTCGTCTACGGCGTGGTCGCGATCGGGCTGGCGCCCATCCGCTCGGTGCCCCCGGGCGCCGATCGCGCCTCCGTCCGCGCCGCCTCGACCGTGGTGGCGGTGGGGGCGGCCGTCCTGTGCCTGGCCCACGGCGTGGCCGCCGCCGGCCTGTCCGCCCGACGGGCCTGGTCGCGGCCCCTGGCCACGCTGGTCTGCGCGACCTGGACGCTGACCTGCGTCGGCCTGCCGGTGGCGCTGCTGGCCATCGACGCCATCTGGCGGGTCCGCCGCGACGGCGGCCCGGCGCCGGTGCCGCCGGCCTGACCTCCCGCTCGGTCGGGAGCCGAGATCGACCCTGCGCCCGCTCCGGCCGCTCGTCCATACTTGCTCCTGGTTCGACATGGAGTTGGGTTTGCCGCCGCCGGTCGGGGCCTGGCCGACCGGGCTCGGGGGAAGGAGACAGGGCCGATGAGCCTCACCGCCGAGGACGTCCGGCACGTGGCCATGCTGGCCCGGCTGGGGCTGGAGCCCGGCGAGGAGGAGTTCTACGCCGCCCAGCTCGGCGCCATCCTGGCCCACATCGACCGGCTGCGCGAGCTGGACACCGAGGCCATCCCGCCCACCGCCCAGGCGGTCCCGCTCCCGGCCCGGATGCGCGAGGACGAACCCCGGCCCGGGCTGAGCCAGGAGCGGGCGCTGGCCAACGCCCCCGCGGCGCGGGAGGGGTACTTCGTGGTCGGAGCCATCCAGGAGGCGGAGCCGTAGCTGGCATCGAGGAGCTCCACGCGGCCCTCGAGCGACGCGAGCTGAGCGCGGTCGAGCTGGTGGAGCGGCACCTGGCGGTGATCGAGCGGGAGGAGCCGCGGATCGGCGCCTTCCTTCGGGTCACGGAGGACCTGGCCCGCTCCCAGGCGGCGGAGGCGGACCGGCGCCTGGCCTCGGGGGAGGGCGTCACGCCCCTCACCGGCATCCCCCTGGCGATCAAGGACGTGATCTGCGTGGCGGGGGTGGAGACCACCGCCGGCTCCAGGATCCTGAGCGGCTTCCGTCCTCCCTACGACGCCACCGTGATCGCCCGTCTGCGGGAGGCGGGAGCCGTCTTCCTGGGCATGACCAACTGCGACGAGTTCGCCATGGGCAGCTCGACCGAGAACTCCGGCTACCACCCGACGCGCAACCCGCACGATCCCTCCCGGGTGCCGGGCGGCTCCTCGGGGGGCAGCGCCGCGGCGGTGGCCTCGGGGGAGGCGGTCTACGCCCTGGGCACCGACACCGGAGGGTCGATCCGACAGCCGGCGGCCCTCTGCGGCGTGGTGGGCATGAAGCCCACCTACGGGCGGGTGAGCCGCTACGGCCTGATCGCCTTCGCATCCAGCCTCGACCAGATCGGCCCCTTCGCCACCGGGGTCCGCGACGCGGCGCTGGTGCTGCAGGCGGTGAGCGGTCCCGATCCCCGCGACGCCACCAGCGCCGACCGGCCGGTGGACGTGCTGTCCGAGCTGGAGGCGGGGGTGGAGGGCCTGCGCCTGGGGGTGCCGCGCGAGTACTTCCAGGTCGAGGGCATGGAGCCCGGGGTCAAGGCGACGGTGGAACGGGCGCTGCTGGTGCTGGAGCGGGCCGGGGCCGAGCTGGTCGAGGTCAGCCTTCCCCACACCGACTACGGCCTGGCGGCGTACTACATCATCGCCCCCGCCGAGTGCTCCTCCAACCTGGCCCGTTTCGACTCGGTGCGGTACGGGCTGCGGGTGGAGGGGGAGAACCTGCTCGAGACCTACCTCCGGACCCGCCGCCAGGGCTTCGGCCCCGAGGTGCGACGGCGCATCATGCTCGGCACCTATGCGCTCTCGGCCGGCTACTACGACGCCTACTACCTGAGGGCGCAGAAGGTGCGGACGCTGATCGCCCGGGACTTCGAGCAGGCCTTTCTCCACTGCGACGCGATCGTCAGCGCCACCTCTCCGGTGGTCGCCTTCCCGCTCGGGGCCAAGCTGGCCGATCCCCTGGCCATGTACCTGAACGACGTGCTCACGCTGGGGGGGAACCTGGCCGGCCTGCCCGGCGTCAGCGTGCCCTGCGGCACCTCCGAGGGACTCCCCGTCGGCCTCCAGGTCCTGGCCCCCCAGTGGCGGGACGCGACCGCGCTGCGGGTGGCGCGCGCCTACGAGGTGGCCCGTGACTGACTCCCGCTGGGAGGCCGTGATCGGACTCGAGGTCCACGCCCAGCTGGCCACCCGCTCCAAGATGTTCTGCTCCTGCCCCACCGACTACCTGGGGGCGCCGCCCAACACCAACGTCTGCGAGGTCTGCCTGGGCCTGCCCGGGGTCCTGCCGGTGATCAATCGGCGGGCCGTGGAGCTGACGGTGAGGACGGCGCTCGCCCTGGGGTGCCGGATCGCCCGCCACACCCGGTTCGACCGCAAGAACTACTTCTACCCCGACCTCCCCAAGGGGTACCAGATCAGCCAGTACGAACTGCCCATCGGGCGGGAGGGCCGGCTCGAGGTGAACGGGCGCACGGTGCGCATCACCCGGGTGCACCTGGAGGAGGACACGGGCAAGCTGCTCCATGCCGGCGACGCGCTGGAGACGGCCGGGGAGTCGCTGGTGGACCTGAACCGGGCCGGGGTCCCGCTGATGGAGATCGTCAGCGAGCCCGACCTCACCGGCGCGGACGAGGCCAGGGACTACGCCGTCACCCTGCGGGAGATCCTGCGCGCGATCGGGGCCTCGGAGGCGGACATGGAGAAGGGGCAGCTCCGGGCCGAGGCCAACGTCTCGGTGCGGCCCCGGGGCTCGACCGAGCTGGGCGTCAAGACCGAGCTCAAGAACATCAACTCCTTCCGCTTCCTGCAGCGGGCGGTGGAGCACGAGATCCGCCGCCAGATCCGGCTGCTGGAGTCGGGCGGGGTGGTCGTCCAGGAGACCCGGGGCTGGTCCGAGGCCGAGCAACGAACCTTCTCCCAGCGCACCAAGGAATACGCCCAGGACTACCGGTACTTCCCCGAGCCCGACCTGCCTCCCCTGGAGCTGGACCCGGCCTGGGTGGAGCGACTGCGGGCGTCGCTGCCGGAGCTGCCGCCGGCCCGGCGTCGCCGTCTCGTGGAGCAGTACGGCCTGCCCGAGTTCGACGCCGGCCAGCTCACGCTGGACGCGGCCACCGCCGACCTCTTCGAGGCCACGGTGGCGGCGGGGGCGCCCCCCAAGCAGGTGGCGAACTGGATCATCGGCTCCCGGCCGAGCCTCGCCCCCGAGCACCTGGCCGAGCTGATCCGCCTGGTGGTCGAGGGAACCATCAACCGGGAGCAAGGGCTGCAGGTGCTCGAGGAGGCGCAGGCCAGCGGCCGGCCGCCGGGCGAGCTGGTGCGCGAGCGGGGGCTGACCCAGGTCAGCGACGAGGCGGCCCTGGCCGGGGTCATCGAACGGGTCCTGGCGGAGAACCCGCGGGCGGTGGCGGACGTCCGGGCCGGCCGGCAGCAGGCGATCGGGGCCCTGCTGGGGCAGGTGCGGCAGGCAACCGGGGGCCGGGCGAACATGAAGCTCGCGACCGAGATGCTGCGACGCCGGCTGGGATCGTGATCGCGAGCTGAGCAACCGTTTTTTCGACCGGGGTAGCGGCTGCGTACCCCAGGCATGGCGGTCAGGCTGATGGGGGGTGACACCGATCTAGACATCGCTGAAGGATTGGCTGCGGGGGACGTCGACGCGCTGGCGCGCCTCTACGACCGGTACGGTGCGCTGGCCTTCTCCGTCGCCCTGCGCATCGTGGGCGACCCGGGGCGGGCCGAGGACGTGGTCCAGGACGCCTTCCTCAAGCTCTGGCACGGTGCCTCGCGGTTCGACGCCCATCGCGGCTCGCTGCGCACCTGGGTCATCACCTCGGTGCGCAACCGTTCGATCGACTACCTCCGGGGCCGCAACGCGCACGAACGTCAGGAACGCGAGATCCCACTCGAGACCGAGGCCGAGGGCTTCGGCGCCGACCCCTGGCTCGAGGTCGCCCAGTCGATCCAGCGGGACGTGATCCAGGAGGCGCTGGCCAGCCTGCCGCCCGAGCAGCGTCAGGCCGTCGAGCTCGCGTACTTTGGGGGTTACTCGCATCGCGAGATCGCCGAGATGATCCGGGTGCCACTGAGCACGGTCAAAGGGCGCATGCGACTGGCCCTGGAGAAGCTTCATTCGTATCTGCAGGGCAGAGGGTTCCTCGATGACGGCTGACCACGACGGCATGGAGGACGCCATCGCCGCCTACGTCCTCGGCGCCTGCCCGGACGAGGAGCGTGCGATCGTCCGGGCCCACCTCGGGAGTTGCGGAAGCTGCCGCGAGCTGGCCCGGCGGCTGAGGGAGGCGGTCGACGTCCTGGCCCTGAGCTGTGCCGGCCAGTCGCCGCCCCCCGGGCTGCGCCAGCGCATCCTGGAGGCGGCGGCCTCGTCTCCGCCCTCCCCGGCGGCGAACGGGACCGGCGGGGAGCCGGGGGCGGCCCGGCGCGCGCGCCCCCGGCCGCGGACCTCGTGGCGCCTCCGGCTCGCGCTGGCCGCGGCGGCGGCGCTGCTGGCCGGCCTGGCGGGCACGGTGACCTGGAACCTCCGACTCCAGCAGGAACTCGACCGGCGTCCGCCGGCCTACGTCATGCAGGGAACCGGGCCCCTGGCCTCGACCAGGGGCAGCGTGGCCGACGTGGGCTCGGGCCAGCTCACCTTGGTGAGCTTCAGCGCCATGCCACCGCCGCCTCCGGGCCGGGTCTACGAGGTATGGCTGGTCATGGAGTCGGGCCGGGTGGTGTCGGCCGGCGCCGTTCGTCCCGACGCTCGTGGTGATGCCCACCTGCTGATCCAGCGTCCGCTGGCCGGGGTACAGACCGTCTCCGTCACCCTGGAGACGGCCCCCGGCACATCGTCGGCGCCGAGCGGCAAGCCGCTCATGGCCGCTCAGGTCAACCGCTGAGCCCCGACCCCGCCGGGACGGCGGGCGCGCCCGTGTAGTCTTTCACCCATCGTCTCGCCGCCGGACCTTCACGTGCACAGCCAGTTCTCGTGGGATGCGCCCCGAGGGGACATGGAAGCCTCCTGTCGGCGGGCGCTGGAGCTGGGCCTGCCCGCCATCGCGTTCACCGAGCACGCCGACTTCGTGGGCGGTGGCTACCCGGACCACCGTCCCCTGGACCTCGCCGGCTACCTCGATGCCCTCGACCGCTGTCGGGCGCGTTTCCCCTCCCTCCGCATCCTGAGCGGGGTGGAGCTGGGACAACCCCACCGCTTCCCCGCCGAGGCCGCGGCGGTGCTGGCGGCGGGAGGGCTGGATCGGGTGCTGGGGTCGGTTCACTGCGTGCCCTGGGCGGAGAGCCTGATGGACGTGAGCCTGGAGGGTCTGCTCACCCCCGAACGGGCGCCGGACCTCCTCCGCTCGTACCTGGGCGAGGTGCTGGCCCTGGTGGAGGGCGGCCAGGGCTTCGAGGTGCTGGCCCACCTCGACTACCCCAAGCGCTACTGGCCGCACGCCGAGGTCCCCTACCGTGAGCAGGACTACGAGGAGGAGTTCCGGGCCGTCCTGCGCGCCGCCGCCGTCCGGGATCTGGCGCTGGAGATCAACACCACGCGCGGGGTGGAGCCCGGCCGCGGGCTGTGCCCCGGTCCGGTGGTGCTGCGCTGGTGGGTCGAGGAGGGAGGGAGGGCGCTCTCGTTCGGGAGCGATGCCCACGATCCGGAGCGGATCGCCCTCGGCTTCGAGCTGGCGGCGCGGCTGGCCGAGGGCCTCGGCTTCAAGCCCAACCACGACCCGACCGGCTTCTGGCGGCGATGACCGGAGGGACGAGGTGACGACGTCGGTGGTACTGCGGCCGCAGCGCCCGGCGCACGGCGGCACCGTGGTCGCCCACCGGGACGGGCACCCGGTCCTCGTCGCCTACGCCATGCCGGGCGAGCTGGTCGAGGCGGAGCCGACCGGTCGCCGAGGGGGGCTGGAGCTGGCGAGGACGGTGCGCGTGCTCGAGCCCTCCCCGGACCGCGTGACCCCGTCCTGCCCCCACTTCGGCGAGTGCGGTGGGTGTCAGTGGCAGCACGCGCGCTACCGCCGCCAGCTGGAGCTGAAACGGCAGGTGGTCGACGACGCCTGGCGCGGGGTCGGGCTCCGTCTCCCCGCCGACACGCCCGTGCTGGGCATGGAGGACCCCTGGCGCTATCGCATCCGGGGCGAGTTCGAGGCCCGGTACCGGGGCGGCCGGCTGGAGCTGGGCTTCCACCGTCCGCGGTCGCACACCGTGCTGCCGGTGCGCACCTGCCCGATCCACGACGAGCGCATCGAGCGCGCCCTGCCCGCCTTCCGACAGGCGGTGGAGGAGCGCGGGCTGCGCGACCTCCAGAGCCTCCGGCTCACGGTCGAGCCGACCGGCCCGGGGTTGCTCTGGTGTGCGCAGCGTCGCGGCTCGCGCCCGGACGCCGACCCCGTTCTCGGGGCCCGAGTGGCGGAGCTGCTCCCGGACCTGGTCCTGCTGGACGACTCCATGAGCCTGGAGGTCTTCGGCCTCACCTTCCGCGTGCGCAGCGACACCTTCGTCCAGACCAACTACCGGCAGATGCTGGTGCTCTACCGAGTCGTGGTCGACATGCTGCAGCCGGAGCCGAGGGACGCGCTGCTCGACCTCTACGCCGGCATCGGCACCATCGGCCTGGTGGTGGCGGGGCAGGTGGGCTCGGTCACCGCCGTCGAGGAGAACCCGGTGGCGGCGCGCCTGTCCGTGCTCAACGCCCGGATCAACGGCGTGGACAACTTCAAGGCCCTGCCGGGCCGGGCCGAGGACGTGCTACGCCGGCTCCGGACGGGTCGCCACCGGACAGCCGTCCTCGACCCGCCCCGGGCGGGATGCGACGCGGTTGCCATCGCCGAGCTGCTGCGTCTCGCCCCCGACCGTCTCGTGTACGTCAGCTGCGAGCCCAGCACCCAGGCCCGGGACGTCGCCCTCCTCGTCCGGGGAGGCTATCGGGTCCGCCGGGCGGCGATCGTCGACATGTTCCCCCACACCTACCACGTGGAGTCGGTCGCGCTCCTGGAGCGCGCCGCCTGAACCTTCGCTCCAGGTCCGGCGTGCACGGCTGGGGCGGGGAACCCGGTGATCGCTCAGCGGACCAGCGTCTCGTCCAGCGAACGCTTCAACGTCCGCAGGGCGTCGGCCGGGATGGGGGCCTCCTCGATCCAGCCGAAGACGGCGTCGACCACGCCGTGCCAGCGCGTCACCTGGCGCTCCATGGCCGAGCTCCAGTGGAAGCTGGACCAGGCCACCCCGGACAACCAGCCCGCGATCACACAGCAGAGCACGCCACTGCCGAGGCTCATCCAGCGCAACCAACCCCCGACCTGGACCGAGGTGAGCAGGAGCACCCCCAGGCTCAGGTTGGCACACACGAAGATGGGCAGGGCAACGCGATAGAAGAAGGCGTGCCGCCTTCGGTACTTCGCCTGCATGTGATTTCCCCCCAGGGTGAGGCTGTCCGGCGCGCTCCCGCCCTCGCCGGCATGCCGTACCCCTCTTCGAATCTCCTTGGCCGGCTACCAGCTTCGCCATCGGCCGGCATTACGCCAATGGGACATCCGTCCCGGATGTCCCGGCCCGACGACGGCAGGAAACGCGCCGCCCCGGGTGACCCGCCTGGGTGCGTCCGGGACTTTCGCGCAGGATCGTTGCCAGCGCCCATTGTGACGCGTTCGGAACCCTATCGAGAATGAAGCCGGAGGCGCTGAGGTGTCCGATGGAGCATGACGCGTTGAACGGGACTGGCACGGATCGCGTTCGGCCGCTGCGGGTGCGGGTGGGCGTCGTCGGCTGCGGGTACTGGGGGCCTCACCTGGTCCGGAACCTCCACGACATGGCCGAGGTGGACCTGGTGGGGGTGGCCGAGCGACGGCCGGATCGACTCCACTACGTCCGGCGCAGCTACCCGACCGTGCAGCTCTTCTCCGATCATCGGGAGCTGCTGGAGGGCGAGATCGACGCCGTGGTCATCGCGACCCCGATCCGGACCCACTACGCGTTGGCGCGCGAGGCCCTGCTGGCGGGGAAGCACGTGCTGGTGGAAAAGCCGCTGGCGGCCAGCGTGTTCGAGGCTCAGGAACTCCTCCGGCTGGCCCGTGAGCGCGGCCTGGTCCTGATGGTCGGTCACACCTTCCTCTACAACCCGGCGGTGCGGGAGCTGCGACGCCTGGTCCAGGAGGGCGAGCTGGGACGTATCTACTACGGCGACGGCGCCAGGCTCAACCTTGGCGTCTTCCAGCGCGACGTCAACGTGATCTGGGACCTGGCTCCGCACGACATCTCGATCCTGATGTACGTGCTGGAGCAGATGCCCGTCGAGGTCAGCGCCCGGGGGAGCGCGTGTGTTCAGCCCGATGTCCACGACGTCTGTTACCTGGAGGTGCTCTTCTCGGCGGGAACCAGCGCTCACATCCATGTGAGCTGGCTCGACCCCGACAAGGTGCGCCGTCTCACCCTGGTCGGCGATCGCCGGATGGCCGTGTACAACGACGTCTCACCGGTGGCCAAGCTCCGGGTCTACGACAGCGGCGTGGACCACCCCACGACCGACAACTACGGCGAGTTCGAGCTGGCCTACCGGCACGGGCAGATCGTGATCCCGTACATCCACTGGCGGGAGCCGTTGCGACAGGAATGCGAGCACTTCGTGCACTGCGTGCGCACCGGCCAGCGACCGCTGAGCGACGGGGAACAGGGGCTGGCCGTGGTCGCCGTCTGCGAGGCCGCCGACCGCTCGCTGGCCAGCGGCGGGGTGCGCGTGCCGGTCGAGCCCCGGCTGGCACCGTCGCAATCCGCCTCCAGGGAGGGGATGGAGACGGCGCCGCCCAGCGCTTCGGCGCGGTGACGGCGCCGTTCTCCGGGCGCCCCGGCCGGGGCGGGCCGGGGGCCACGTGCCCCGCCTCGGCGGCCACCGGTCGTCCCGGCGGGCAGCGGGAAGGGTTACCTGATTGGATTCCGGGCCGGGCCGTGCTCGGGCGGGACGGCCGAGCGGTCAGCGGCCCCTGCGGGCGGGGCGGCCGCGCCGGCCCCGGGAGGTGAGGGAGGCCCCGCCAAGGTCGAATTCGAGCTGGAGGGAGAGTCATGGTACGTGCCAATCCGACCACGGTCGTGGTCGGCGCCGGTCCTTACGGCCTCTCGGTGGCCGCTCACCTTCGTGCCCACCGGTTACCGGTCCTGCTCTTTGGACGGCCGATGGAACTCTGGCGGCGGATGCCGGCCGGGATGTGCCTGAAGTCGAGCTGGTCCGCCTCGAGCCTGTCCGATCCCGCCCGCGCCTATAGCCTGGATCGGTACGCGGCCGCCACCGGAGCCGGGCGCCAGGATCCGATCCCGCTCGGCTTCTTCTGCGACTACGCGCGCTGGTTCCAGGAGCGGGCCGTACCGCCGGTCGACGAAGGCCGGGTCACCTGTCTTCGTCGGGCTCCGGACGGGTTCCACCTCGAGCTCGCCGACGGTCGCACGGTGGAGGCCGGTCGGGTCGTGATCGCGGTCGGGATCAGCCGTTTCGCCCGGATACCGGAGTTCGCCAGAGGACTCCCGCCGGAGGTGGCGAGTCATACCTCCGAATGCCTGGACCTGGGACGGTATCGGGACCGCGAGGTGGCGGTGGTGGGGGCCGGCCAGAGCGCGCTCGAGTGGGCCGCCCTCCTGCACGAGGCCGGAGCCCACGTTCAGCTCATCGTGCGCCAGCCGATCGCATGGGTCGACCGCCGCCTCTACCAGCTGCATCCGGTGGTGCGCGAGCTCCTCTACGCTCCCAGCGACGTGGGCCCAGCGGGGGTGAGCCGCGTGGTCGACCGGCAGCTGCTGGTGCGCCGGCTGCCCACCCGCCTGCGGCGGGCGCTGACCGTCCGCTCGGTGCGGCCGGCGGGAGCGACCTGGCTGCGGCCCCGCGTGGAGGGGGTGATCGACACCACCCAGGGGGTCGAGATCCGGACCGCCGAGCCGGTGGGGCGGAGGCTGCGGCTGGGCCTGGACGACGGCAGCATCCGCGAGGTCGACCACCTGGTGCTGGGCACCGGCTTCGTGCCCGACGTCAACCGCCTCGATTTCCTCGCCCCCGACCTGCGGACGCGCGTCGCCGTCGATGGGCGGCTGCCGGTGCTCGACCGCTGGTTCGAGTCATCCGTGCCCGGCCTCCACTTCGTGGGGGCGCTGGCCGAGCGTGACTTCGGGCCCCTCTGCCGCTTCGTCGCCGGCGCCGACACCGCCGCCCGGCAGGTGGCGCGGAGGGCGCTGGGGCGATGAACCGCCGCCCGGGGGCGGTGGTCCTGGGCAGTGACTTCCGAGCGCTGGCCGTCGTGCGCAGCCTGGCCCGGCGCGGCGTCCCCTGCGCCCTGGTCGACAACCTGCCCCGATCGGCGTGGTTCTCCCGCCACGTGGTCGCACGCGTGCGCTGGCGGGGGCCGATGGACACGCCCGACTTCGGCGCCTTCCTGCTCCGGCTGGGCCGGGACCGGTTCCGGGACTGGGTTTTGTTCCCCATGTCGGACGACACCGTGGCCCTGGTGGCGGAGGAGCGCGAGCAGCTCCGGTCGGCCTACCGCCTGACCACGCCCCCGCCGGACACGGTCCGCCTGGCGCAGGACAAGCGCCGGCTGTACGCCCTGGCCGAGGAGCTGGGGGTGCCCGCGCCTCGGACGTGCTGCCCGGCCACCGCCGACGAGCTGGTCTCGATCGAGCTGCCCTTCCCGGTCGTGGTCAAACCGGCCAACTCGGCATCCCTGCAGGCGGCCGCGCGCAAAAAGGCCCTGGCGGCCCGTGACCCGGACGAGCTCCTGGCCGCTTACCGAACGGTGGCGGGCCTGGTCGGGAGCGAGGGCCTGATGGTCCAGGAACTCATCCCGGGCGATGGGGCCTCGCAGTTCTCGGTGGGCGCGTTCTGCCGCGACGGCCACTGCCTGGTGGCCCTGACCGTCCGTCGTCGCCGCCAGTTCCCGGTCGACTTCGGGCTGGGCAGCTGCTTCGTGGAGTCGGTGGAGGTGCCCGAGCTGATCCCGCTCGCGCTGACCCTGATCGAGCGGATGCGCCTCTCCGGCATGGTGGAGGTCGAGTTCAAGCGCGATCCCCGCGACCGACGCTTCAAGGTCCTGGACGTCAACCCGCGGGCCTGGGGGTGGCACGGTCTCTGCCGGGACTGCGGCGTGGACCTGCCCCACCTCCAGTACCTGGAGGCGACCGGCGCGCCCCTCCCGGAGTGCCGGGTGCGCTACGGTCCCCGCTGGCGACGTCTGCTCACCGATCTCCCGGCGGCCCTGGTGGAGATGCGGAGCGGCACCCTCTCACCCCTCGCCTACGCCCGGTCCTTCCTGGGGCCGACCTCGCGCTCGGTGCTCGACCTGCGCGACCCGCTGCCCGCCCTGGGCGACGTGGCCGTGGCCCTCGGCCGTCTGGTCGGGATGGTCGCCCGCGGCCCGCGCGATGTCCGGTCGGTGCGCATCGCCCCGTTGGAGGCGGTCGAGTCGCTCGGCCGGGACAGAAGAGGGGAGGCCTGAGCGTGGCGCCCGGCGACCGGGACGCCGGCCCATGGTCCTGGGCTGGGGTCCGCGACCGTGGCCGAGCCGCCCATGGGGAGGGCGTGACCGCCGTTCGTAGGCTGGGAGGTGATGGTGCGGGGTGCTGCCTCCCGGGCCCCCGGCGCCCGCACGAGGTCGCCGGGCGGCCGCGCCGGCCGCCGACGCCTCCTGGCCGGGTGGACCGTGCTGCTGGCCCTGGTCGCCGCCGGGCTGGGGGCGTGCTCGAGGCCGGGGTCGCCGCCGCCCAGCGCCGCTTCACCTCTGCCCGGTTCCTGCCAGCCGGGCTCCCCCAGAACCCTGGACCTCCCCTCCGTGGTGGGCCTGAACTACGGTGAGCCGGACACCGTGAACGGCGACTGGGTGGGCACGGCCTGGCTGCGGCCCAACGTCTGGCCCCAGGTCCGGCCCCGGCTGCAGCAGGACCTGGACTTCATCGTCTCCCACCACCTGGGCGAGGTGCAGCGGATCTTCATCGGCCTCGACCAGCTGATGGTCTGGAACCG
>JAJPKS010000324.1 GCA_021323605.1 Bacillota bacterium | reverse complement strand
CCGAACCAGACCAGCATCAGGGGCAGCCAGGCGATGCCGGAGAGGGCCTGGAAGAAGTTGAGGAAGGGCGCGAAGGCGACGCTGACGTAGCGGTTGGAGCCGAGCAGCAGCCCGATGGGGACGCCGGCCACGACGCCGAAGAGTCCGGCGACCGCCATGCGCGTCAGGCTCGAGGTGATGTAGTCGGGGAGGATGCCGCGCTGGATCAGGGGCCAGGTGGCGGAGATGGTCTGCCAGGGCGAGGGGAGGACGGCCGGACTCAGCCGGAAGGCGATCTCGACCGCCCACCAGACCGCGAGCAGGAGGGCGAAGGGGAGCAGCGACCGTCCCGCCCGCGCCAGGACGCGCCGCAGCCGGTCGAGGCCGGCCGGCGCCCCCAGCTCCCGACCGGCCTCGGCGGCCTCGACCCTAACCGTCGCCATCGCCCCGCAGCTCGGCGCGGACCAGGCGGGTCACCCACTCCCGGACCTCCAGGAAGCGGGGGTCGCCGGCCAGGCGGTCGAAGCGCCGCTCGGAGCGGGGGATGGGCACCTCGACGATCTCCTTCACGCGTCCCGGCCGGTGGGTGAAGACCAGCACCCGGTCGCCGAGGAACACGGCCTCGTCCACGCTGTGGGTCACGAACAGGATGCTCTTGCGGGTCTCCATGGAGATGCGCAACAGCTCCTCCTGGAGCGTGATCCGGGTCTGGGCGTCGACGGCGGCGAAGGGCTCGTCCATCAGCACCACCTTGGGATCGGCGGCGAGGGTGCGGGCCACCGCCACCCGCTGCTTCATGCCCCCGGACAGCTCGTGAGGGTAGCGCTCCTCGAAGCCGGTGAGCCCGACCATGGCGATGAAACGATCGACGATCGCCTCCCGCTCGGCGCGCGGTACG
The DNA here is from genome assembly GCA_021323605.1 of Bacillota bacterium. Classification (GTDB taxonomy): domain Bacteria; phylum Chloroflexota; class Dormibacteria; order Dormibacterales; family Dormibacteraceae; genus CADDZO01. Next base: position 8,090 of record JAJPKS010000324.1, on the reverse strand, counting down.
CGCGCGATCTCCAGCCCGTGTCCGATGTTGCCCCGGACCGTGCGCCAGGGCAGGATGGCCAACTCCTGGAAGACCACTCCCCGATCCCGACCCGGGCCCCTCACCGTCACGCCGTCGACCAGGACCACCCCGGCCTCGGGCTTGATCAGGCCCGCGATCAGGCCGATCAGGGTCGTCTTGCCGCAGCCGCTGGGGCCGACCACGGCCAGGATCTCCCCGTCCCGGATCTCGAACGAGACCCCGTCCAGGGCCAGCAGGTCGCGCCGGCCGGTGCCCCGGTAGCGGTGACGCAGCCCCTCGACCCGGATCTTGACCGAGTCGCCGGCGCCCGGCCTGGCCGCCACCTCCTCCGTCCCTGTCGACAAGATATCGACAATATACTTCGGGACGTGGCTCCCAAGCGCGTCCCACGCGGACCGCTCCACCTCGAGATCTATCAGGAGATCAAGCGCGCGGTCCTGAGCGGCGAGCTGCCGCCGGGCTCCGTGCTCAGCGAGGCGGAGCTGTCCCGGCGCTGGTCGGTCAGCCGTACCCCGATTCGCGAGGCCATTCGGCAGCTGGAGCTGGAGGACCTGATCACCTGGGAGCCGCGACGGGGCGCCACCGTGGCCCGGGTGACGGTGCGCGGGCTGCGGGACATGGTCGAGCTCCGGCAGGCCCTGGAGGGGCTCTCGGCGCGGCTGGCGGCCGAGCGCCGCGACGACGAGGACCTGGCCGAGCTCCGGGCCATCCTGGACCGGATCGACGAGGCCCACCATCGTGGCGACATCCCGGCCACGATCGAGCTCGACGACGCCTTTCACCGCCGCATCGCGCTCGCCTCCGGCAACCGGCTGCTGGCCGCCTCGGCCGATCGGCTGCTGGACCGGGTGCGCTTCGCCCGCTCCATGGCCCGCCGCGTCCCCGGCCGACAGGAGGAGTTCCAGCGGGAGCACGCGGCCATCCTGCGGGCCATCGCCGAGCGCGATCCGGGGGCGGCGGAGCGGGCCATGATCGAGCACGTCCAGCGCTCCCGGATGCGCCTGATGGAGATGCTGGAGCGGGCCGCGGCCGACACCCAGATCGCCCTCTGACCCGTACCTCTCTCCCGTCCGGGGAGGAACGATCGCCGGCCTGGCCGTCGCCCCACCATCCCCTCCCCGAAGGAGCGCCGGCTGCGCCGGTTCCTCTGTCTCGTGCCATCCGATCGGGGCCGGCTCCACCATCCCCTCCCCGAAGGAGCGCCGGCTGCGCCCTGGTCAGTAGCAGCGGCGGTCGGTATCTTGTCGACAAGATGGCGACAAGGGTCTCGGTCGGTGAGCTGCCGCGGCAGGTGGCGCCGGGCCTCTTCTGGCTGGGCACCTGCGGCGAGATCGGCTTCCAGGGCAAGATCATCCACTCGCCCTGGAACGCCTTCCTGGTCCGGGGCACCGAGCGCACGGTGCTGATCGACACCGGGGCGCCCAGCGGCTGGCCCGTGGTCCGGGCCCAGCTGGCCCGGGCGCTGGCGGGCCGTCCCCTGGACTACGTCCTCCCCACCCATCCCGAGCTGCCGCACATGGGCAACCTGCCCTGGCTGCTCGAGGAGCACCCCGGGCTTCGGGTGGTGGGCGACCTTCGCAACTACCATCTCTACCTCCCCGGGCAGGAGCACCGCTTCGAGCACCGGGGGCGCGGCGACCGCGTCCAGCTGGGGGGAAGGGAGCTGATCCTGGTCGAGGCCGCCATCCGCGACCTCCCCAACACCCTCTGGGCCTACGACACGGGCGGCCGTGCCCTCTTCGTGTCGGACGGCTTCGGCTACTCGCACGCGCACGAGGCCGGCCAGTGCGGGCTGGTGGCCGAGGAGCTGCCCGAGGAACCGAGCGTCGACCACACCGCCTGGATCACCTACAACGCCCTCTCCTGGGCGCCCTACGTGGACCCGCGTCGCTACTTCGGGCGCCTGGACCGGCTCCTCGCGGAGCTGCCCACGGCGCTCATCTGCCCCGCCCACGGGAGCGTCGTCACCCGGCCCGAGGCCATGATCCCGATCATGAAGCAGGGCCTGATCGAGGCCCACGCGGGGACGCTGTTCCGATGATCGAGATCGCGCCCGGCGTCCACGCCGTCGTCAACCGGGTGGAGCTGGACGGCCGCGTCAGCTGGGTGCCGGCCGGCCGGCGGGGCCGGGAGCCGGCCTGCGTCTACCTGATCGACTGCGGCGGAGAGGCGCTCCTCTACGACACCGGCCTCCCGGCGCACCGGGAGGCCGTCCTGGACGAGCTGCGCCGCGCCCTCGGAGGACGGCGGCTGGGGATCTGGCTCTCCCGGATGGTGGAGCCGGACTCGACCGGCAACGCCCTGGCCCTGCTCGAGGCCCTCCCGGTGCATCGGGTGCTGAACGCCACCCACACCGACCCGCTGCGCATGCTCACCCACCGCTGGCGGGAGTTCGGGCCCGACCGCGGCGTCTCGGTGGAGCGGCTGCCCTGGGGGCGGCGTTTTCGTCTCGGCGAGCGCGAGTTCGAGCCGGTCCAGCCGGCGGCGCGGGTGATCGCCACCTCCTGGCTCTACGATCCGACGGCGAAGGTGCTCTTCACCTCCGACTTCTTCGGCCACCTCGCCCGCTCGAACGGGGATGAGTCGCCGGTTGCGACCACCTCCGAGCCCGCCCCCACCGCGGCCGAGATCGGTGAGCACCTGATGGCCAAGTACGAGTGGCTGGCCGACGCCGACACCGGGCCCATCCGGCGGCGTCTGGAGACGATCTTCGCCGAGCACGAGGTGGAGGTGATCGCGCCCGGCCATGGCTGCGTGATCCGGGGCGCGGAGGCGGTGCGGCAGCACCTGGCCCTGACCCTGGAGGCGCTCCGGGAGCTGGGCGAGCGGGCGGCCCTCTGAGGCGCCCCGGGGTGGGGCCGGGGCGCCCGGAGGCGCCCCGGCGGACGGAAGAGAGGGAGGAGTGAAGGCTGGTCGTGGCTCAGGGCCGGCGGCCGATGCCTCCGACGGAGAGAGGCCGCGCCGGAGCGGCGCTTCGGCCCCGTCCCCCGGTCCCGGCCGGCCGTCGCCGCCCGGGCCGGGTGGCGTCCCCTGGCCGCTGCCGGGATCGAGCGGTAGCCGCGCACGCGACCATGCCCCCAACCCTAGCCCAGGGCGGGTAAAAGGGAGGCTAACCGCAAACCCAGCCGGCGCGGGCCGAGCCGGCGGCAGCCTCCTCGTCCTCTCGCTCGCTCAAACTGAGCGATGACGGAGGTTGAACATCATGAAGGCGGCGCGCCTGCACGGCTACGACCAGCAGCTCCGGATCGACCAGGTGGCGATGCCGGAGGTGAGAGGCCACCACGACGTCATCGTCCGCATCGGCGGCGCCGGGCTCTGCCGGACCGACCTCCACATCGTCGAGGGGATCTGGCAGGAGAAGAGCGGCGTCCGGCTACCCTACACGCTCGGCCACGAGAACGCCGGCTGGGTGGAGGCGGTCGGGGACGCGGTGACCGGCGTCAGGGTGGGAGACCCGGTGATCGTGCATCCGCTCGTCACCTGCGGCCTTTGCGCGGCCTGCCGCTCGGGGGAGGACATGTACTGCGAGAACGGCCGCTTCCCCGGCATCAACGCCGACGGGGGCTTCGCCGAGTACCTGCTCACCGGGGAGCGCGCCCTGGTCAAGCTGACCGAAGGGGTGGAGCCGGCGGACGTCGCCCCCTACGCCGACGCCGGCATCACCGCCTACCGGGCGGCCAGGAAGGCCGCGCGATTGCTCGCCCCTGGGCGCTGGGCGGTCGTGATCGGGATCGGCGGCCTGGGCCACATCGCCCTCCAGTGTCTGCACCACCTCTCCTCGGCCAACCTGATCGCGATCGATCCCTCGCCGACCGCCCAGGAGCTGGCCCGTGAGCTGGGCGCCGACCACGTCGTCGACGGCTCCGATCCGGTGACGGCGGTCAGGGACCTGACCGGAGGCGGCGCCCACGTCGTCCTCGACTTCGTCGGCGAGCGAGGCGTCCAGCAGCAGGCGGTGGCCATGCTGCGCCAGGGTGGAACCCACGTCGTGGTCGGCTACGGCGACACTCTGCAGGTCCCCACCATCGACCTCATTTTCTCCGAGATCGCGATCGTCGGCAGCCTGGTCGGCAACTACACCGAGCTGAGCGAGCTGATGACCCTGCACGCCGAGGGCAAGGTCCAGCTGCGGACCCGGCGCTACCGCCTGGACGACGTCAACCAGGCCATCGAGGACCTGCGCCAGGGGCGGATCAAGGGCCGGGCGGTGCTGGTCCCCTGAGCGCGGGCGGGGCGGGCACGGGGCGGGGGCCGTGGTGCGCGGCTGCCCTCATCGCCAGGCCGCCGGCCCCTGCCTGAGCAGCCGCCAGATCAGGTACCCGGCGGCGACGAAGTTGACGTAGCCGACCAGGAAGACGGTCCAGAGGACGGGGTCGCCGAGACGGCTGAGATGGTACAGCGGGCCGAAGCCGTGAACGGACGAGTTGACGATGTTGAAGAGATAGAAGCCGAAGTCGACGACCAGGAAGCTCAGCGTCAGCGGGTAGCCGAGCGGGCTCCGACGGACGAGGAGCAGGAATCCGGCCAGGAACCAGACCAGGGTCAGGGCCAGGACGGCGACGCCGGCCCGGTCGTACCTGGTCCCGTACAGGTGCAGGGCGTAAGGCACCTGGGCGGCATAGTTGGCGACCACGCAGAGGGCCCCCACGACCAGGTCCGGTCCGATCACCTGGGACGGCAAGCCAGGGGCCGCCCTCGAGCTCATCCCGGCCCGCTCCCGGTCAGGAGGCGGGGTCCGGCCGGACCGCGGTGGGGCGGGTCGTCCCGCTCCCGGGGGAGACGGGTCCACCGGCCCGGCCGCGGTGACCGAGGCCGGCGGGGTCTCGGCGCCGGACCCGGAGCGCGGGCTCCGCCCGGGGGGTACTCGGGGATCGTCGGCGGCGAACATCAGGGCGATCATCTCACGACCGCCCGGCCGACAGCCGAAAGGCGGTGGGACCCGTCGGCGGGCGGTGCCGAGCCGGATGGGCCAATCCGGATCCCGGCGGCCCCACCGACCGCCGGGCCGGCCTGATTCGGCGGCGCGCCGGGGCCGGCTGGAGGAGGTGCTGCCCCGGGTCCGAAGGGCCGGCCCGGTCGGGCGGTTCGGGGTGCGGTGACGGCTGTGGGCGGGGGATGGGGAGGGTGCGGTGGTGGATCGGTCAAGCCCCGCAAGCCGATGCCGGAGCCGAGTCTTACCCAGGCCCAGGTCAACAGGGCGGGTCGACTGGTGCGCAAGTACGTGCAGGAGCGCAGGTCCTGGACGAGGACCTTGTCCGTGCCCTCGAAGTGGTCCATCGCTACCGCGCCGCCCATCAGTACGCCCTGACCAGGGCGACGATGGGCCTGCGGTCGGTCGTGCGGACGGCGGGATGCGCATCACCCAAGGTCTCTCAGCGGCTCGAGCGCCTCCCCACCATCATCAACAAGCTGATTCGGGAGCCCAGCATGCAGCTCTCCACCGTGCAGGACATCGGGGGATGCAGAGCGGTCCTCGCCTCAATCGACGAGGTCCGGCGCGTCGAGGCGCGGTTGAAGAAGAACCGGCCGCCGATCCGCTGCGTCGACTACATCGTCGCTCCCCGCTGGACCGGGTATCGCGGCGTTCATATCATCGTCAGTTATCCGGATCGCGACAGGGTCGAACGGGCGATCGAGGTCCAGCTCCGCACCGTTGTGATGCACGAATGGGCGGTCACCGTAGAGCGGCCTGGCGGGCGGCTCGACGAGGACCTGAAGGGCGGCCGTGGTCCTAGGGAGGTGCTCGACCTGCTCGCGGCCATCTCCGAGGCCATGGCCATCGAGGAGGCGGGCGCGGTCGTGCCGGCCGACCTCGAGACCAGGATCGGGGAACTCCGCCGAGCTGCGGTACCGTACCTGACCAGGAGGCGCCCAGGAAGATTCAGCACTTTCTCCTCGTGTTCGATCACGAGAAGGGCGAGCTGGTCAGGCTCCGAGAGTTCGGCTCTGACAGCAGGGCCGCCGTGGCCGCCTACGCCGAAACCGAGAAGGAGCTGTACGGCCGTCCCTCGATGGAGATTGTGCTCATCGGCTCTGACTCCCTTGACACCATCGAGTTCACCCACGCCAACTACTTCGACGGGTCGGTCACGGTCAGGTCCAGATATCTCGTCGGCCCGTAGCTCTGCGTCCCCGGAGCCTCTCGAGGGCAGGCTCGGCTGCGGGACGGCCGGGTCCCGGAGAGCAGGGGGGCGGCGGGTGGTGCTCCACGCCCTGCGCCACACGATGGCATGCCGCTGCACGAGACCAAGGACCTGAAGCCGGCGGCCCGGCTGGGGCACGCAGACGAGACCCTGACCTCGAGGACCCACGGCTACCCACTGCCGGGGTGGACCGAGAGGTGGCCCGGCGCCTGGGGGAGGTGATCAGGCTCCGGGGAGACGGCGGCCGGTGGCACACGAACCCCCGGCCCCGCTCGACTTGTGGTACTCGTGTTGCACAGGTCGCTTGACGACCTCTCCGAGACGATCTGCGGCAGTCCTGGCCATCTCCCGGTCCGCCCCCACCCTGGGGCGTTTGTGGGGAGCACAGTTGGGCCTGGGCCGTCCGCAGCCTCGTGGCCGGCGCCTTCCGGAGGGCTTGCGTCCCTCACTGGGGGCTCCCGTGGAGCCGGCAGCGGGCCTGGAAGGGCGCAGGTCCTTGTGCCGGGTGCCGGTTCGACTCGAGGGGCTGATCTACCTCGCCGGCCAGAACGGCGGTCCCGCCGGACCACCGGCGCCGGAAAGGTTCGCGGACCCGGGTCGGCGCGGCCTGGACGCCGCCGAGGACACCCTCGATCGTGGTGGCCAACCGGATGGGCAAGCGGGGGATGGCCTGGACACCGGCGGGCGCGCGGCGCATGGACAAGGTGCTGGAGGCGAGCGCGAGCACGAGCCGGAGCGTCACCTGAGGGCGAGGCGACGCGAGGACTCGGGCGCTCCGGCGGTGGCGACTCGGCCGCTGCGTTGCCGCCATCACCGATCCCGGGGCCTGGCTGCAGGCGTTGCTCGCCACGTTCCCCACCTCCGACGGCTTCGGGCGGCTGCCGCGCCGGATCGCCCGCCCCGCCTTCTTCGCCGTCGGTTGACTCACCTCGCCGCCCCCATACGTGAGACAGGGCCGCTCGTGAGCCTGGTCTCCTGGCGAGCTTCGTGCGGTGCGTTAGGCTGAGAGCGGATGGACTGGCCGGCGTACGGGTCGTTCCTGCTGTTCGCCTTGCTACTGACCGTGGTGCCGGGGCCGGACTTCGCGGTGGTCACCAGGAACACGCTGGTCGCCGGACGTCATCGGGGCGCCTGGTGCGCGGCCGGAGTGACCACATCGAACCTGGTGCAGGGCATCACTGCCGCGGCTGGCCTGGGCGCGCTGATCGTGCGTGCCCAGCCGGTGTTCACCGTCATCCGCTGGGCAGGCGTGGCCTACCTGGCGTTCCTCGGCGCCCAGGCCATTCGCTCGGCGGTGCGCGGCGACTGCACGCCGCTCTACGACGGCGGACGCGGGAGCGGGGCGTGGCCCATCGGCGTGGCGTTCGGCGGCTGGCGGCAAGGATTCCTGTCCAACATCACCAACCCGAAGGTGCTGGTGTTCTATCTGGCCGTGCTGCCGCAGTTCCTGCCGCCTGACGCGGGCGTGCCGGTGCTGGTGCTGTTCGCGATTACCCATGCCGCTCTCGGCCTGGGCTACCTGCTGTTGCTCACCGTGTCACTGCACCGTACCCGCCGCTGGCTGACCCGCCGCTCGGTGCGTCGCGCCCTGGACGCGGTCACCGGCATGGTGCTGCTCGGCTTCGGCGCCCGGCTGGCCGCCGAACGCGTCTAATGCTCCACCTGTGCTCCACCTGCCCCGGAGTGGGGCGAGGAGGAGGCGGGGTGGCCAGCGGGCTGGGGCCCGAACACACCCGGGCACGGCCGGCCGTGCGGTGCTCCTGCCCGGACAGCTCGGGGTGGCGATGGAGGTCCTCGTAGAACGTCTCCAGGTCGGCGAGCAGGCTCTGCATGCCATCGAGGACCACATCGCTCGCGGATCTCGTGGTCATGGCCGCTCCTCCGCACGAGCGCCTACGCCATCAGCAGACTCCACTGTGCCTCATG
>JAJPKS010000427.1 GCA_021323605.1 Bacillota bacterium | reverse complement strand
CACCCTGGTCGACTGCCGGGCGCCGATCAACGTCTTCGCGCGCAAGCGGCACCAGATCCGGCACGAGATGCTGGTGGGGGCGCCCGGCTTCAACGACGCCCGGCGGGCGTTCCTGTACTTCGCGCGGGGAGCGGCCCTGGTCGAGCACAGCCACGACGCCTTCGACACCTACCTGATCGGGCGCGGCCTGCGCCAGCCGTTGAACCATCCCATCATCGACACCTCGGCCCTGGCCCGGCTGGTGCTCGACCTGCCCCAGGGCCAGACCCCGGGGCTGGCCTGGGTGGTGGGTGTGCTGGGGGTCGACGCCGCCCCGGATCACGCCGCCCTCAGCGATGCCCAGGCCACGGCGGCCGTGTTCCGCGAGCTGGTCGCGCGCTCCCGAGACCGCTTTGGCTGGACCAGGCTGGGGGACCTGCTCGCGGTCCTCAAGCGGCCGGAGATCGACCGCTCGGCCCTGGAGTTGCCTCGACCCCACCGCCGCGGCGCGCGCTCCGGGTCCCCGCTCCGCCGGCGGGCCAGGCCCGGGCCGGGCCCGGGGCGGCCACCCGAGCCCCGGACCTGAGGGGAACGGCCGGGCGCGCCGACGATGGCCGGTCCGGCCGTTCCCGCCGGGCTCGTCGCCAATCCCTAACCGGACCGACGGCGGCGTGTCGGCGCCGCTGTCTACCTTGAGCCATGGCCCGATCGTTCGGGCGGCCAAGGTGGGGGGTTTCAATGGCGTATCAAACGGTCGATGTCGTTCGCACCAGACCGCTCGCCGGACCGGTACGCGTCCGGCCCTCGCGCCGCTGGGCGCTGACCGTGCTTGGCCTGGGCCTGCTGGTGGCGGCCTGGGCCTTCGTCAACCCGATCGGGGCGGCTCCCCAGGAGCCGGCCTACGTGGTTCGTGCCCTGGAGGCGGTGGGGGGCACCGTCTCGACCCGGCTGGTGCCGCCGCAGCCCTGCTTCGCCCACCGGCCGGAGCGGACCGCCGCCTGCCTCGCGTCGGCGCCGCCGGCGACCGGCGTGCGCGGGGCGGGAGCGGGCGTGCTGACGCCGTTCCTCGCCTGGCCCACGGGCCAGGTGGAGCGGATCGCGGCCGACGGCTACCGGGCCACCTACCTCGCCCGGGTGCTCCTGGGCCTGATCTGTCTTTTGCTCCTCGGCGCCGCTGCCCGCGTCCTGGGCCACTGGGGGCTGTGGCCCCTGGCCGGCCTGGTGATGGCGGTCACGCCCATGCTGATCTTCCTCTCCGCCACCGCCACCACGGTCGGGGTCGAGACCTGCGCCGCGGTCTGCTTCGGCGCCGCCCTGCTGGCCCGGTGTCAGAGGGAGGACGGCGACGGAACCCTGCTCCCCCTGGCCGGGTCGGGAGTCCTCCTCGCCCTGGCCCGCCCGGCCGGGGTCGTCTTCCTGCTGGCCGTGACCGTCGCCGTCCTGCCCCTGCTCCGGGTCTCGCGCCTGCGCGGCCTGGGGACCCTGGCCGCCCTGCTGGCGGTGGTCGCCGCCGCCGTCCTGGGGGCGAGCTGGAGCCTCGCCCACCAGCCCCACCGTGCCCTGACCGGTCCGGCCCTGGCCCAGGCCCTGCTCGCGGTGGTGAACGCGCGCGGCTCCCTGCTGAACCTCCAGGTCGGCGTCTTCGGGTGGCAGGACACGGTCCCGCCGGCGCTGCTGTTCGCCGGCTGGGAGCTGATGCTCGGCCTGCTGGCGGCGGCCGGACTGACGGTGGGAGGGCGGCGATCGCGCCTGGCCCTGGTCCTGGCCGCGGCGGTGCCGGTGGCGCTGGCGGCGACGCTGCGGACGGTGGTGGTGAGGCCGGACTGGGACACGGGCGGGATGTACCTGCTCCCCGCGCTGGCCATGGTGCCCCTGGTGGCGGGGGTGGCCCTGGAGCGCAGCGGCCTGCGACCGCGGCTGGACACCCTGCTGCTCGGCGCCGGTGCTGCCGTCCTCCAGCTGGTGGCGCTCTGGTACGAGGGACGGCGCTACGCGGTGGGACGACACGGACCCCTGGTCTTCCCGCCCGTGGCTCAGTGGGCGCCCCCGGGTGGCTGGTGGCCCTGGCTGGTGCTGGCCGCCGCCGGAGCGGCGCTGCTGGCGCTGTCGCTGGTGCCGCCGCTCCGACGCGAACGGCGGGCTACCGCTCGGCCCGAGGAGGACCACCCGTCGGCCGTCACCTTCGACACGGCTCGGGCCAGCGTGGGGCGCTGAGGGGCGATCCCGGCCGGGCCGTCGGAGGTGCCCGTCACGGCCCGGGCGGTCTCCCGGAAGGGCATGGCGGGCCAGCTGTCCAGATGGGTTCAGTCGAAGAGGGTCATCTGGACCTCGGGCCGGGGGTGCTCGAGGCCGGAGAGCCCGACGCCGATGAGCCGCACCGGCCGGGACTCCAGGTGGGATCGCTCCAGGGCGGCGCGCGCGGCCCGGAAGATGACCTCGGGGTCGTCGGTCGGGCTGGTCCGGCTCACCTGGCGGCTCACCAGCCGGAAGTCGGGCAGCTTGAGCTTGACCGAGACCGTGCGCGCGCGCACCCCGTCGGCCACCAGCCGCCGGGTCACGCGGTCGACCAGCCGGCGCAGGGCGACTTCGAGTTCCTCACGGTCGGTCACGTCGTACTCGAAGGTGCTCTCGGCGCTGATCGTCCGCGCCGGGCGCGAGCCGACGACCGGGGAGCGGTCGCGACCCTGGGCCAGCCGCTGCAACAGCGCTCCCCCGGCGCCGAAGGCCTGGATCAACCTCTGGGTCTCGTGATGGGCGAGGTCGCCCACGGTGCGCACGCCCATCAAGCGCAGCCGCTCCTCCGTCCTCGGCCCCAGGCCGGGGATGGCTCCGACCGGGAGCGGGGCCAGGAAATCGGCCTCGATGCCCGGCAGCACCGTCACCAGTCCGTCCGGCTTGCGGCTGGCGCCGGCGATCTTGGCCACGAGCTTGCCGGTGGCCACGCCCACGCTGGCGGTGAGACCGACCTCGGTGTGGATGCTGTACTTGATGCGGCGCGCCACCTCCTCCGGGGCCGAGGTCCCGTGGCGGGTCCGGGCGGTGATGTCGAGGTACGCCTCGTCGAGCGCGACCGTCTCGATCTTCTCCGGCGCGGCGAAGCGGCGGAGGATGGCCTGCACCTGCCGGCTGGCCTCCCGGTAGCGGCTCTGCTGGGGCGGGATCACGACCAGCTCCGGGCACCGGCGCAGCGCCTCGTGCAGGGGCATGGCCGTGTGGACCCCGAAGGAGCGCGCCTCGTAGGAGGCGCCCATGACGACGGCGCGGCGTGAACGACCGGCCACGGCCACCGGCTTGCCCCGCAGTCCCGGCTCGTCGCGCTGGTGCACCGACGTGTAGAAGGCGTCGAGGTCCACGTGCAGGATGGCCCTCGGCCAGGGCTCGGCGCGGCGCATCTGCTGGCCGCAGTTTGCCACATCCTGGGAACGCCCGCAGCCGGCAACAGGCGAAGGGCGCAGCATCTTGTGGGGAAACCATCGGTCGAGCGCAGGTACTCGACATCTCGACGCCTCGAGCCGTTCTTCGGACCGGGGAACCCCGGCCGCCCGCGGCCGACGGCCCACCGCGCCGGCGTCGCATGCCCCGGTCGTAACCCCACCCCCGGCGGGCGCGTTGGGCGTGTGGAGCGCGCGGCGCGGTCAGGGGTGTGCCATCGGCGGGCCGCCCGGTGCGGGCTGCGCTGGACGGAGCGATTGGTGACGGTGAGGCCCCGGTTCGGTCTGAGCGGCTGCCTGGGAGACGGCCCGCCCGTGGAGGCCCGAGCGTGACGGCTCCTCGGCGGACGTTGCCGGTGAACGTCTCGCTGCTGGTCGACCGCCCCCTGCGGCTCCATCCCGGCCTCGTCCTGGCCGGTCTCTTCGTCCTCACCCGAGGAGTGATGCTGGCCGGGATGGCTCTGGGCGAGCACGGGAACCTCCTGGAGGCGGTCCGGGCCGCCGGCAACAGCTGGGATTCCCACTGGTACGAGATCGTGGTCACCAGCTGGTACTCGAGGCACGGCCTGCAGGGCGGCTTCTACCCCGGCTACCCGCTCCTCGCGGCGCTCTTCTACGAGCCGCTGAAGACGGTCGGCCACTGGCTCAACCCGGGCTACGTCCCCTCCCCGCCGCTGACGCCGGCGTCGCCCATGGGCCACGATCCGTTGCTGGTGGCCTCGCTGCTCCTGGCCGCCAACCTGAGCCTGGTGGCGGCGCTGGTCGCGCTCTGGAAGCTCTACCGGCCCGAGCTGGGAGCCGGGGTCGCGCTGCTCGGGTGCGCGCTCCTGCTGACCGCCCCCAGCGCCCTCTTCCTCAGCACCGGCTACGCCGAGTCCACCTTCATCGCCGCCTCCGCGCTCGCCTTCCTCTTCGCGCAGCAGGGGCGGTGGCCGCTGGCCGGGCTGGCGGGGGCGGTGGCGTGCACGACCCGGCTGGCCGGGGCCTTCCTGGTCGTCGCCTTCCTTGTCATCTGGCTGCAGGGGCCACGACCGCGGCCGGTGGGGGCGGCTCTGCTCGGGATGGCCGTGCTGCTGGCGGGCGTCGCCGCCTTCCCCGTCTACACCTGGGCGGCGTTCGGCGATCCCCTGCTCTACGTGCACATGCAGGCCCTGAACTGGGGGCACCGGCCCTCGAACCCGCTGGGCAGCTACTGGACGCTGATGCGGCGGCTGGGCTGGGGCGTGCTGGCCGAGCTGCGGATCCGGCCCTCGCCGGTGACCGAGATCGGCCCCCGGGTGCAGATCGTGGACGGCCTGATGACGATCTGGGCCACCCTCTGCTCGGCCCTGGGCTGGCTTCGGCTCCCCCTGGCCCAGGTGGTGTGGATCGCCGCCATGCTGGTGTTCCCCTTGCCCACGGCCGGGAACGTGTACGCCATGAACCGGTACCTGCTGGAGGCGTGGCCGGCCTTCTTCCTCGCGGCCTGGTGGCTGCGGCGGCACCGCTGGCTGGCGATCCTGGTCATGGGGCTGGGGCTGGCGGCCATGTTCCTCTTCGCCCGGGACGACGTCGGCGGTGCCACATACGTCGGCTGAGCGCCCTCCCCTCCGGCGTGGGTTGTAGCCTCGATCGTTCTCCTGCCCGCCGCCAGCGCCGTGCCGGCGGCGGCGCCGGCGACGACCGCCCACTCGCAGCCGCTCACCGTGCCGCTCCTCCCGGTGAGCCATGAGAGCGTGCGGGAGCCGGTGCCCGTCCTGGTGGAGTTCACCGAGGGCCAGGTGATCATCGTGGATGCGGTCACCGGCGTTTTCGGATCGGGCGACGATGCCGAGTCGGCGATCTCCGACCTCCTGGCCGCTCTGCGAGATCACCTCGACCTGCTGAGCGGCGAGGCAGCCCTCTCCCCGGACCTGCGGAAGCAGGTCGAGTACCTGCGCCGTCACCTGCGCTGAGAGGCTGCCGGGGCCGGCCCCGTCGCGCGCGGGACGGTGGGCGCACTCGTCGCCAGGCCACGACCATGGGCGGAGGGGCACCGCGCGACGGTCCGGCGACAGCTACGGGGCGTGACCGTGCCGGTGATCCGCGTATGGCGCGATGCCACCAGGGTGGGGACGGTCCATCCCTGCCCGCCGGTGGGTTTCGGAGACCGGCCGAGCGGCCCGAGGCGACGGGCCGGCCGGTGCGAGGATCGCCCGGTGCTCCGACCGAGGCCCGATCTCCGGCTCCGGGAGCTTCTGCTCGACCCGCCTACCATGGTCGGTGGCGGTCATGAGGATCGTGTCCCTGCTCCCGGGT
>JAJPKS010000296.1 GCA_021323605.1 Bacillota bacterium | reverse complement strand
TGGCGGCGGGAGTGGCCGGACTGGTCTACGGCTTCAGTCCGGCCATGACGGCCCAGTCGCTGGGCCACCCCAACTTCACCGTCGCCCTCTTCCCGCCGCTCGTGCTCCTGGCCCTGGACGAGGTCCTGGTCCGCCGGCGGAGGGCGCCCTGGCGGGTGGGCGTGCTGCTGGGCCTGGCTGCGGCGGCGCAGCTGCTCACCGGGGAGGAGCTGCTGCTCACCACCGCCGTCCTGGCCGCGGTGACCCTGACCCTGGCCGCGGTCCTCCACCCCGGCCACGTGCGCTCTGGCCTGGGGCGCCTGCTGCCGGCGCTGGCGGTCGGAGGATCGGTGGCCCTGGCCCTGGGCGCGGCCCCCCTGTACGTGCAGTTCTTCGGGCCGCAGCGGGTCCCGCACGTTCTCCGGCACACCGCCTTCATCGGCACCGACCTGTGGTCGTTCCTGGTCCCGACCTCGATTCTCCAGCTCACCACCCCCGCCGCCCTCGACCTCAGCCGGCACTTCCGGATGAACCTGAGCGAGGTCAACGCCTACCTGGGCCTCCCCCTGATCCTGCTCCTCGGCCTGGCCGTGGCCCTGCTCGCCCGGCGGCGGCCGGTCGTCCCGCTCGCCGGCGTCTCGATCCTGCTCGTGGCCCTGCTGGCCCTGGGACCGCACCTGGTCGTGGCCGGTCGCGACACCGGCATCCCCCTGCCCTGGGCGGTCGTGGAGCGCCTGCCGCTGGTCGATGACGTGCTCCCGAGCCGCCTTGCCTCCTTCGTCTACCTGTGGATCGGCATCGTGCTCGCCGTCCTGCTCGACGTGGCCTGGGACCGCGGGGCGCTGGCCGGGGTCGGGGCCGGGGTCGCGGTGGCCGTGGCCCTCGCCCCTCTGGTCCCACGGCTGCCCTACCCCACCAGCCGCTTCCAGGCGCCCGCCTTCTTCCTGCCCGGCGGACAGGTGTCCCACATCCCCGCCGGGAGCGTGGCGCTGGTGACGCCGCTGGCGGAGGCGGGGTCGACCTCGGCCATGGCGTGGCAGGCGGCAGCCGGCTACCGCTTCCGGATGCCCGAGGGCCTGGTCCTGGTGCCCGACCCGAGCACGGACGCCCCCATCCTGGGACCTTACCTCCCCGAGCTGGGCCGGGCGCTGACCGGCCTCGAGCAGGGCCAGGCCGAGCCGCTCACCCCCGACTTGCGCTGCCGGGCGCTGGAGGAGCTGGCCGGCCGGGGGGTGGGGACGGTGGTGGCGGGTCCGTCCGCCGGCCGGGATCGCACCGTGGCCTGGCTGAGCGACCTGCTGGAGCGGCCGCCGGCCTCCTCCGGCGGGGTCGAGGTCTGGTGGGGGGTCGACCCCACCGGGCTGGCCCGGGCTCGGGGCTGCCCGGGGTCGTAGCCGAAGGCGGCTCCTCCGCCGCCGGCCGCCCGGGCCTGCAACCCCCGTGGCCGCTGGCGCACCCTTACCCTCGTGACCGCCAGGGAGCCGAAGGCGCGGCGCCGGGTCCTGCTGGACGCCCGCCCCCTGCAGGGGGCCGACGCCCGGCGCGGCATCGGCAGCTACGTGCGTGGCCTGATCACGGGGCTGATCGACGAGGGCTACGACCACCGGGTGGCGCTGCTCTTCGACGCCTCGCTCCCGGCGCCGCCGGTGCCCCAGAGCCGCTTCATCGCCTACACCGTCCGCCGGCGCTACCGCGACCGCGCGGGGCTGATCGAGGAGGCGGTCACCATGGGGCGGCAGCTGGCGCGCATTCGCCCCGCCCTCTACCACGCCACCACCCTGGCGCTGCCCGGTCGTTGCCCGGTCCCCCTGGTGGTGACCGTCCACGACCTGGTTCCCTGGGCGCTCGGCGGGCTCGGACTCCTGGGGGAGCGGACGCGCTGGTGGCTCGGCCGCCGGCTGGTGCGACGCGCCGACCTGGTCATCGCCCCCTCCGAGGCGACCGCCCGCGACGTGCGCCGCCTGGCGGGGGTGATCGAGGACCGGCTGCTGGTGGTGCCCGAGGGATTGGCCCCGGGCTTTACGCCCGCGGAGGGGGCGTGGGAGCGCGTGCGCGAGCGCCACGGGATCTCTCGGCCCTACCTCCTCTTCGTGGGAGCGCTGGACCGCCGTAAGGACCCGCGGGCGCTGCAACGCGCCTGGCAGGTGGCCAGGCAGGAGGGAGCCGAGGTGGAGCTGGTGCTGGCCGGCGCCGCCAGCCGCCAGGCCCCGTCCGACATGGGCGAGGCCCGCCGTCTGGGTTACCTCGACCACGCCGCCCTGGTCGACCTCTACTCGGCGGCGGCCTGCTTGATCTTCCCCAGCCGCTACGAAGGCTTCGGCCTGCCCGTCCTGGAGGCGATGGGGTGCGGCTGCCCGGTGGTCACCTACCGCAACTCCAGCCTGCCCGAGGTGGCGGGCGAGGCGGCGGTGCTGGTGCCGGACGGCGACGCCGTGGCCCTGGGCCGGGCCGCGGCCGAGGTCGTGCTCCGGCCCGAGGTGGCGGCCCGCCTGCGCCAGGCCGGCCTGGCCCGGGCCCGGACCTTCACCTGGCGGCGCGCGGCCCGGGCCACCATCCAGGCCTACGAGCGGCTGCGGACGGACGGGGACTGAGCCCGAGACGGCGCGGCCGCCCGCGGGCGCGGCTCCGGGTCGGACCCGTACGGCGCGTCCGCTCAGCCGTGCAACCAGCGGTCCGCCCCGGGATCGCCGCGCAGCCAGTCCAGCCGCAGCCGGAGGTTGAGATGAAGCGTGAACGAGCACTCGGGTGAAGCCGGGACTCGAAGCGCTCGATGGCCCGTTCGAGGTCGCGCACACCACCGGCGGGGGAGTAGTCGAGGGTGACGTGATCGACCGCGTACCGCTTCTCGATTCCCTTGATGGAGGTCGTCGCGCGGTGCAGCCTGGCCGCTCCGAAGAACTGCGGCTTGCCCCCGAGGTGGGTCGGTCTGGGGTAGCCCAGCACCCGGAGCTGCTCCAGCCCCGGCCGCTCGCGATCGGGGATGCCCAGCTCCTCGAGCATCTCGCGTCGCATGGCGCGCTCGACCAGGGTGACGAGGTCGTCCCCGCGCCGGAGGTCGCTCCAGTCCATCGACCCGCTGCCGGAGGAGACCAGCAGCTTCTGGGAGAGCTGGTTGGCCGCGGTCTGCCTGGTGAAGACGATCCGGCCGTCGTCGACGACCGCGAGCACGTCCACCCCGAGGTGGTTGGAGCAGCCGCTGCGGCGGAGGTTGGGGATGACGCCCCCGCGCAGGACGACCTCCTCGGCGCGAACGAGTGGACGCTCACCATAGCCCATCACGTCCACGATCCCGAGCTTGTTCGTGACCAGGAAGGCCGAGTAGTCGGTCCTCTGCAGGACGACCGCGGTGCTGGAGGTGAGGAGGGCCGGGGCGAGCCGGATCTTGGCGTCGTCGAAGTCGATCCTCATCCGGCGCAGCTGCTGCAGCTCGGCCAGGTGCTTCGGCGCCGGCCGCCACCGCTCGCCGGCGAGCTCGACCGCGATCCGCTGCTCGGCCCTGAGCCGGTGGTTGAGGCGGGGATCGGTGACCGCTCGCCAAGACCGCAGTTCGACGTGCTGCCAGGCGTCGTAGGGGGGCTCGTAGGGCGCGTCCAGGAGGACCGGGCGGTCCCGCTCGTAGAGCTCGTGCACGCGCCGCAGAAGGATGGTCAATGATGGTCCGGTCGACGGCGCCGTGGGCCGGAGCCGCCGGCCCCCTCGGAGACGGCCAGGGCTCCGGCCTGGAATACTTCTGCACTGCCAGATGACCAGCATCGACCTCGCCCGCTACATCCGCGACGTCCCCGACTTCCCCGTGCCCGGCATCCTCTTCCGGGACATCACGCCCCTGCTGCGCGACCCGCGGGCGCTGGAGGAGGCGGTGGAGCGCATGTCCACTCCCTGGCTGGGGCGGGGGGTGGACCTCGTCGCCTCCATCGAGGCGCGGGGCTTCATGTTCGGCGGCGCCATGGCCGTCCGGCTCGGCTGCGGATTCGTGCCGGTGCGCAAGGCCGGTAAGCTCCCCTGGCGCACGTGCTCGGTGCGCTACACGCTCGAGTACCGGGAGGACGTCCTCCACGTCCACGAGGACGCGGTCGAGCGCGGCCAGCGGGTGCTGGTGGTGGACGACGTCATCGCCACCGGCGGGACGGCGGCGGCCGTGGTCGAGCTGGTGGAGAAGCTCGGCGGGACGGTGGTCGGCGTGCAGTTCCTGGTCGAGCTGGCGGGGCTGCACGGGCGTGATCTCCTGGAGGGGCGGGAGGTCCGAAGCGTCCTCGTGCTGTGAGCGTCATCGAGGGTGGGCGCGGGCGCCCGGCTCGGGGTTCGACCCCGGTCCGGATGGTGCCGGCTCCGATGACCGTGCCGGCCGCGGCCTCGCTCCCCTCGGTTTGGAAAGAGGCCCACTGGTGGAGGAGTTGTACTGACGATGAGCGTGAGCACGACCGACGGCGACATCAAGGACCGTTCGCTGGCGAGGGCGGGGGAGGAGCTGATCGAGTGGGCGGCGCGGGAGATGCCGGTGCTGCTCATGATCCGGGAGCGGTTTCGGCGCGA
>JAJPKS010000414.1 GCA_021323605.1 Bacillota bacterium | reverse complement strand
TGGTTCATGCGCCGCTGGGACCGCGACCACGTCGGCCTTCCCTCCACGCCCTCTCTGCTGGCCCACGCCGCCCGGGCCGGCCTGGCCGAGGCCCGGGTCGTGGGCCTGTTGCCCGGCAACCGCTACGTCGCCCTGCTGGCGGTGCGGAGGTGACCGCCCCGGCCCTCACCCGCCCCGGAGGGTCGCGGTCGTCCCCGCCGGCGCCGGTGCCTCGGGCGGCCGGAGGCGGCCGGTGATCACGAGCCAGGCGGCCAGGGCCCAGAACGGAGTCACCCCCAGCAGCCCCACCGGCGCCCCGATCAGTGCGCTCGAGGGGCGGGAGAGGGCGAGCAGGACCAGGCCGGCGACGGCGTTGACGCCGGCGTGCATGAGCACGCAGGGCCAGACGCTCCCGGACCGGAAGCGGAGCCAGGCCAGGATCACCGCCAGGGGGACGGTGAACAGGCAGAAGAAGGGGGCAACGGACCAGCTCCGGATGCCGAACTCGTAGCCGTCGAGGGCGATCACGGGGGCATGCCAGAGTCCCCAGATCACGCCCACCGCCACCGCCGCCACGGTTCCCCCCAGCGGTGCCAGGCGCGGCAGCAGGTCGCCCCGCCAGCCCAGCTCCTCGCCCAGGGTGGCGATGCAGCTGACGAGCACACCCACGGTCAGAGCCTGGAGCACCTGCACGCCCAGCAGCAACCCGGGGAGGCGGCGCAAGCTGGCCGCCGCCTCGGGACCGGCGGCGCGAAGGGTGGCGTCCAGGACCGACTGCCAGTTGCCGAGCAGGTCCCACCGCTGGTAGCGGGCCGCCAGGGCGAGCGCGACCGCGGCGCCGAAGAGCAGGATCGGGAGCAGGTAGGCCCAGAGGTAGGCCCACCCCCAGCGCGGCCACAGCCCCAGGCCGCGCAGGCCCTCGCCGCTGCCCCACCGGAGCAGCAGGGCAGCCGCCGCCGGGCCGAACATGCCTGCGGTGGCGCGCACCGTGAAGGGCAGGCCGACGAGCCGCAGCCCCACGAAGCAGGCCCAGGAGAGCCCGAAGGCGAGGAGGAGGAAGACGCCGACCGGACCCCAGCGCACGCCCGAGCGGCTCACCCTCGCCATGGCATCTAATTTCATATTTGCAATTAATCTCATGGATGAAAATCATATGCTCACGAACGATCGATGAACAAGGCAGACCTGCTCCTGCATCCGATCCGCCTCCGCATCGTCCAGGCGTTCGCCTCCGGGCAGGGCAGCCGCCGCCTCACCGTCCAGGAGCTGTCCCGGTGGCTGGACGACGTGCCCCTGACCACGCTCTACCGGCACGTCCAGTCCCTGTACCGAGGCGGCGTGCTCGCCGTCGCCGCCAGCCGTCGGGTGCGGGGCACGGTCGAGCGCACCTACGTGCTGGTCGCCGGTGGAGCCGCGCTCGGACCCGGGGACCTGGCCACGGCCAGCCGGGAGGACCACCTGCGCTACTTCAACGCCTTTGCGGCCGGCCTCGTCGCCCACTTCGCCCGCTACCTGCGAAGGTCCCGGGTCGACCTGGTCCGGGACGGTGTCGGCTACCGATCGGTGGTGCTGAACCTGAGCGATGAGGAGTTCGAAGCCATGAGCCGGGACCTGAACGCGGCCCTACGGCCGTACCTGGAGCGGGAACCGGGACCGCCGCGCCGCCCGCGCCTCCTGGCCACGGTGACCATGCCCCTGGACGAGGGAGCCGAGCCCGCCCCCGAAGGCTGATCCGCCCGCGGCCGGTCCGGGCCAGGGCCAGCGGCGCCGCCGGCCCTTCCGAGCCGGTCAGCGCGCACCGGTCCGATCGGGGGTGGAGCGCAACATGGGCTCGATGCACGCCCGGGGGACGCCGATCAGGTCGGCGCGTCCGGAGAGCACCAGGGTGGCGGCCCCGGAGGCGTCGAGGTCGGGCACCTCGAGCAGGACCGCGGCCCCCAGCCGGAACCGTACCCACTCCGCCAACCGGATGACGCAGAGCCTGGACTCGGCCGTCGACGCCGACGCCAGCGCCACCACGGTCGCACCGCCGGCCACCGCCCGCTCGGCCCGGCGCCGCGCCGCCTCCAACCCGGATTCGCTACGCGGGGCCGGGAGCCGAACCCCGCCCGGCGGCAGCCCTTCCTCCAGGGGCCACAGCCGGGTGGGATGGGCGAACGGCCTCCGCAGCGGCACCCGCAGGGGCGGACGGCGCTCGCCGAGACCGGCGCCGGCCGCGAACCACTCCTCGACCCGGCGCACGAAGCCGGGGTCCCGCTCGCCCAGCCGCCGGTGGTCGACCCGCCCGCTGCGGGTGAGGAAGTGGTAGGCGAACTGCGGCGGCTCCAGGTGGGCGGCGTACGTGCCGAAGCGCTCCCACCAGGCGAGGCTGGGCCGGGCCGCCCCCTGGATGCGCTCGACCTCCGGCCGCCGTTCGCGCTCGTACCGTTGCAGAGCGCGGTCGAGGCTCGGCTCGACCTCGAGCGCCCGGGCCAGGGCGAGAGCGTCCTGCATGGCCATCCTCGTCCCCGAGCCGACCGAGAAGTGGGCGGTGTGGGCGGCGTCCCCCAGCAGCGCCACCCGGCCCGCCCGCCAGCGCCGGCAACGGACGGTGCGGAAGCTGGCCCACCGCGAGTTGTTGACCAAGAGCGCGTGCCCGTCCAGGTGATCGCGGAAGACCGAGGCCAGGTAGTCCCGGCTCCGGAGGTCGCTGGGCCCGGGCGGCTGGCCCACGTCGAAGGCGTCCAGGCCGGCCCGGTGCCAGGTCTCGCCCTCCGTCTCCACGATGAAGGTGCCGGCCCCGGTGCCCCGGTCGGAGGGGTAGCCGTGCACGGCGAACCAACCCTCCTCCCGCCGCTCGAAGACGAAGGTCAGGGCGTCGAAGGGGGCGGTGGTGCCGAGCCAGATGAACTTCGCGCTCCCGGTCGTGACGGCGGGCCGGAAGACGTCCTTGAGACGTTCGCGCACCGTCGAGTTGACCCCGTCCGCGGCCACCACCAGGTCGGCCTCCTCGAGGTCCTCCAGCGCCACCGGCGACTCGAAGTGGAGGTCGACGCCGAGCCCCCGGCAGCGCTCCTGGAGGAGGGCGAGCAGACGGTGCCGGGCGATGGCCACGAACCCGTTGCCCCCGCAGCGAATCCGGCTACCCCGCAGCCGGACCTCGATGTCGTCCCAGCGCACCCCTTCGGCCAGGAGGCCGTGGTGGACCACCGGGTCGCCCTCGGCCAGCGATCGTAGGGTGGGGTCGGAGAAGACGACCCCGAAGCCGAAGGTGTCGTCGCTCCGGTTGCGCTCGAAGACGTGGACCCGGCGACGGGGATCGGCGGCCTTCAGGAGCGCGGCCAGGTACAGGCCGCCGGGCCCGCCTCCGATGATCGCGATCCTCACGTGACGGCGGCCGGTCGGTCGAGCCATGCTGCCCCGATGGCAAGGATAGTGTCCGCCCGTGCGAGCCAAATGGCACGGCGCCCGGCTCCTCCGGCCCCGGGTGTGCCCGGGGCGGCCCGGGGTCAGCCCGGAGGCGCCTCCGGCCGCACGGCCGGGGCCAGGCCGAGCCGCCGCGGCCGCCGCACCCGGAGGTACTCGGCGCCGAAGTAGGAGGCGAGCACCACCCCAGCCGCCAGCGCCTGGGCGAGGAGCGTCTCCAGGGTCGGGAAGAGGGCCAGCCAGACGCCCATCCAGCCGGGAATGGGAAGCGGCAGCCGGGTGGCCGGGATCCATCCCGCCAGCTGCATCTCCTGGGCCTGCTCCCCGACCATGACCAGGAAGACGGCCCCGAGCAAGACGCCAGTCAGGACCAGCATCCGCCGGTAGGGCAGCCGGTGATGGGCGACGAAGGTGAGCACCCCGACCACCGAAGTGAAGGCGAGGCCGAGGAGGACGCCGGCCGCCACCACCCCGGTCCCCACCTGCAGCCGTAGCCCCTGGAGGAAGAGGACGACCTCGAACCCCTCACGGTAGACGCTGGTGAAGCCGAGCAGCCCCAGCCCCAGCACCAGCCGGGGCAGCCCGGCCCGGTCGCCGAGCTCGAGCAGACGGCGGCGGCGCTGATGGTGGTGGACGATCCAGCCGGTCCAGTAGACCCTGTGGAAGAACCAGTTCATGACCACCATCAGGACGACGATCGCGAGCAGCCCGGTGGCCGCCTGCACGTCCAACTCGGGCGCGTTCACCGCGCTGATCAGCGCCACCACCACGAACCAGGTGGCGACGCTGGCCCCGAGGGCGAGGCCGGCGCCGGCGGCCACCGGCCGGCGGTACGCCCGCTGCCCGCCCATGAGGCTGGCGGTGATGGCGGCCAGGACGACGATGGTCTCCAGGCCCTCCCTGAGGACCAGGACCGCGGCCTCCAGAGCGGCCGTGCCCGGCCCGATGCCCCGGGCCGTGGGATCGGGGCTGCCGCTGGCGACGACGGCCTGCCAGACGAGCAGGGCGGCCAGGGCGAGGCCGGCGCCGAGGAGCGCGGCCGACACCAGAGGTCGGAGCGGAAGCGGTGGTCGTGCCATCGGCGTGCGCATGCCTTGAAGTTAGCATATGCTAACTTAATGGTTAGCGACGACTAATATCCTCCTGGCCGGCCCCCCGGCGGCGGCTGGCCCCGGCGTCTCCGGCTGGTAGCCTGCCCCGTGACGCACCGATTCCGGAGCGCCGGCCGCTCCACCCGGAGCCCGCCGGCCGGAGGAGCGCGTGATGTCGTGCGTGATGTCGGAGGAGCAGGCGATGTCGGAGGGGACGCAGGGGGCTGGCCCGGAGGTGGACCGCCTGATCGAAGAGGGCATGGCCGGCCGGCTACGGCCGGGCACCGAGGCCTTCGAGCGCTTCATCGACCTCACCGCCCGCCGCCCGGGCGGGACGCGGATGGTGGCGCATTACCGGGACCCGCGCGACCACCAGGAGTCCTTCGAGATCGCCCTGCGGGCGCTGCGGCTGACCCCTCGGGATCGCTACCTCGAGATCGGCTTCGGGGGCGGGCAGCTGCTGGAGATGGCGCTCCGCACCGTGCGGTCCGCGGCCGGCATCGACCACAGCCCCGACATGCTGGCCCTGGCCAGTGAGCGCAACACCGCGGCCATCGTGGCCGGCCGCCTCCAGCTGGTCTACGGCGACGTGCACCGGCTGCCGTGGCCGGACGACGAGTTCACCTGCGCCGCCGCCGTCAACATGTTCTTCTTCGTCACCTCGCCCGAGGTCTGCCTGGGCGAGCTGCACCGCGTCCTCCGTCCCCGGGGGCGGCTGGTGATCGTCACCGTGGCCCCGGGCCCGGACCCGAACGCCCACGGTCCCTGGAGCCCGGCCCTGCGCGCCTATCCGGCGGAGGTGATGGAGGCGATGCTGCGCCGGGCCGGCTTCGGGAAGGTGCGGGTCGAGGAGCCGGGCGGCGACCGCCAGGTCTGCCGGGCGGTCGCGTCGTAGGCGCGCCGGCTCGGGAGATGGCGGTCGGCCCTCACCGGCACCGACGCCGGCCTCGCCGCCCCCGGCTCAGGCCGGGTCGCTTCACACGTGACGGGAGCCCACCGGAAAGGCTCGGGGGCCGGAGGCGGGATGGTGGCGCCACCACGTCCGATTCCCCCGCAACCCCCGGCCGCCGTGCCCGGGGCGCGGGGTGGCAACTGCCCCGGGCTTTCCGGGCGCGTGGCGAGGAAGCGCGAAGCCCGCGAGGGCAACCCCGTGAGGGGTGCCGCGTGAGTGCTATCGCTCACTCAGCGGCAACGGATCGTCGTCGTTACCCCTGCCCCGGGCCGATCACCGCCCGCAGCTCCTGGCGCGAATGGATCTCGAGCTTGTCGTACACGTTGCGCAGGTGGTACTCGACCGTCTTCGGGCTCAGGAACAGCCTGGCGGCCGCCTCCCTCGTGGTCTGCCCCCGGGCCAGGACGAGGGCGACCTGCAGCTCCTGCGGCGTGAGGCGGTGGCGGACGGCCTGGTCGCGGCGACCGGCCACCTCACCGCCCACGCCCAGCTCGGCCAGCGCCCGCCGCGACCAGGGCGTGGCCCCCAGGCGATCGAAGACGGCCAGCGCCTCCGCCAGCTGGCGGCGGGCCTCGCCCCGCCGGCGGGCGCGCCGCAGCCGTTCGCCGTAGCTCAGCCTCGTGCGCGCGGCCTCGAAGGAGTCGCGCGTGCAGTCGTGGTGGGCGAGGGCGGCCTCGAAGTGAGACCCGAACCCGCCCTCAGGGGCGACCAGGCCGAGGGCGCGTTCGGCGCGCGCCAGGGCGAAGGGCTGTCCCTTGGCCAGGGCGGCCGCGTGGAAGGCGTCGGCCTCCTGCCGGGCCGACTCGTGGTCGCCCAGACGGACGTAGACCTCGGCCAGGTCGGGCGCCGGGTCCACGTCCGGGTCACGGACACCGAGCTGGCGATGGAGGGCGCGAAGGCGCTCCAGCCGATCCAGCGCCTGGCCGAACTCGCCGGCGCCCAGGGCGTGCAGGGCCTGCGCCGCGACCGCCCAGGTCCGAAAGAACTCCATCTGGAAACGGTCGGCCAGGGCCTCCACCTCCGCCGTCCGGACCTGCAGCTCCGGCGTACGGCCCTCGAGGGCGTCGAGCTGGACCAACCCGGCCAGCAGCCCGGTCAGCAGGTTGTACTGGTAGGTGTCGCGCGCGAGCCGCGCGCCCTCCTCGTAGTGCGCGCGCGCCGCCGCCCACTGGTCGGTCGTGGCCAGGTCGCGACCCAGGTAGAAGAGCACCTGGGGCAGCGCCGAGGCCGGGGCGTGCACGCGGGCGCCGGCGTGGGCTCGCTCCAGCAGCTCGCGGCCCGCCTCCGCCTCCCGCAGGAAGAGGCCGACCACCCCGGCGCACAAGAGCAGGAGCGGGTCGCCGTCCAGCTCCGTGGTCTGGAAGAGCTTTTCGGCCAGGTGGAGATGTCGGGGCCCCTCCGCCCCCATCGCGGCCAGGACGGCGGCGGAGCCGTAGGCGGTGTGGGCGGCGATCCGTGTCCGGTGCGGATCGCCGGGGCGGACGAGGTCGAGCGCGCGCCGGCCGGTGGTGAGCATGTCCGGCAGGCAACCGGCCCCGAACCCGAGCAGGGATGCCTCGGCCAGCAGCTCGACGGCGCGGGGGCGGTCGCGGCCGACCAGCGCGGCGGCGGCCCCCTGGACCATCTCATAACCGTCGGCGACCGCCCCCTGGACCAGCGCGATGCGGCCGGCCAGGGCCTGCACCTCCGTTGCGAGCGGGCCCTCCGCCAGCGACCGCGCCCGGCTGAGCAGCGCCCCCGCCCGCTCGGCCTGGCCCGCCAGCCAGGCGCTCTCCGCGGCCGCGAAGAGTCGCCGGGCGCGCACGCCGCCGGTGGCGCTCAGGCGCGCCGCCTCCTCGAAGCCCGCAGCGGCCGCGGCATGGCCGAGGCGGCCGCGGGCCCGGCGGGCCGCCGCCTCCAGCTCCGCCGCCACCCGCTCGTCGGAGCCATCGGCGGCGGCGGCGAGGTGCCAGGCGCGGCGATCCTCGTCCTCCGGCTCGCTCATGACCGCGGCCAGCGCGCGGTGGGCGGCGCGCCGCGCGGCCGGCGAGGCCGCATGGTACACGGCCGCCGCGGCCAGCGGGTGCACGAAGTCCAGGCCGCGGCCGCGCGCCACCACGAGCCCGGTGGCGGCTTCCGCTTCCTCCACCGCCTCGTGCCGCAGACCGAGCCGGTCCGCCGCCCGCCGCACCAGGTCGGGCCCGGCCATTCCTGAGGCGGCCATCAGCAGCAGCACGCGGCGGGCGTCCTCGGAGACCTCGCTCAGGCGCCGCAGGTACGTCCGCTCCACGGTGGTGGTGATGGGCACCGGCAGCGGCGCGAACCCGGCGGCGGCCTGGTAACGGTGCGCCTCCGAGGCCATCTCCACCAGCGCCAGGGCGTTGCCCCCGGTCGCCTCGACGATGCGACGGACGACCTCGGCCGGAAGTGGCCGCGGCGAGGCCGACCTCAGCAGCTCGGCCGCGGAGGCGTCGTCGAGCCCGCCCAGCCGCACCTCCTCGAGCCCGGCTTCGAGCAGGGGCGACGGCTCGCCCTCGCGGGTCGCGGCCAGCAACGCGATGGGGTCGGCGAGCAGGCGCCGGGCCGCGAAGGCGATGGCCTCGGCCGAGGCCCGATCGAGCCAGTGCGCGTCGTCGACCAGGACCAGGAGCGGGGTCTCCGCCCAGGCCGTGAGCAGCTCGAGGGTCGCCGCACCGATCAAGAGCCGGTCGCTGTCCGCCCCCCGGCCGAGGCCGAGGGCGGCGCCCAGGGCGCCGGCCAGGACCGGCGGCAGGCGGTCGACGGCGGTCAGCGCCGGGCGGAGCAGCTCGTGGAGGCCGGCGAAGGGCACGTCGGCCTCGAACTCCACGCCCCGGGCGCTCAGCACCAGCATCTCGCCGGCGCTCGACGCCGCGTGACGGAGGAGCGCGGTCTTGCCAACCCCCGACTCACCGCGGAAGACGAGCGCCGAGCTCACACCACGACGGGCATCGGCCAGGGCGCGATCGATACGAGCGACCTCAGACCCGCGCCCGAGCAGCACGGTCCCAGGATCTCACACCCGGTTCGGGCCCGAAAGCCCGGGTGAGCCCCCTGATGCGAAGGCGGCCGCGCCTCCCTAGGGTCGGAACCGGATCCGTCCCCACGGCCGGATCCGTCCCCACAGCAGGAGGATGAGCATGACCGTCGAGACCCCGCCCATCGACCACGACAAGCTGATGGCCTTCATCGGGCAGGTGGTGAGCGAACTCGGGGCCACCGTCAACGCCGGCCTGATCGTCATCGGCGACCGGCTCGGCCTCTACCGCGCCCTGGCCAGCGCGGGGCCGCTCAGCCCCGCCGAGCTGGCGGCCCACACCGGCACGGCCGAGCGCTACGTCCGGGAGTGGCTGAACGCCCAGGCGGCCGGCGGCTACGTGGAGTACGACCCCGCGACCGGGCGCTACGGGCTCACCCCCGAGAAGGCCCTGGCCCTGGCCGACGAGTCCAGCCCGGCCTTCGTGGGCGGCGCCTTCCAGCTGGCCCTGGGATCGCTGAAGGCCGCCCCCGAGATCGAGCGGGCCTTCAAGACCGGCACCGGCTACGGCTGGCATCAGCACGACGCGGACGTTCACGTCGGCTGCGAGCGCTTCTTCCGGCCCGGCTACAACGCCAACCTGCTCTCGACCTGGCTGCCCGCCCTGGAGGGTGTGACCGAGAAGCTGCGGGTGGGCGCCACCGTGGCCGACGTCGGCTGCGGCCTCGGCGCCTCCACCCGCCTCATGGCCCAGGCCTTCCCGCGCTCCACCTTCATCGGCTTCGACTACCACCGGGAATCGATCGAGCTGGCGGGCAAGGAGACCCGGGAGGCCGGCCAGGGGGACAACATCCGCTTCGAGGTGGCCACGGCGGCCGCCTTTCCCGGCACCGGCTACGACCTCGTGACCATGTTCGACTGCCTGCACGACATGGGTGACCCGGTCGGCGCCGCCCGTCACGTGCGGGAGGCGCTGGCGCCGGACGGGACCTGGATGATCGTGGAGCCGCTGGCCGGCGACACGGTCCAGGACAACCTGAACCCGCTCGGGCGCGCCTACTACGCCTTCTCGAGCTTCCTCTGCACCCCGAACTCGCTCTCCCAGGAGGTCGCCCTGGCCCTGGGCGCTCAGGCGGGCGAGGCGCGCATCCGCGAGGTCGTCGAGGCGGCCGGCTTCACCCACTTCCGGCGGGCGGCCGAGTCGCTGATGAACGCCGTCTACGAGGTTCGGCCCTAGAGAGGGAGGCTAGAGGGCGGGAGCGCGGGCGCTCCCGCCCTCATCTACCATGGCCATCATCAGCCACGACTCCCAGCCGATGAGAGCGCTGGAACCCGTCCGCAGCGGCCGTGCGATCCGCACGGGCGTGCGCCTCGAGTGGGAGCTGTTCGGCCAGGGGGAGCCGACGCTCTTCCTCCTCCCGACCTGGTCCATCATCCACGCTCGCCACTGGAAGCTGCAGGTGCCCTACCTGGCGCGCCACGCGCGGGTGCTGGTGATGGACGGCCGCGGCAACGGCGGCTCGGACCGTCCCCTCGAGCCCGAGGCCTACGCCGACGCCGAGTTCGCCGCCGACGCCCTGGCGGTGATGGACGCGTCGGACACGGACCGGGCCGTCCTGATCTCACTCTCGGCGGGGTCGAGGTGGGCGCTGATCCTGGCGGCCGAGCACCCGGAGCGGGTGGCGGCCGCGGTCTTCATCGCTCCCGCGGCTCCCCTCGCGCCCGGCAACCCCGAGCGCACCGAGGCCGCGCGCCGCTTCCTGGAGGTCCGCGACCGCCACCAGGGCTGGGCGAAGTTCAACGCCGGCTACTGGCGCCAGGACTACCGCGGCTTCCTCGAGTTCTTCTTCTCGAAGGCGTTCCCCGAACCCCACTCGACCAAGCCGATCGAGGACTGCGTCGGCTGGGGGCTGGATACCGACCCGGAGGCCCTGGTGGCGACGGCGCTCGCGCCGGGCCTCGGCCGCGAGCGAACACGGCAGCTGGCCTCACGGGTCGTCTGTCCAGTCCTGGTCATCCACGGCGACCGGGACGAGATCAGCCCCATCGACCGCGGCCGGGCCCTGGCCCAGGCGACCGGAGGGCGGCTGCTCACGATGGAGGGCTCGGGCCACTGTCCGCACGTCCGCGACCCGGTGGCGGTCAACCTGGCCTTGCGCGACTTCTCGCTGCCGGCTCCGCCGCCCTCGCGGCGTCATCACGCCCTCACCCGCCCGCGCCGGGCGCTGCTGGTCTCCTCGCCGATCGGGCTCGGGCACGTCCGGCGGGACATCGCCGTCGCCCGCGAGCTGCGCGCGCTGGTGCCGGGCCTGGAGATCGACTGGCTGGCGCAGCCCCCGGTCACGGCCATGCTGGAGGAGCACGGCGAGCGTATCCACCCGGCCAGCGCTCTGCTGGCCTGCGAGTCACGCCACATCGAGAACGAGTCCGGAGGCCACCGGCTGCACGTGTTCGAGGCCTGGCGGCGGATGGACGAGATCCTGCTCGCCAACTTCATGGTCTTCCACGACCTGGTCCAGGAGGAGGACTACGACCTCTGGATCGGTGACGAGGCATGGGAGGTGGACCACTACCTGTTCGAAAACCCGTCGCTCAAGCGCGCCCCCTTCGTCTGGATGACGGACTTCGTGGGCTGGCTGCCCATCTCCGCCCAGGACGAGCGGGAGGTGAGGCTGACCGCCGACCACAACGCCGAGATGATCGAGCACGTGGCCCGCTACCCGGCGCTGCGGGACCGGGCCATCTTCATCGGCCGCCGCGAGGACGTCGTGCCCGGCCGGTTCGGACCCGGCCTGCCCGTCATCCGGGAGTGGACGGAGGCGAACTACCGGTTCTCGGACGGCTACGTGCTGGAGCTGGAACCGGGAGGGGCCGACCGGGCGGCGCTGCGCCGTGAGTTCGGCTTCGGCGAGGACGAGGTGGTGGCGGTGGCCGCGGTCGGGGGCACGGCGGTCGGCGGTCCGCTGCTGCGACGGCTCATCGACGCCTTCCCGGCGGCCCGTGAGCGTATCCCACGGCTACGCATGATCGCGGTGGCGGGACCACGCCTGGACGCCTCGCTGCTGCCCTCGGTCGAGGGCGTGGAGGTGCGGGGCTTCGTGCCCGACCTGAACCGGGTCCTGGCCGCGTGCGATCTGGGACTGGTGCAGGGTGGGCTCTCCACCACCATGGAGTTGGCCGCCCACCAGCGCCCCTTCGTGTACTTCCCGCTGCGGGACCACTGCGAGCAGCGGTTCCACGTCCGGGCGCGGCTGGACCGATACCGGGCGGGGCTGTGCCTGGAGTTCGACGCAGCCACGCCGGAGACCATCGCGGAGGCCATGGTCGAGGCGCTCCGTGCGCCGCGGTCGGAGCCGGTCGAGGTCGGGGCGGCCGCGCGGGTGGCGGAGACGATCGCCGAGCTGCTGTGATCCGGCGGTCCGGCGCGTCATCTCACAGGCCGGGCGCCGGCCGGAACCGCCGCACCGGACCCGGTCGTCCACCGGGATCGACGCCCGTGAGGCGCCCGGGCGATCTGCCCGCAGGGACCTCGCCCGGAGGTCTCCTCACACCGCCTCACGTTCGAGGCCGGCGCGATCCCAGCTACCCAGGACGGCCGCCGCCTCGTAGCTGCTCTGGAGGAAGCTCAGCAGCGTCCCCTCGGGGTCCTCGGCCCTGCGCACCAGGCGGTAGGGCAGGAGGAACTCGCCCAGGGCGGGTTCGTAGCGGGCGCCGGGGGGTTGGACCGGCCAGTCC
The DNA here is from genome assembly GCA_021323605.1 of Bacillota bacterium. Lineage (GTDB taxonomy): Bacteria > Chloroflexota > Dormibacteria > Dormibacterales > Dormibacteraceae > CADDZO01. Next base: position 1,221 of record JAJPKS010000414.1, on the reverse strand, counting down.
CGAAATCCGGGGGGCTCCGGATACGCGTAGGCGTAGAAGCTGCCTTCCTCCGTCCCGCCCGGCCAGTAGCCGCAGCTGCTCAGCTCATGGCTGTAGGCCTCGTGCATCACCCAGTCGGCGCAGTTGGGAACGCCACCGGGATGCCGGGGGGCGCGCCGGCCCGAGAACCGGGTCACGGCGAGGTCGAAGGCCCCCCAGAAGAAGTGCACCGGGCTGGCCTTGCCCAGGAAGCGAGCCCGGAACCGGCTCAGCACCCGATGGGCGTGCACCAGGGACAGCCAGAACCGGTGGACGTACTCGGGATCGTAGCTGGCGTGCCGTTCGTCGGCGGGGAAGGGGATGGCCTCGGGGACCTCCACCGGTCGGGGCAGGATGTTCACCTGGACCGCCAGCTCGGCCAGGCGGCCCATGACCTCGGCGTAGAAGTCGGCGACCGACCTGGGCCGGAGCTCGACCTGGCGCTCTCCGCCGTCGGTGGTACGGATGTCGAGGAGGTGGCGGTCGAAGTCGAAGGTCATCTCCAGGCCCCGACTCCCGACCGGCATCAGCGAGGTGGTGAGCCCCCGGGCGGTGACGTAGAGCGGCACCTGCCACCAGTGGTTGACCATGGGCATGAGGGCGAGACGCACCTTTCCCACCACCTGTGTCCACAGGTGCAGGGTGTCGCGGCTCGCCTGCCAGCGGGCGACCTCGAGCTCCGGCCAGGCCGCGCCGCCGGGAGCGTTCACGGAAGCCGCGCGAACCGGGGGCGGGACGGGCACCTCGCACCACCCGGCGGTGGTTCCGGGCCTCCGGAGACCCCGGGGTCGAGCCGGGGACGGCAGGGCCCGGCCGCGGCGTCCTCCGGCGCCGTGCCGTGCGGCCAGCGGTTCCGGCCCCCCGGGCAGCGTGCCGCCGTCATCGTTCCGCTTCGTCCGAGTGGTCCAGTGCCATCGATCCCCGTGCCCGCCCGGCCGAGCCTACGCCCGGGAGCGGGCGAACGCAAACCGGCCTCGCCGCAACGTACCCGGTCGCGGCCCTGGCGGCCGGTGCGCGCTGATGCCGGCGCCGTTCACGCCGGGCGGTCCCATGGTCCACGTCGGCTTCGCCGTCCTCGCGGTGCTGATGCTGCTCACGACCGCCAGGGCCTTCGTGGCCATCCGGCGGCGCCAGATCCCCGTCCACCAGGCGTGGATGACCCGCTTCCACGCACTCGTCTTCACGGCGGTCACGTTCCGAGCC
>JAJPKS010000405.1 GCA_021323605.1 Bacillota bacterium | reverse complement strand
GTGCTGGGGCCGCTCGGCAACTACCTGTTGCCGATCATGATCGGGGCCCAGCGCATGGCCTTCCCGCGCCTGGAGTCGCTCAGCTTCTGGCTGGTCCCGGCGGCGGGGGTCGTCCTGCTCTCGGCCATCGGCCTGGACGGGTTCCCCTCCGGCTGGACCGGGTACGCCTCCCTCTCGGTGCAGGCGAAGGCGGGCATGGACGCCTACCTGGTGGCGTTCGCCCTGATCGGCATCGCCATGACGCTGGTCGGGCTCAACATGCTGGCCACCACCTTCACCATGCGGGCCCCGGGGATGACCTGGACCCGGCTGCCCATCTTCGTCTGGGCGGTGATCTCGACCGGCCTCCTGATGCTGCTGGCGGCGCCGGTGCTGGTGCTGACCATGGCCCTGGTCCTGATGGACCGCACCGTCCAGACCTCGTTCTTCCTCGCCTCGGCCGGCGGCAGCGTCTACCTCTACGAGAACCTGTTCTGGTTCTTCGGCCACCCGGAGGTGTACATCCTGGCCCTGCCCGGCTTCGGCATCGTCCTGGAGCTGCTGGCCGTCTTCTGTCGCAAGCCCGTGTGGGGGTACCGCCTCTCCGTGGCCGGCATGGTGGGCGTGGCCCTGGTCAGCTTCTTCGTCTGGCAGCATCACCTGTTCGTGAGCGGCATCGACGCCCACCTGCGCCCCTTCTACATGCTCACGACGGAGCTGATCTCCATCCCCACCGGCTTCGTCTTCCTGAACGGGATGGGGACGCTCTGGAGGGCCAGGATCCGCTACACGGTGCCCATGCTCTTCGCCCTCGCCTTCTTCTTCAACTTCCTGATCGGTGGCCTTTCCGGGGTCTTCAATTCCGACGTGCCCAGCGACGTCACCACCCACGGCAGCTTCTTCGTCATGGCCCACTTCCACTACACGATCATGGGCGGACTGGTCTTCGCCTTCTTCGGCGGTCTCTACTACTGGTTCCCGAAGATGACCGGCGTCGTGCTCGACGAGCGCCTGGGCAGGATCCAGTTCTGGCTCTTCTTCGTCTCCTTCAACTTCACCTTCTTCCCGCTCTTCGCCGCCGGCTTCCTCGGGCAGCCACGCCGGGTGTCCACGTACGCGGCGGCGCTCCAGGGCATCAACGACTTCGTCAGCATCTCCGCTTACTTCATCGGCATCTCGATGGTGGTGTTCGCGGTCAACGTGGTCTACTCCTGGGCCGTGGCCCGGCGGCGGGCGGCGGAGAATCCCTGGCAGGCGCGGGGCATCGAGTGGCAGCTGCCATCGCCGGTCCCGGTGCGGAACTTCGAGCGCATCCCGGAGGTCGTGGCCTCGCCCTACGAGTACGGCGTCCCGGACGCGCCCCCGGTGGCCATCCTCCACGGCCCGGCCGTGGCGGCGGCGGGGGAGTAGGCCATGGCCGAGGTGACCGGCGACTACCGCGAGCCCGCGGCCGTCCGGCAGCGGAACCTCTGGGCGGGGGTCCGCCTCTGGACCGCGGCCGAGGCCTTCTTCTTCGTCTGCTTCGTGTTCGCCTTCTTCTACCTGCGGGAGCTGAACAACAACCACATGTGGCGCGACCGGCACGCCAACCCTCCGGTGCTCTTCGGCAGCGTGATCCTGGCCGGGGTCCTGCTCGCTGCCGTCGCCGGCGGGTTGGGGGCACGGGCGCTGGGCCGGGGGGGCGAGGCCTCGTGGCGCCGGGCCACGACCCTGGCCCTCCTCCTCGGCCTGGCCGCCGTGGTGCTGCAGTGCGTGGAGTGGCCGCACCTCGGATTCCTGCCCACCGACGGTGCCTACGCCAGCGTCTTCCTCGGCTGGACCGGCTTCTACCTCCTCTTCTGGGTCGGTGCCCTGTACTGGCTGGAGATCGTCCTCGTGCAGGCGGTGCGAGGGCGAGCCGGCGGTCGGGGGGCGGCCCTGGTCGCGGACGCGCAGGCGGCGGCGCTGCACCTGGAGTTCCTGGCCGTGGTGGGGGTCGTGGCCTACCTCCTCCTGTACCTGGTGGCCTGAGTTGGGCGGTGGGTTGAGGCGGCGGTGATCGTCGCGGCGGCGTGGCAGGACGACCTCCCCCTGGCGGGGGCGCTGGTCGCTCTCGGGCTGTACGCCCTGGGCGGCAGGGGGCTTCCGACGGTGATCCCCCGGACCCGTTCGGTGGCCCGCCACCGGCGCGCCGCCACCTTCCTCGTCGGCCTGGCGGCGATCGTGCTGGCCCTACAGCCGCCCCTGGACGACCTCGCCGACGACTACCTATGGGCGCACATGCTCCAGCACCTGCTGCTCATGGTCGTCGCCGCCCCCCTGCTGGTCCTGGCTGCGCCCTGGCTCAGGCTGTGGCGGAGCCTGCCCTTGAGCTGGCGGCGGGTGACGGCGCGCGAGCTGCTGGGTTCGGCCTGGGCCGCCCCGATCCGGGCTACCGCGACCCGGCTCGGCTCCCCGGTCTGGGCCTGGGCCCTGTTCAACCTCGACCTCGTGCTCTGGCACCTCCCCGGGTCGTACGACCTGGCGCTGCGGGTGCAGGCCGTGCACGACCTCGAGCACGCTTCCTTTCTCGGCCTGGGTCTTCTCTACTGGGCTCAGGTCATCGACTCGCCGCCCTTCCGCACCCGCCTCGACGACTTGCGCCGGGTGGCGTACCTGGTGACGGGGATGATCCCCGGCTGGGGGCTGGCCATCGTCCTCGCCTTCAGCACCGTTCCCGTCTATGCCGCCTACGCCATCGGGCACGGCGGCCTCTCCGCCCTGGCCGACCAGCAGATCGCCGCCGGCCTCATGTGGATGCCCGGGTCGATCCCGGCCTCGGTGGCCGTCTTCTGGTGCCTCTATCGCTGGCTGGCCGCCGACGCCGGTGAAGGGGGTGCGGCGGTCGGCCACGAACGCCGACGTCATCTCGGGGTACGTGATGCAGCAGTACTGGCTCGTCTCCGTGCTGACCCTGGTGGTCCCGCTGGCCCTGTTGCCGCTGGCGCTGGCCTGGATCTTGTGGTGCTTGCGCCGGACCTCGGCCCAGGCCGAGGACGGCGGGGTGGGAGACGGCGAGGTGGGGTAGGGCGGCCGCGATGCGATGCCGGCGCCGGCGGGTGTGGTGGAATTACGTGAACGAGGTGGGTAGCGGTAGTCACATCGGTGTCGGCATGACGGATCGGGGCGCCGAGCCGTGATCGGGGCCCGCCGGCCCGGCACCGCGCCGCTGGACGCGGTCGCGGTCTGGCTGCTGGGGGCGGCCGTCCCCGAGAGCCGCCCCGGTCCCTGGCTGCGGCTGCTCGCGGTGGCGGCCGCGACCACGACCGGGGTGGTGGCGGTCACCGGCGCCCTGGGGACCGGGCTGGGGCACGAGGCCTCGGTGGCGCTGGCCCTGCCGCCGCTGGTGGCCATGGCCGGCACGGCGCTCCTGGCCCAGCGGCGCCTTTTGCTCCTCTCCTGGACGGCTCTGGCCGCCGTCCTGGCCGACGTGCCCCTCGGGGCCGTGATCCACGGGGGCGACGGGCAGGGATGGCTGGTCGACCTGCACCTGGCCCTGGCCGCGCTGGGCTGCGGCGGGGCCGCCGCCGCGGCGGTGGTGACCTTCACGGGTGGGGGCGAGGCGCGGACGTGGTCCTGGCGGGACTACCTGACCCTGACCAAGCCGGGGGTCATGGTGCTGCTCCTGGTCACCTGTGTGTCCGCCATGTACGCGGCCGACCCCGCGGTGGCCCCGCTTCGGGTCCTGCTCACGGTGATCGGGGGGGCGCTGGCCTCGGGCGGCGCCAGCGCCCTCAACCACCTGATGGACCGGGACATCGACCGGCTCATGGGCAGGCGGACCAGCACCCGGCCGGTGGCCGCCGGCCGGATCGCTCCCGCCCAGGCCCTGGAGTTCGGCATGGCCCTCTCCGCCTTCTCTTTCGTGCTCCTGGCCTGCACGGTGAACCTGCTGGCCGCCGTCCTGGCGCTGGCCGGCAACCTCTTCTACGTGGTCGTGTACACGCGCTGGCTGAAGCGCTCCACCGCACAGAACATCGTCATCGGAGGAGCGGCCGGGGCCGTTCCTCCCCTGGTCGGATGGGCGGCGGCGACCGGTCATCTGTCCGCGACCGCGCTGGCCATGTTCGCGATCGTCTTCTTCTGGACGCCGCCTCACTTCTGGGCCCTGGCCCTCTTGATCCGCCGGCACTACGAGGCGGCGCGCGTCCCCATGCTGCCGGTGGTGAGCGGCGAGGCCTCCACCGCCCGTCAGGTCTGGTGGTACTCCGTGGTCCTGGTGGGGCTGACCTTCCTCCCCCTCGCCTGGCGCGGTTTCGGACCCCTCTACGCGGCGGCCGCCCTCCTCCTGGGGATCTGGCTGCTGAGCCTGACCTGGCGTTTGCGTCGCCGCACCGGCCCTGGACCGGCCCGGGCCCTGTACCTCTCCTCCCTCCTCTACCTGGCCCTGCTCTTCGCGGCCATGGCGGTCGATCGAGTCCTGAGCTTCGCCGGATGACGATACTGTCATCATCCGCCCGCCCTGGTTGACGGATACTGGGCGGAGACGCATCGCCCAGGCACGGGGGGTTGGATTGGAGTCGGGAGGTTGGTGCCCGCCGACGGGTGGGGGTGAGTCCGTGGGCCTTCCCGACCCGCCAGGAGGGGAGAGCTGAGCCGCGCGTCGCCCGGTCTCCATGATGCGCCGCCGGCCGAGAAGAGCCGGATCCTGATCGTCGACGACGAGGAGCGGATCTTGGAGTTCGTGGCCCGCGGCCTCCGTCTCGAGGGCTACGAGGTCGATGCGGTCACCGACCCTCACGAGGGTCTGCGCGCCGCGCTCGAGCGCCACTACGACGTGGTCATCCTCGACCTGCTGATGCCGGGGCTGCCCGGGATCACGGTCCTGGATCGGATCGTACAGCGCAAGCCCCACCAGGTCGTGATCGTGCTCTCCTGCCTCACCGACAGTCGCTCCAAGGTGCAGTCCTTCGAGCTCGGTGCCGACGACTACCTGGCCAAGCCGTTCAGCTTCGAGGAACTGCTGGTGCGGGTGAAGGCCCGCATCCGTGCCGCGCGACTCAGCACCGGCACCCTCGAGGTGGGCCGACTGCGCCTGGACCTGGTCCGGCGCCGGGTCGAGGTGGGCTCACGGCCGGTGGCGCTGACCGAGCGGGAGTTCCTGCTCCTGCGGGAGCTGATGCAGAGCCCCGGCCAGACGGTGACCAAGGAGCACCTGTTGACCACCGTCTGGGGCTACAGCTTCGATCCCGGCTCCAACGTGGTCGACGTCTACGTCGGGCGACTGCGTCACAAGCTGGGTGCCGGCACCATCGTCACGGTGAGAGGGGAGGGGTACCGCATCAATGCCGTCTGAGTCGCGGAGGTGGCCGCTGCGACCGGGGGCGGCGTGGCTGGATGTCGGCTGGGGGGTGTTCGCGGCCTGTAACCTGGTGGCAACCCTGATCGTCCCCGACTGGGAGACGGTGCCCTTCCACTTCATCTGGGTGAGCCTGACCATCCTCTACGGCTTCCGGGTCTGGCGCGGCGGTCCCACGCTGCTGGTCCTGGGGGCGGTCATGGCGACCACCGGCGTCACCCTCTACATCGACTACCGGCGCGGCGCCCAGCCGCCGGACGAGCTCACCGAGATCCCGCTCATGGCGGCCATGTTCGTGGCCATGGTCTGGCACGCCCGGCGGCGGCTGGTGGCGATGCGTCAGATCGAGCGGGTCTCGGAGGCCAACCGGCGCCTGCTCGAGCGACAGCGGCTCTTCATCCAGGACGCCTCCCACGAGCTGCGGACGCCGATCACGGTCGCGCTCGGGCACGCGGAGCTGATCCTGCGCGGCACCGCCGGGGCGCTTCGGGACGACGCTCGGGTGGTGGTGGAGGAACTGCTGCGCCTGCGCCGGCTCTCCGACCGCCTGCTCCTGCTGGCCACGGTCGAGGACCCGGAGTTCCTGCGCAAGGTCAGAATGGAGATCGAGCCCGTCCTGGTCGAGACGCTACGTCGCTGGGCGACGGTCCCGCGTCGCTGGCGTCTGGGCCCGGTCGCCGAGGTGGAGGTGGAGGCCGACGCCGACCGGTTGGCGCTGGCCATCGATGCCCTGGTGGAGAACGCCGTCAAGCACACCACCGAGTCCCAGCCCATCGAGCTCTCCGCCCAGCGCCGTCAGGAGATGGTGGCGGTGTGCGTGGCCGACGGGGGCACGGGCATCCAGGCCGAGGACGTAAGCCGGCTCTTCGATCGTTTCGCGCGCGGATCGGCCGGTGGCCGGGAGGGGCTGGGGCTGGGGCTGGCCATCGTCAAGGCGGTGGCGGAGGCCCACGGCGGGACCGTGCAGGTGTGGAGCCGGGACGGAGGGGGGAGCCGGTTCGAGCTCCTGCTGCCGGTCGCGGACGCTCCGGCCCGAGAGCCGGGTCCCGCCCTCACGCTCTCCCGTCGGCCGGATTCCGCTCCTGCGGGCCCGTAGCGCCGCCGGCCGGGGCGCGCCGGGGGTTCCGGGAGGGCGCAGCCGACTCCGGCTTCCTTCTGCGCTTTGTCGACATCATGACGTCAATTTGCATATCATGATGGCATGCAACGCATGGAGCGTCTGCAGGTCCAGTTGCCCCGGGAGTTGACCACCCGGCTTCGCCGGCTCGCCCGCCAGCAAGGGGTCTCGATCGCCGCTCTGGTACGGGCGGCGGTCGACCGAGCGATGAGCGATCCCCTGCGCCCACCGACGCCGGGCGAGCGGTGGCGGCGGTCGTTGTCCGTCGCCGGCCGCTACCGGTCGGGCAGCACGGAGCCGGTGAGTGTGGAACACGATCGCTACCTCGAGGACGTCTACCGGTCGTGACGTTCTTCGTCGACACCTCGGCGCTGTATGCGCTCATGGACGCCGACGACCCCAACCATGCTGCCGCCTGGGCCTTCTGGCGGGGTGCGGCGGACGCGGCCCGATCGCCGGTCACGCACAACTACGTGGTGCTGGAGTCATGCGCGCTGGTGCATCGCCGGCTCGGGATTCAGGCCCTCCAGGATCTCGTCGATGTCCTGCTCCTACCGGTGACGACGGTGTTCGTGGACGAGGAGCTTCATCGCGCGGCGCTGCTGGGAGTGCTCAACGCGCGGCTGCGGGAGGTGAGCCTCGTGGACACCGTGAGCTTCGAGGTCATGCGTCGACTGGGCATCGGTACGGCGTTCGCGTTCGACTCGCACTTCGGTCGTTACGGGTTCACGACGCTCCCGAGCGAGTGATTCCGGGCCCCCACGCCGGGCGGTGAGCCGGCGACAGCCCGCCAGCGGGCCCCGGGCTGCGACCGCCGGACACGGCCGGTGCGTTGTCCTGAGTGAGGCCGGTGAGAGCCGGGGGCTCGACCAGGC
>JAJPKS010000196.1 GCA_021323605.1 Bacillota bacterium | reverse complement strand
GAGCCCGCGGTGACCTCGCAGCCCTGGGAGATGCCGAAGAGGACGTTCCGGATCAGCAGCTCCTGCCAGCTGCCGACCAGGGCCATGGTCCAGGTGAACACGGCGAAGGCTCCCACCGAGAGGGCGAGCGTCTTCTTGGGTCCGATCTTGTCGGTCAGGAAGCCGGCGAAGGGCTGGACACAGGCATAGCCGATGAAGAAGCCGAAGTTGACCCAGCCCACCTCGGCCTTGCTCATGGCCAGCGAGACCACGATCAGCGGCATCAGAGCCGCGGTCTTGGTCCGGTCCAGGTAGTTGACGAACCAGGCCGACCACGCCGTGCCCAGCATCTGATTGCGGCGTTGATGGATCAGCCCGTCGCCATAGGTCGGCCGAGCAGTCACGATGGCGGCCATACAACCCTCCTCTTCCTCCGTCCGGAATCTCCCTCCGCCCCTCCAGTCTGGATCGGGGAGGAGACGATTTCAAGCACCTCGCCCCCTTTGACAGGCGACTTCCGACTCCACAGAGGATCTACCGACGGAATCCTTCACCTCTCACCGCCCGTCCCCCGATCATGACCAGGCCGACCCGCTCCAGCGCCGCCGGGTCGGCCAGGGGGTCGCCGTCGAGCGCGATCAGGTCGGCCCGGCGGCCCGGGGCCAGGGTCCCGGTCAGGCCGTCCACCCGGAGTGCCGCCGCCCCGCCGGAGGTGGCGGCCGCCAGCGCCCGTGCCGGCGACAGGCCGAACCGGATCGCGGTCTGGACCTCGAAGGCCATGTTGCCGTGCATGCTGTCGGTCCCCAACGCGATCGGGATCCCGGCCTCGAAGATGCGGCGAGCCGAGGTCGCCACGGTCTCCCGCGCCCAGCGCACCTTCTCCTGAACGGCCGGGTTGTCCCGGTCCCCGAGCTCGATGCCGTCGGGGCGAAAGAGGATGGAGAAGGTGGCGACCACCCAGCAACCGGCGCGGGCCATCGCCTCGATCTCGGCCTCGCTCGCCACGGCGGCGTGCTCGATGGTGCGGACGCCGGCCTCCACGGCGGCCAGCAGGCCCGGTCCACCGTGGGCGTGCGCGGCCACGTAGGTCCCCCCACGCTCGGCCTCCTCGACGATCGTCCGCAACTCCGCCAGGGAGTAGGCGGAGCGGTCCAGGCCGGAGCCGCTGGCGACGCCACCGGTCGCGAAGACCTTGAGGAAATCGGCTCCGTGCGCCAGGTTCTCGCGCGCCGCCCGGCGCACCGCATCCACCCCGTCGAAGCCCCTCCTACCGCGTCCGTGGCCGTTGCTGGGAGCAAGGCCGCGAGTGGCGATCACGAGCCGCGGCCCCTCCAGCTCCCCCTCGGCGATGGCCTGGCGGGCATCCACGTCCAGCCAGTCCTCCTCGCCCATGATCCGGAGGGTGGTGACGCCGGCGTCCAGGTCCCGGGCCAGGTTCCGGGCCACCCGCAGGGCTTTCCTCCCCGGGCGTTCCCGCAGCTGCCCCATCTGGTCGCCCCGGGCCGGGATGATCGACAGGTGGGTGTGGGCGTCGATCAGGCCGGGCATCACGAACCGGTCACCCAGGTCCCAGACCTCGGCCCCCGCCGGCGGGGGCCCGGCGACCACCTCTTGGATCGAGCCGTCGTCGATGACCAGCGTGACCCCCTTCACGGGATCGGCGCCGGTGCCGTCGAAGAGCATTCCGCAGCGCAGCGCGAGTGTCATCGCACCACCTCCACCACCGTCTCCAGGAGCCGCGCCACCAGCGCCGCCCGCGGCGCCATGTGCGGGATCAGGACGTGCTCGTGCAGGGCGTGGGCGCCGTCCCCGACCGCCCCCAGCCCGTCCACCACGGCCGGGTTCACGGTGGCACAGAAGTTCCCGTCGCTGCCGCCGCCGACGGCCGCTTCCTCGAGCTCGAAGCCCAGGTCCCGGGCCAGCTCGCGGGCATGCGCGAACAGACGGACCACCTGCGGTGTGCGCTCCATCGGAGGCCGGTTCATGCCGCCCTCCACCTGCACCCGTGCCTCCGGATGGTGGGGGCGGAGGCCCAGGATCAGCGCCGTCATCCGCTCCGCTTCGGCCCGGCTCGCCACCCGGAGGTCGATCTCCGCGCGGGCCTCGGCGGCCACCACGTTGGCCCGGGTCCCACCCGCGATCACGCCGACGTTGACCGTGGTCCCGGTCCTGGGGTTGGTCTGGGCGTGCAGGTCGAGCGTCTGCCGACAGATCTCCTCGATGGCGCTCACCCCCTCGAACGGCTCGGAGCCGGCGTGGGAAGCGCGGCCGGTGACCCGGAGGCTGAAGATGCCCACCCCCTTGCGGGCGGTCTTGAGGGCGCCGTGGAAGCTGGGCTCCAGGATCAGGCAGGCGGCCGCCCGGCGCGCCTCCGCCTCGATCAGCCCTCGCGAGCTGGGGCTCCCCATCTCCTCGTCGGAGTTGATGAGGAAGACGAGAGGCGGGTGCTCCCTCCCCGTCTCGTGCAGCGCCCGGATCGCCCACAGCCCCTGTACCAGCCCGCACTTCATGTCGAACACCCCCGGCCCATAGGCGCACTCACCCTCGAGGCGGAAGGGCATCGACCCCAGGGTCCCGGCCGGCCAGACGGTGTCGTAATGGCCGACCAGCAGGATCGAGGGATCCTCCCCGCCACCCACCCGGAGCAGCAGGTGGTCACCCCAGTCATCCTGGCTCACCACCTTGACCTCACCGCCGGTCAGGTGCTCCGCCCGCCCGGCCAGGAAGCGAGCGAACGCGTCCGCCCGGGCCTTGTCCGTGCTCGGAGACTCCCGCTCCACGAACTCACGCAGGTCCCTCAACATCGCCTCGCGTTGCCGCTCCAGGTAGTCGAGAACCGCCGTCATCACCCGCCTCCCTTCGCTCGTGCCTTCATGACTCCAGCTCGCCCAGGTTCTCCCAGGCCATGGGCCGGATCCCCTCCTCGATCTCGTGGATCAGCTCCACCAGGTGTCGGTTGCGGGGTACCTCCAGGCCCAGCGAGCGGGCACGCGTAACCACCTCGCCCACCTGGCAGTCGACCTCGGTGCGGCGCCGGCGCACGGCCAGGTCTCGCCAGACCCCGGTCTTGACCTTGAGCTGGCCCTCGAAGTGGGCGGCGGTGCGCTCCATGGCCGGCCGCCAGTCCCCTCCCTCGTACTCCTGGGGCCGGAAGTCGGCCAGCTCCTCGAGCCGGACCCCCAGGGCGGCAGGGACGGCCATCGCCTCCTGGACCAAGCGGTAGAGGACCGGGCCGCAGTCCGCCCGGCGGACGATCTCGTGGACGGGGGCGTCCACCAGGGCCGTGGCGAACAGCAGGGAAGCGTAACAGAGCTTCGACCAGAGGTAGCCCCAGATGTTGTCCGTGAGGTGGGTCTCGGAGAAGCGGGCGAGCAGGTCACGGGCCCGCTCCAGGGCCGGATCCCGGCCGCCGTCCAGGCGGCCCAGGAAGATCGGGTGCTCGCCCCCGTGCTGGATGTGACCGGGCCCTTGCCAGTCGGCCCCGAAGTTGACGAAGCAGCCGATCGTGCGCTCGGGCCCGGCTCGGGCCGCGATTCGCTCCTCGTTGAGCCCGTTCTGGAGCGAGACCACCCGACCGTCGTCTGCCAGATGGGGGAGGAGCTCGTCCAGGGCGCCGTCGGTGTCCATGCACTTGACGGCGAGGAAGACGAGCTCGAAGGGGCCCTCCACCTCCTCGGGAAGGGCGCAGGGAACCTCGACCCGAAAGCTGCCGCGGACGCCGTCGATGAGGAGCCCCCGGGAGCGGATCGCCTCCACGTGGGCGCGGTCACGGTCGACGAGCAGGAGCTCGACGCCCTCCCGTGCCATCCAGGCCCCGATCACCCCGCCGATGGCGCCAGCACCCCAGACCAGCACTCGGCTGGTTGCGGCACCATGAGGTCTCACACCGCCACCTCGAGGACGTCGTCCCGGCGCCGGAGCACGGTATCGAAGCGGCGGGAGAGGTCGACCACGCGGCCGAGCGCCCGCTCGGCCTTCTCGCCGATGGCCGGCGAGGGCTCCCCGGTCGCGTCCAGATGGACCGGGACCAGCTCGACCGCCGCTGGCGGCCCCGGTCGCTCCCAGCGGAGGCGGGCGATCCCACCCAGGTGGTTCAGCTCACCGCGCAGCGAGGCCCAGGAGTACGGCGGGTAAGGGCGGCGGGGTGCCGGCTCGCGTTCGAGGAGAGAGTGGGAGAGGAAGTTGCCCAGGCTGTAGAAGACGGGACGTCCCCGGTGCACCTCCACGCCGTGGAGGACGTGCGGGTGGTGGCCGACGACGGCGTCCGCCCCGGCTTCGATCAGCGCCTGAGCGAGCGGCCGCTGATAGGTTGCGAGTTCGCCTTGGACCTCGGCGGCGAAGCCGTGCGGGACCCCCCAGTGAATCCCGACCACGAGGGCGTCCGCACGCGCGGCGGCGCGCCGGACGGCATCCGTCACCACCTCCAGGTCCCCGGGCATGGGCGACGTCTCCACGTAGGGCGCGATCCCGGGCTGCTCGTCGATGCTGACCGGGTCGACGACGAACCGGGCCAGCACTCGGAGCGGGGCCACTCCTGACCGATCGGCCGTCGCTCCGCAGCCGTTGGGAAGCGTGCAGGCCAGTCCGAGAAAGCCGATCCGAAGGCCGCCGACCTCAACCACGGCCGGCTCCAGCGCCGTCCCCAGGTCGGGTCCGGCCCCCACCGCGCGCACCCCGGCGGCGCGGACCGCGGCCAGGGTGTCGGCGAGGCCCGCCGTCCCGTAATCGGCGGCGTGGTTGTTGGCGAGGGTGACGACGTCCACACCCGCCCCGGCGAGCTCCGCCGCCAGCGCGGGCTCGGCGCGCAGACATACCAACTTGTCGACCGCCTCGGTGCGGGAGGTGAGCGTCACCTCCAGGTTGGCGAAGACGCAGGCAGCGGCGAACAGGTCCCGGAGCGCGGGGTCGAGCGCGAAGGGACGCTGCGGCATCAAATCCCCGGTCGCGAGGACGGTGGCCCCCACCGCAGTCACCTGCACCGGGCCGGCGTGGCCAGCTTGGGTGGCGTCGGGTAGGCGCGTTTGCTGTGCCGGACGGCCATCCCAACCAGCGCCTCCGCAAGCTTGAGGGCAGCACGGGCGGGGTTCACGACCGGGACCCCCAGCTCTGCCTCGAGCGGCGGCGAGAGCTCCATGAAGGCCATGGACATGCAGCCCAGCACGAGCGTGTCGGCGCCTTCCAGCTCGATCAGGCGGCGACCGGCGGCGGCGGCTCGGGAGCGAGTCTCTTCCGGGTCCTGGGCCAGGGCCAGGACCGGCTTCTCGACCACCGCGATCCCGGCCAGGCGGCCGGCGAGGCCGAGCCGGGCCACCAGGTGGCGGAGCGGGTTGACGACGCTGTGCGTCACGGTCACGATCCCGAAGCGCTCGCCCAGCATCGCCGCCACGTGGCAGGCGGCCTCCCCTGGTCCCACGACGAGGGTTCGGGTCAGGAGTTCCCGGCAGGCGTCCGCCCCGGGATCACCGAAGCAACCCAGGATGCAGGCGTCGTACCCCTCCCGCTCCGCCTGCAGCATCGCCTCCGTCGTGGCCGGGATGGCGAGGTACTCCTCCCAGGCGGATTCGATCGAGGCCGGTCCCCGCTCCACGTCGCGGATGTCCACCGAGGTCCCCTCGTCGGCCCAACCACGCAGGATCGCGCCTCGGCGGCGTAGCTCATCGGCTCCGGTCCCGGTCCTGGACATCGGTCCCGGGACCACGTAGAGGATGCGCATCTCCACTTCTCCTGCTCACGAGCGGTCCAGGGCGGCGACGGATCGCCGGTGCCCGCATCGCCGTCCGCCGCGGAGGCCGCTCCCGTCACCCGATCCAAACTTCTCGTGGAGGGGTGTCATCACTCGGGCGACGTCCTCGGGCCAGCCGGTGCCTCCGAGCGAGGTCCCGCGCCGGCCGTCCAGAGCCGCAGGATTGGGGGTGGGGAGGGCCGTGGTGCGGATCATCCCCGACCCCGTCAGGGCCCGGGCGCACCGCGCGAGCGTGGACTCCGCGGCACCGGCCGCCGCCGTCATCTCCCGCCAGCTGGCCCGACCGCTCAGCCGGAGCGCGACCATGACGTGCTGGTCGAGGGTCGTCGTGCCGGTGCCGGTAGCCCGGCGCGGGCGAGCCGGCGGTCCCTGGGCCGGTATGGGACCGAGCCTGGCCGGCGCGGGCCCATACGAGCCCAAGGCGTGCACGGCGGCGCTGAACCGTTCGGTTTGGCCGGAGCTGAACGACGGATTTCTGCGATCAAAGGGTCGTTGCGGGGGAGTGACACTCGCCAGGGAACGTCGGCCGGCCTGGGCAGCTGATCGAAGGCTGACGGTCACGATCCTTGAGGAGGAGGCTCG
>JAJPKS010000091.1 GCA_021323605.1 Bacillota bacterium | reverse complement strand
TGACAACTCGAGAGAGAGGTAATTGACGTGGAAGGGTATTGCCTCAAGGACAAGAAGAAGGTCGAGATGAAGAACCCGACGCAGATCACCATGAAAAACGGGAAGCCGGCGACCAAGGGCACCTGTCCGATCTGCGGCACGACCATCTACAAGATCGGCAAGGCCGCCAGCAGCTGAGTCGACCGGCGGCACCGGTACCGTCGTCCTGCTGACGTGAGCGCCGGGCCGTGTCCGGCCGTCGGCCCTCACGTCAGCCTGGGAGGGTGCGGTTCGACATCGCGGCGGAGAGACGGAGCCGAGACCGCCCGAGCGCGGCTCCATCGGATCGCGGATGTCGGGGCGGGCAGGGCGGTGTGAGCCGAGGGGTGGCGTGCAACCCGAGCTCCGGCCGTCCGGTTGTGTCCTCGCCTTAGGAGCGAATCTCCTCCCGGATGACCTTGGTCTCCAGGGCGTTGAGCAGGATCTCCGTGGCCGACACGGCCTCGTCCACGCCCAGCGCCTTGAAGATCTCGACGTTGGCCGGGTTGTTCACGCGTGCGATCGTCAGGGGCACGTTGAACTCGCGCTTGGCCAGCTGCAAGGCGACGAGATTGTCCTCGTCGTCCCCGGTGACGGCCAGCACGGCGTCGGCGCGATCGATGCCGGTCGTCTTCAGGAACGCCATCTCATCGCCGTCCCCGGTCATCACGATGCTGCCCAGCTGACTCTCGAGCCACTGAGCCCGGGCCGGGTCCTTCTCCACCAGGGTGACCTCCTCCCCTCGCTCGAGCAGGTCGCGGGAGAGGAAGTACCCGACCTTGCCTCCGCCAATGACGATGACGTACATCTATCGATCCTCGTCCAGGATCATGCTGCGAACCCTGGCCGCTCCCTCCGTGGTGGGACAGAAGACGCGCAGCCCCAACTTCCGGTAGGCCTCGTCTCGGATGGGGTCATAGATCCGGCAGACCACCTTCGGAACCTTGAAGATGTGCTGGGCGATCTGCGCCGCCATGATGTTGCGGTTGTCGCCCTGGGTCACGGCCACGAAGCAGTCGGCGTCCTCGATTCCCGCCCTCCGCAACACCTCTGCCTCGGTGCCGTCCCCGACCACGAAGTTGCCGCGGAAGTCCCTGTCGAAGACACCTCGGCTGGCGAAGCGATCGAAGGCGCCCGGATCGCGGTCGATGATCGTGACCTCGTGGCCCTCGCGGTCCAGCGCCTGGGCCAGGCGGGCGCCGATCCGGCCACAGCCGACGATCAGGGTCTTCATCCGAACCATTCTATGGGCGGCCGGTCCACGGGCGGCCGGACCGGGGAGTCGACCCCGCCCACCGGACGGCCCGACCGAGGTCGGAGGTGTCCCCGGCGCGTCCCCCGGCGCTTGATACGATGGGCGCGGTGCGCTTCCCCTTCACCTTCATGGGGGTCCTGTGCCTGGCCCTCGGACTCTGGATCATGATCTACCTCATGGTCCGGGGGCCCGATGGCCCCGTGAGCGGCGGCATCGAGGTGGCGATGGCGTTCGTGTTGATCGCCTTCGGCTCCTGGGTGGTCTGGCGCCGGCTCACAGGACGTGAGCCCGACTGATGGTCGCCACCGGCCTCCGGATCCTGGTCGCCGTCGGCGGCCACCGCGTGGACGAGGAGACGGTGCGGCTGGCCTGTCGTCTCGCCCACTCCCGCCGGGATGGCAAGGACCCGGCCACCATCTACGCCGTGCACGTGGTGGAGGTGAACCGTTCGCTTCCCCTGAGCGCCCCGGTGGAGAGCCAGGTCGAGGAGGGCGAGCGCGCTCTCGACGCCGCCGAGCAGGTCGCGGCCGAGTTCCAGCTCGAGATCGAGACCGAGATCGTACAGGCCCGCGAGACCGGGCCCGCCATCGTCGGGGAGGCCGACGAGTGGCACGCCGACGTGATCGTGATGGGCCTCCCCTACAAGCGCCGCTTCGGCGAGTTCAACCTCGGCAAGACGGTGCCGTACGTGCTGAAGAACGCATCCTGCCGGGTGGTGCTCCTCCGCGAGCGGCTGGAGGCCTGAGCCGGCCCCGCGCCCGGGCGACCCGGGACCGGGCATCGCCGGAGACATCGGGCCCGGTTGTCCGTTTCCTGTCCGTGGCCCCCCCGCATCCTGCCCGGCATGGACCACGCCATGGACCTGCACGGACTCCACCTCCAGCTGGGGCGTTCGCTGGCGCTGGTGGGCCAGGAGCGGTGGCTCCTGGGCGGGGTCCGGGACGGCAGGCTGAACGTGATCGCCGACTCGGCGCTGGACGCCGATCATCCCCGCCTGCGAAGGCGTCGGCTCTCGCCGATGGCTCGACGCTGCCTCGAGGAACGACGGCCCCTGGCCGTCCTGGTCGGCACGGCCGCGCCCTTCGCGGCGAGCCACCCGCGGTGGCTGCTCTACGCACCGGTGGGCATGCCTCGCCGTCGCCCGGTCGGCCTGCTGATCGTGGGCCGTCGCGCCGAGCACCCGTACCCCGACGACGAGATCGAGTACGTGGGCGCGCTGGCCGTGAGCCTGACCGGTCCCCTGCTCTCGCTCTGCGGGCCGCTGGCACACCTGAGCGAGCGCGAGCTGCAGATCGCCCGGCTCCTCGCCCACCGGCTCTCCGTGTTCGAGACCGCGGCCGCCCTGCGGATCGACCCGGATGAGGCGCGTCGTCTGGTCGGCGACGTGCTGCGGAAGCTCGCGCTGCGCTCGCCGGCGCAGCTGGTCGAGGTCTGGCCCGGGCTGGAGCCGTTCACGGCGTGGCGGTAGGCCACGGCCGCGCCGGCCCGGTCAGGGCCCGCGGTGTGCGCCCAGCCGTCGGCGGCGGCTCCAGCGGAACAGCTCGACCACCAGGGGATGGCGTAGCCATCGATACGTCCGCCGCCATGGCCGCAGCAGCTCGCGGGTCTCGTCCCGGCACGCCCGGAGGCATCGGAGTCCGGCCAGGACCTCCATCCGTCCCGCCCGCGCTGCCGAGGCCAGCACCAGGGCACGTCGACGGGCGCGAAGGGCACGGGGGGTCACCGTGATCGAAGCGGCGACGACCACGAGGGCCGCCAGGACCACCATCGCCTGGCCGAGCCGGACGGCTGGATCCACCGCCTCAGGAGTGGTCGGCGCCGACCGGGGCCAGCGCCACGACCTGGTCGTCCGGGGCCACCCGCATCACGATCACACCCTGTGTCTGACGACCGTAGCGGGAGATGGACTGGACGTCGGTTCGCAGCACCATGCCGCTGGCGGTGATGAGCAGGATCTCCTCATCGGGGTTTCGGTCGGGATCGGGGACCACCCGCAGGGCGGCGACTTTCCCCACCTTCGGGGTCACCTTGAAGGTGAAGACCCCCTGGCCACCGCGGTGATGGGTGGGGTACTCGGTCAGAGGGGTGCGCTTGCCGTAGCCGCGCTCGCTGACCACCAGCAGGTCGCCGTCGGGCGCGATCACGGCCATGCCCGCGACCAGATCGCCGGAGGTGAGGCGCATCCCGATCACACCCATGGTGTCGCGGCCCATCGGCCGCACCTCTTTCTCGTGGAAGCGGATGGCCTTGCCCTGCTGGGAGGCGATCAGGACCTCGTCGCGGCCGCTGGTCGGCGCCACCCAGAGCAGCTCGTCCCCCTCCTGCAGGTTCATGGCGATGAGGCCGTTGCGGCGCACGTTCGCGTACTCGCTCATCGGCGTCTTCTTGATGTAGCCGCGGCGGGTGACCATGAGCATGTAACGGGCGGCGTCGTCGTCCGCCTCGGGCCGGACGAAGACGGCCGTCACCCGTTCGTTGGGGGCGATCTCGATCAGGTTGTTGACCGGCTGGCCCTTGGCGGCCCGGTCTCGCTCTGGGATCTCGTGCACCCGGAGCTGGAAGACGCGCCCGCTCTGGGTGAAGAAGAGCATGGAGGCGTGGGTGTGGGTGCTGAGCAGGTGCTCGCTGTAGTCCTCCTCCCGCGTCCCGCTCGGGGCCTCGGTTCCGGCCGTGGGCCGGGCCCCCCTCCGTCCCACCCCGCCCCGTTGCTGGGCCCGGAAGGTACGCGACGGCTGCCGTTTGATGTAGCCCCGGTGGGTCAGGGTGACGACCACCTCCTCTCGCGGGATGAGGTCCTCGGCGGTGAGCTCGGTGGCGTCCTGGTCGGAGATCTCCGTGCGGCGGTCGTCCCCGTACTTCTTCGCCATCTCGCGCATCTCGGCCGCGATCAGCGCCCTCACCTTTTCATCCGAGGCGAGGATCGACTCCAGCTCGGCGATGGTTCGCAGCACCTCCCGGTACTCCTCGTCGATCTTCTGTCGCTCCAGGCGGGTGAGGCGGGAGAGGGTGAGGGCCAGGATGGCCCTGGCCTGACGATCGGTCAGGCCGAAGCGGCGCTGCAGCTCCTCGCTGGCCACCTCGGCGTTCTCGGCCGCCCGGATGGTGGCGATCACCTCGTCCAGGTGGTCAAGGCAGATCTTGAGGCCCTCGAGGACGTGGGCCCGCTCGCGCGCTCGCTCGAGATCGAAGCGGGTCCGACGGAGGATGATGTCGCGCCGGTGATCGATGAAGATCTGGACCATCGACTTGAGCCCCAGCACCTGCGGCCGCTGGTCGACGATGGCCAGCATGATGACGCCGAAGGTCTGCTGGAGCTGGGTGTGCTTGTAGAGGTTGTTCAGGACCGTGTACGGACGGGCCTCGCGCTTGAGCTCGATCACGATGCGCATGCCCTGACGGTCCGACTCGTCGCGGAGATCGGCGATGCCCTCCAGCTTGCGCTCGGCCACCAGCTCGGCGATCTTGGCCACCAGGTTGGCCTTGTTGACCGCGTAGGGCAGCTCGTCGATGACGATGCGCTCCCGGCCGTTCGGCGCCTCCTCCAGCGTGTGACGGCCCCTCACGATGATCTTGCCATGGCCGGTGGCATAGGCCTGCTTGATCCCGGCCCGACCCATGATGATCCCCCCGGTGGGGAAGTCGGGTCCTTTCACGAACCGCATCAGGTCCTCGCCGGTGGCCTCCGGGTTCTCCAGCAGGTGGACGACCGCGTCCGTGACCTCGCGGAGGTTGTGCGGAGGGATGTTGGTGGTCATGCCGACCGCGATCCCGGAGGCGCCGTTGATGAGCAGGTTGGGGATGCGCGCGGGCAGGACGACCGGCTCCTGCTTCTCGGCCGTGTAGTTGTCGACGAAGTCGACGGTGTCCTTGTCGATGTCGGCCACCATCTCGGCCGCGATCGGGGCCATGCGGGCCTCGGTGTAGCGCATGGCCGCCGGCGGGTC
>JAJPKS010000107.1 GCA_021323605.1 Bacillota bacterium | reverse complement strand
TCGGCCGCGGCCACCAGGGCGTCGCGGCGGAGCCCCATCGGGGTGGCCCCCGAGTGGTCGCTGCGCCCGGTGAGGGTGATCTCCACCCGCGTGCTCCCGGCGATGGTGTCGACGATGCCGATGGGTCGGCCGGCCTCCTGGAGGACGCGGCCCTGCTCGATGTGGAGCTCGAGGTAGGCGGCGACCGATCCCGGTTCCCAGACCGCCTCCTCCGCCGCCTGGGGCCGCAGGCCGCAGTCGAGGGCGGCCTGGAAGGCGCTCGTCCCTCCGGCGTCGCGGAGCGCCTGCAGCCCGGCCCGGTCCAGCTGACCCGTGGCCACTCGGGAGCCGAGGCAGGGGGCGCTGAACCTGGCCCCTTCCTCGCAGGCGAAGCAGACCAGGGTCAGGGGATGCTCCAGGGACTCGGAGGCCAAAAGCGAGGCGGCCTCGATCGCCGCCACCACCCCGGCCGCGCCGTCGAAGTTGCCGCCGCCCGGCACCGTGTCCAAGTGGGAGCCGGTCATCAGGGTGGGCCCCGAGCCCGGCCGACGCGCGTAGGTGTTGCCCACGGGGTCGCGGCTCACCTCAAGGCCCATCTCGCCCGCCCAGGAGGCGAAGAGCTCGTGCGCCTCGCGCTCGGCGCGGGTGAAGCCGATCCGGCTCCAGCCGCCCCCGGGGTCCTGTCCGATGCCGCCCAGCTGGCGCAGCCTCCGGGCGATGGAGCCCGCCAGCCGGGACGGGTCCGGCTCGGCGTCGTGCCCGGCCGGCCTCACCGCCGCCACCTTACCCTCCGCAGACCGGGCAGGCTCCGGTCGGGTGGACGTGATCGGTCCAGCGGGTCAGTCGGCGCACGCGCGTCTCCGGCTCGGGCAGTCGGTCGACCAGGGCGACCACGCCACCGGGCTCGGCCCCGGCCCGGCGGCAGGCGGCCTCGAACCCGGCGATGGTGGCCGGATCGTCGAGGACCGTGACCAGCAGCCAGACCGGACCCCGCGCGGGCAACCGGCCGCCGACCTCGATCCGGCCATCGGCGTTGCGGATCGAGGCCAGGGGGACCCTCCGGGCCCGGCCCAGCAGGTAGGCGAGGAGGATCTCGGCGCGTCCGTCGCCGGTGGCCAGGCCGGCCAGGTCCTCCGGCAGCAGCCCGTCCACCGCCGCCACCAGGGGCTCGGTGGCGGCCGGGTCGAGCAGCCCCAGCTGATCCCCCAGCTCCAGGGTGGTGTGGGCGTCGGGGCCGACCGCGTGCGTCCGGCGCACGATCCCGGCGGCGAGGAGCAGGTGGAGCGGTTCAGTCAAGGGGGAGCTCCGCCTTTCGGAACAGGGGCAGGTAGCGAAGCCCGGCGCTGTTCATCCGCTGCTCGCCCCCTTCCTCCCGATCGATCACCGCCACCACGGCCGTGACCACCGCTCCGGCGTCGCCGAGCCGGCGCGCCGCCCGGAGCGCCTGACCGCCGGTGTTGACCACGTCCTCGACCACCACCACCCGCTCGCCCCGGTGCAGCTCGCCCTCCACGGCTCGGGGGGCCGACTCCTCCTTCACGATCACGAAGGGAAGGCCGACCTCCATGCTGACGGCGGCGCCCAGGGGGACGGTGCCCGGTTCCGAGACGGCGATCCGGTCGGTGTCGAAGGGGACCAACTCGGCCAGGAAGCGGCCCAGCCGGCGCAGGATCGATGGCCGAGTCACGAAGAGGTACTTGTCGAAGTAGTAGGTCGACCGGCGGCCGCCGCTGAGCAGGAACTCCCCGCGCAGGCAGGCGGCACGGACCAGGTCCCTGGCCAGCTCCTGAAGCTGTTGCGACCGATCGTAGGTGATGCCGGCGACGGTATCCATCGAGATTGAAGATATATTATATATTAAATTCTCCGGCGTCAGGCCGGGAAACAACCGCCGGGGTCGAGACCCAGCTCCAGGGCGACCTGGAGCCGGAGCCGGGCCTTGAGCGGGCCGAGCGTCCCGGCGGCGAGCACGCCCATCCGGCGCAGCTCGGACTCCGAGCCCCGTCCCCCGTAGCTGCCTTCCAGGGTGGGGCCGGAGCCGGTCCGGCTGGCCACCACCACCGGCACCCCGGCCGCCAGCAGCCGCTCCAGCGCCTCCAGCATGGCCGGCGGCACGTGCCCGCCCCCGGTGCCGGCCAGCACCACCCCCGCCGCCCCCCGGCACGCCTCCAGGAGCTCGCCCCCTGCGCCGGCGTAGGCCCAGACCAGTTCCACCCGCCGGTGCAGCCGGGCGGGCAGGCCCAGGTGGTCGGAGGGCGCGCTCGTGACCTGGAGCTGGACGTGGTCCTCGACCACCGATCCCACCGGGCCCAGCCCCGGCGACGCGAACGCGGCCACGCGCCCGGTGTGAACCTTGGCCACGTACCGGGCCAGGTGGATCTCGTCCTGGAGGACGACCACCGGCCCCAGGGCCGCGACCGCCGGCGTCATCGCCACCCGGACCGCGGCCAAGAGGTTGGCCGGGCCGTCGGCGCCGGGACGGCCGGGCAGCCGCATGGCGCCGGTCAGCACGACCGGAACCCGTCGCTCCAGCATGACGGCCAGGGCGTACGCCGTCTCTTCCAGGGTGTCGGTGCCGTGGGTGATGACCACGCCCTCGCAGTCGGCCTCGGCGACGAGGTGGGCCAGACGGCACATGTGCTCGGGCGTCAAGGCATGGCTGGGCAGGGAGACGGGGTCCGCGCACTCGAACTCGGCCAGCTCCACCAGCCCGGGCACGGTCGCGACCAGGTCGGAGGCGCGGCGCCCGACCTCGTGGACGCCGTCCCCACCCGGTGCGGTGGCGATCGTGCCCCCGGTCGCCGCCAGCAGGACGCGGGGACGCCTCAACCCTCGAGATCCGAGAACAGACCGGCGCAGTCCGGGCAGGACTCCAGGTCCAGCAGCCGCCGGTGGAGGCGGGCACCGTCGCCGGCCCAGCTCAGCATGAGGAACTTCTCGCGCAGCTCCTCGGGGGTGGCCGGGTTGGCGTGGTGGCCGCGCGGGTTGTCGACCCGGGCGGTGCGCACCCCCGAGCGGCCCCGGACCGTAACCCGGGCCGGGGCACACGCCGGCCAGAGCGGCTCGAGGTCGGGCGCCGGCCGGACGCTGACCCGCCGGGCCAGATCGGCCACGGCGGGATCGGGCCGGAACGCCTCCGGTCGGGAGTGGCCCTTGATCACGGCCGCCGCCACTGCGTAGGGCAGCGAGAAGCGCGTCGAGAGGTCGTTGTCGGCGGCCTGCCGGTCCAGCTTCAGGTTGTTGGACACCGTCTCCACCTCGATGCTCTCGACCTCGGCTGGATCGGGCCGCAGCTGGAGCACGGCGTCCAGCGCGGCGTGGGAGAGGGCGCAGGCGCTGTGCAGCTTCAGGTAGTCGCCGAGGATGCGGAGCCGGTCGGGGCGCACCGGCTCGTGCAGCGATTCCGGACGACGCGGCTCGCCCACCAGCTCCCCGAACGCGGTCGGCAGCGCCGCCCGGGACCCCGTGAACCCGGCCGAGGCGAGTCGGTTGGCGACGATCCCGATCGCCGCCGCCACCCCCGCGTAGGCGTTCCGCGCCGTGGCCCCTTCGTAGCAGGGCTGCCAGAGGCTGAGCAGGGGCAGGGTGCCGGCGATGCGCGCCGGCGGCCCCGGCGGCGCGCATCGCAGCCTGGCCACCGCCACCGCCGCGCCGATCGCGCCGAAGTGGCCGTGGGGATGCAGGGGGTAGCGCAGGCCGAAGGCCTCGAAGAGGCGGGCCGTCACCTCGTAGCCGGACAGGACGGCGGCCAGCAGCTCGCGCCCGGAGCGGTGCAGCGACTGGGCCGCGGCCAGCGCCGCCGGGACCACGTGGACGGCGGGGTGGCCGGTGGGCCGATATCCCTCGTCCAGCTCCAGGAACGTGCCCGCGGTGGCGTTGACGAAGGCGGCCCGGGCCGCCTCGGCCCGAGGCAGGCCCGGGGCCAGGATCTGGGCCCCGCCGGGCGGGGTCGCGTCGAGGTCGTCGCCGGCCACCAGGGCCGCGATCTCGGGCCGGCGGGCGCCCCCCATGATCACGCCCACCGTGTCCGCGAGCACCGTGGCCGCGTGCCGCCGGACCGGTTCGGGGACGTCGTCGAGCCGAAGGGCGGCCGCCGCCGCGGCCAGCTCGGCGACGTCGAAGGTCTCGGCCAGGTGGGTGGGATCAGGCACCGGTCGCCCTCCTGGCCTCGGCGGGACGGATCGGCCGGCCCGAGGGCTCGCCCACCGGCTCGCCGTCGCGCATGATCACCCGTCCGCGGAGTAGGCCCAGCACCGGGCGGCCCCGGCCGCGCCGGCCGTGCCAGGGGCTGAGGTTGTGCTTGGAGTGGAGCCGGGCGTCGTCGATCTGCCATTCGGCGTCGGGGTCGACGACGGTGAGGTCGGCGTCGGAGCCGGGGAGGACGGCCCCCTTGCGGGGGTAGAGCCAGTAGAGGCGGGCGGTCCCCTCGGAGCAGACCCAGGCCAGGCGCTCGGCGCTGATCCGGCCTCGCACCATCGCGTCCAGCATCACCGGCGCCAGCGTCTCCACCCCGATGCAGCCCGCCGGCTGCGCGGCCAGGCTCCGGCGCTTCTCCTCGACCGTGTGGGGCGCGTGGTCGG
>JAJPKS010000323.1 GCA_021323605.1 Bacillota bacterium | reverse complement strand
CGCCTGGTCGATCACCCGGCACCAGTCGCGCTCGGTCATGGTGCCGGGTGAGCCCCTTGGGCCGCCGGCGGCGTACCAGTTTCGTCTGCTCGATCGTCTCAAGCGACAGGGCGGCGGACCAGCCGGTGGGCCCGCCAGCGTGGCCGCCGGTGCGACGTCCGCCGTGGCCGGTGCGGCGGCAGGGCGGGGGCCACCGCCTCCGGGTCGGCCAGCAGTCTACGGGCCGCAACCTCGGGGTCGGCCGGCCGTCCTTCGTTCTCCAGCTCCAGCCAGAGCTTGCTGAGCGCCAGATAGACGTCCGCCTCGGTCCAGCCGGGGAGCCGGGCCCGGATGCGGTGGCGCCCGGCCACCTCCATCAGGGGTCGGTACACGGAGTCGTACCAGCTCGCCGCCGCCTCCTGGAGCGGCACCTCGTGCCCTCGTTCGATGCCCAGGAAGTAGCGGTGGCCGAGGATGTGCTCCTCGATGAGGTCATAGCGACCCAGCTGGCTGCAATCGAGCCTGGCCTGGGGGCGGACCCGGTCCAGGCCTGTCCGCTCCAGGAAGGCCGCGTACTCGGCGGCCCGCAGCAGCTCCTCGGTCGTGACCTCCGAACCCAGCGGGGCGCGGGTCTCCACCTCCACCACGTGGGCCCGGATGCGGTCCCAGCCGAGGCTCCTCGCCACCGAGACCCGGTGGTGGCCGTGCTTGACGAAGTACACCTCGCCCACCCGGTAGACGTCGATGGGCGGGATCGGGAGCCCCTCCGCCATGCGCGCGTACAGGTCCACCCAGGCCGGGCGCACGTGGTCACGCCGGGGCATGAACGACACATCGAAGTCGAGCGTCCGACGCTCCGAGCCCTTCACCTGCGCGAGCGGGATGTCGTGCAGGCCCGCATCCCGCTCGCGCAGGATGCCTGCCGCCTCCGCCACCTCGGCCAGCGCCGGCACTGTTCGGGGCTGCCGGGTGAGGACTCCGGTCAACCCGCGCCGGCGTGCCTCACGCAGCACCTCCTCGAACTCCAGGTGGCCCTCGGCGAGCAGGGGCTGGCCTGAAGATGGTGACCTCCGGCCCAGCCGGCGAAGGATCCGGGACACCAGCCGGCGCTCTGGGTCCACCACCTTGTCCGGGCGCCAGCCCTCGACGTCGGTCAGCAGGTCGTCGACGACCGCGGCCAGCGCGGCGACGCGGCCCTCCTGGGGCGCGACGGCGGCGAAGCGACCGAGCGACTCGCGTGCCCGACCCACCGCCTCCCGCGCATCCCGGCCGGCCAGTCGGCGCTCGACCGCCTGGACCAGGTGCGATCCCGTCCGGTGCAGCTCTGACCGGGCGGCGCTCCACGCGGTCGTGAACTCCGGTTCGAGCGCCGGGACCCTCGCGGCCTGGCGGGCGAGGGCGCGCACGGTTCGGTAGAGGTAGGCCACCAGCCGTAGCCGGTCCTCCAGCCGGCTGAGGTCGTGCACCCGGCCGAGGTGCCAGGGGTTCCAGCGCAACGCCTCCTCGGCGCGGGCGACGGCGGCCACGGCGGCGTCCGCGCGCTCGCCGTGCTCCCGCACGCCGCGACGGTTGGCCTCGGCCTCGCGGGCACCGTCCGGGCGCCCGGCCAGCTCCAGGCTGCGCACGATGTCGGCGCGCAGCCTGGCCCTCAGCTCCCGGTAGTCCCGGCGCAGCTGGCTCACCGGGTTGGGTGGCCAGAGGAGGGCCGCGACGACCACACCGACGGCGCCTCCGAGCGCGGTCTCCCACAGGCGCATGACGTTGTCGGCGCTGCCCGAAGCGAGGACGAGCAGGGCCGAGATCGCGATCTGGTTGTTGAACCCCTCCCGCGAGAGCTTCAACCAGCCGCCCATCAGCAGGCACACGAACATCACCGCGGCCAGGACCGGCGGGGAGATGCCGAGCAGCGTGTGGGCGGCGACGCCCAGGAGGAGGCCGGCCGCAATGCCGAGCAGGAACTCGAGCGCGTTCAACAGCGAGCCGTAGGTGTTCCCCTGCATGAGGATGATCACCGCCAGGACCGCGTTGAACGGCCGCGGCAGGCCCAGGAACGGCCCGAGCCACCAGACCCCGCCACAGGCCAGGGCGACCTTGATGCACCGCACGACCAGCGGGGGCAGGAAGCCGGGGGGCTCGGCCAGCCGCCAGAGCAGGCGACGGAGGCGGGTGCGGATGGGAGCCATCGTTGCGCGGTTGGGAGTCACTGGGGTCGCGGGCGGCGGCACCGGAGACGGTCCACAGGCAACGGATCAGTAATACGGCTGCTCGAGCCCGATCATTCCACCGGCTCCGCCCCGCGAGTTCCGCACCCTGCCGCCGCGATCCCGTGGACCTTGGACGAGTCTCGCGGTCCAGCACGGCCCGATCGCGGGTAGCATCCGGCCGTCCCGTGCCGCCGCCCTCGGCCGCCCGGCTCAGGCGGGGCCGGGCGTCCGGACTCCCCGACCGTGCTCGAACCGGCGTCGGGCACCCGGCGTCGTCGCCGCCCGTCGGCGACCGCGGGCGGTCGGGATCGTGGCGCCGTCCGCGTCCCGGCCGGGGATGGCGATGCCGTGGCCCGGTGGATCGCCGGCGCAGACGATGGAGCATCCGCTTCGACCGGCCCGGGCCACCGGCGTTCACGGCAAGGCGCGCTGGCTCGCGGGTGCGGGCGCCGAGGTGGGTGGCGGCCGGACCACGTGTCCGGCTCGATCGGCTGCCCGACGGCCAGGATGGGGAGCGGCCGGTGAGTTACGCTCTCGCCGGGGCCGGGCGTCCGACGTGGCGACCCGTGACCACGCTCACCCTCGCCCGCCCCGTTCCTCGGCCAGCATGAGGACGTAGTCCAGGTCGGGCACGGTCCCGCCCCGGGCCCCGAGCCAGGAGAGCACCTGGGCGCGATGGTGGGCCGAGTGCACCAGGACCTGGTACAGCGCCTCCCGGGCGCTGATCTCGAAGCCGAGCCAGGGGACGTGCAGTCGGCGCTCCAGCCGGGCCTCGTCGGCCGATTCCAGCAGCTCCCGGTACCTGCGCCCCGTGGCCGCCAGCCGCTCCCGATACCAGGTGGGGTCACGCTCGACGTAGCGCTCGCGGTCCCCGAGCACCTCCGGCGAGCGGCCCTCGATCCCCAGCAGGAAGCCCTCCTCTACCAGCGCCAGGTGCCCGAGGGTCTTCCGGATCGTCCCCATGGTGCCCGGTGCCGGCTCGTCGAGCTCGGCCCCGAGGCCCTCGAAGACGGCCAGGGTGCGGTCGTTCGCCCAGACGTGATAGCGGAACAGCTCGCTCAGCTCGCGGTGCTCGGCGCCTTCCGACATCAGAGGTTGCGGCTTCGACGGCCCGCGTCGCCTTGTCGGCTCACGGCGTGCCCAGGGGGACGCCCTGGCTGTTGGTGGTGATCTGGGCGAGCTGATTGGCGACCGGCGAACCGTCGCCCGGGTAGACCACGACCGGCATCCCGATCGGCGCCCACTGGTACATCCACTGGGCCTTGGCCAGGGGCAGGTGGATGCAGCCGTGGCTGCGGAAGGCCGGATTGTACTGCGACCCGGGGCCCAGCGCCGAGTCCGGCTCCCAGTAGGCGTCGTGGAAGGCCTCGCCGGTGTTGGTGAAGAACACCGTCCACTG
>JAJPKS010000054.1 GCA_021323605.1 Bacillota bacterium | reverse complement strand
GGCAACTTCTCCTGGCTCAACCTGCTCACGATCGCGCTGGCGGTCACCGCCTTCGACGACGCCGCGCTGGGTCACCTGCTGCCCTTCCGGCCCTCCGCCCTCGCCCCCCTGCCCCTGTGGTGGCAAGGCACGGTGGCGGCCCTGACGCTGCTGGTGGCGGTCCTCAGCTGGTGGCCGATCCGGAACCTGCTCTCCCGTCACCAGCTCATGAACTACAGCTTCAACCCCCTCCACCTGGTCAACGCCTACGGCGCCTTCGGCAGCGTCACCAGGGAGCGGTTCGAGATCGTCATCGAGGGCACGGCCAGCGCGGAGCCGGGTCCCTCGGCCGAGTGGCGCGAGTACGAGTTCAAGGGCAAGCCCGGCGATCCGCGCCGGCGCCCACCCCAGGTGGCGCCCTACCACCTGCGGCTGGACTGGCTGATGTGGTTCGCGGCCCTGTCGCCCCCCCGCGCCGAGCCCTGGCTGGTGCCCTTGATGGCCCGCCTCCTGACCGGCGACCGGGCGACGCTGAAGCTGCTCCGGCGCAACCCCTTCCCGGACGCCCCGCCGGCCGTCGTGCGGGCACGGCGCTTCCGCTACCGCTTCACCACCTGGGCCGAGCGGCGGGAGACCGGGGCCTGGTGGGTGCGGTGGCCGGTGGCCGTCCACCTGCCCCCGATGCGGCTCGAGGAGTAGCGGCGGCCGGCCCCGCTTGTCGATCCGACGGTTCGAGGACGGGATCTCTGTCGCCGGCGCCATTTCGGCCCTCCTGGGGGAACGGCTACCCTACTCACGTGGCGAGAGGCGGGAGGGAGCGGCGGTGAGGGCGGCGGCCGATGGCCCCGTGACCGAAGGGCAGCTCCTCTGGGAGGCGCCGCCGGAGCGGAAGCGGGCCTCCAATCTGGTGCGCTACCAGCGCTGGCTGGAGACGGAGCGCGGGCTGCGCTTCGAGACCTACGAGCAGCTCTGGCGCTGGTCGGTCGAGGAGCTGGAGGCCTTCTGGGCCTCGGTCTGGGACTTCTTCCGGATCGAGTCGCACACCCCCTACCGTACGGTGCTCGAGGGACGGAGCATGCCCGGCGCTCGCTGGTTCCCGGGAGCGGAGCTCAACTTCGCCGAGCACGTCTTCCGCCACGCGTCGGCGGCCCGCCCGGCGCTGGTCCACAAGCGGGAGGGGAGCCCGGTGGGCGAGGTCTCGTGGGCCGAGCTGGGCCGCCAGGTGGCCGGCCTCGCCGCCCAGCTGCGCCGGATGGGCGTCCGCCGCGGGGACCGGGTGGCGGCCTACCTGCCCAACATCCCGGAGGCCGTGGTGGCCTTCCTGGCCTGCGCCAGCCTCGGCGCCGTCTGGTCGTGCTGCTCCCAGGACTTCGGCCGGCGGAGCGTCGTCGACCGCCTGCGCCAGATCGAGCCCAGGGTGCTGGTCACCGCCGACGGCTACCGCTACGGCGGCCGGGCCTTCGACCGCATCCCGGTGGTACGCGAGCTGCAGGAGGCCCTGCCCAGCCTGGAGCGAACCCTGCTCGTCGCCAATCTGGATCCGGGCCGGGGGACGCGGGGGCTGCGTGACGCCCAGCCCTGGGACCCGCCCGGGGGCGAGAGGCTGGAGTTCGAGCCGGTGCCCTTCGACCACCCGCTCTGGGTGCTCTACAGCTCCGGGACCACCGGCGCCCCCAAGGGCATCGTCCACGGCCACGGCGGCATCCTGCTCGACCTCCTGGTGGCGCTCGGCATCCACTTCGACCTGAAGCCGAAGGACCGCTTCTTCTGGTTCACGACCACCGGCTGGGTGATGTGGAACATCGTCGTCTCCAGCCTCCTTCTCGGTTGCACCGCCGTTCTCTACGACGGGTCGCCGGGCCATCCCGAGGTGGACTCGCTCTGGGGACTGGTGCCGGAGGCCGGGATCACGTTCTTCGGCACCAGCGCGGGCTACATCGGGGCCTGTGCCAAAGCGGGCGCCGAGCCCGGGCGGCACTTCGATCTCCGCGGTCTGCACTCGATCTGCTACACGGGCTCGCCGCTGGCCCCGGAGCTGTGGGCCTGGTCCTACCGGCACGTGGCCGACCACGTCTGGTTCTCGGCCGTCAGCGGGGGCACCGACGTCTGCGGTCCCTTCGTGGGCGGCGTGCCCACGCTCCCGGTACGGGCGGGGCGGTTTCAGTGCCGCTGCCTGGGAGCCAGCGTGGAGGCCTTCGACGAGACGGGCCGCCCGGTGGTGGACGAGGTGGGCGAGCTGGTGGTGACCCGTCCCATGCCTTCGATGCCGCTCTTCCTCTGGAACGACGCCTCGGGCGAGCGCTACCGCGAGAGCTACTTCGCCCTCTACCCGGGGGTGTGGCGGCACGGCGACTGGATCAAGATCACCCCCGAGGGCGAGGCGGTCATCTACGGTCGCTCCGACGCCACCCTGAACCGCATGGGGGTTCGCATCGGCTCGGCCGAGATCTACCGCGTGGTCGAGGATCTGCCCGAGGTCGTGGACAGCCTGGTGGTCGACCTCACCGCCCTCGGCCGGGAGGGGTTCATGTCGCTCTTCGTGGTGCTCAGGGAGGGCGTCCAGCTCGACGCCGCCCTCGAGGAGCGTATCCGGATCGCGCTGCGCCGCGACCTCTCGCCCCGGCACGTGCCCGACGCCGTCTTCGCCGTCCCCGAGATCCCGCGCACGCTGAACCAGAAGAAGCTGGAGGTGCCGGTGCGCAGGATCCTGCTCGGCACGCCGCCGGGCCAGGCGGTCGACCGCGATGCCATGAGCAACCCCGAGTCGCTTCGTGCCTTCGTCGAGCTGGGGGAGCGACTCCGTGGCCGCCGGCCGTGAGCCGGCCGCCGGCGTGCGACCCGTTGCTCTCCGGCCTCATCCACGTCCCGTTCGGAGGTCAGTCATGGGGATGGACGTCCTGGACGAGTACATCGAGAAGTACCGCAACTGGGGCCGCTGGGGCGCCGACGATCAGGCCGGCACCACCAACTACATCACCCCGGACAAGGTGACGGCGGCCGCCGCCCTGGTGCGCACCGGCGAGGTCATCTCCCTGGCCATGAACTTCGACCAGGCCGGACCTCAGACCGGGGCCATGGGGCGGTTCAACCCCTTGCGTTACTCCGTGGCCACCGGCACCGACCACGTGGAGGGGCGTCAGGGCTGGGCCGGGCGGCCCATCCCGCGGGAGATGGGGTACGCCGACGACACGGCGGTGCTCCACCTCCAGTCCGCCACCCACTGGGACGCTTTGTGCCACATCTTCCACCGGGGCCGGATGTGGAACGGCTACCCGGCGGACGAGGTCACCGCCCGTGGCGCCGAGCGCAACGGGGTCGAACACCTGAAGGATCGCCTGGTCGGTCGCGGGGTCCTGCTCGACGTGCCCCGCTACAAGGGCGTCGAGTACCTCGAGCGCGGCTACCCGATCACCATCGAGGACCTGGAGGGGACCGCGGCCAGCCAGGGCGTCGAGGTCGGCGAGGGGGACATCGTGCTGCTGCGCACGGGCGAGATGGCGCGCTGCCGGCGCGAGGGGTGGGGAACGTACGCGGGCGGCGATGCGCCGGGCCTGAGCTTCTTCACCATCCCCTGGACGGCGGAGAAGCGGGTGGCGGCCATCGCCAGCGACACCTGGGGCGTGGAGGTTCGGCCCAACGAGCTGCCCGACAGCTTCCAGCCCATGCACATCGTGGCCGTGGTGTACATGGGCCTGCTGCTGGGCGAGATGTTCGACCTCGACCGGCTGGCCGAGGCGTGCGCCGCCGACGGCCGCTACGAGATGCTGTTCGTGGGCCCGCCCATCCCGATCACGGGCAGCGCCGGCTCGCCCCCCTGCCCGGTCGCCATCCGCTGAGCCCGGGGCCTGGCCGGGCCCTCTCGGCCCCGCCGGGCCCCGGGAGGGGGCGTCGCTCCGCCCCTCGGCGGCTCAGGCCGGCGGGATCACGGGCAGGAGGAGATAGGAGGCGCGGGCGCCGCCGGTGTAGAGGGTGACGTCGCCGCCGAACACCTCAGGGGGGCGATCCTCCGGATCGGCGTGCAGGAAGGGGCCGCACCCGCGTGAGGCGTAGGCGAAGCTGCGGGCGAACTCGTCCAGCTCCCCCTCGTACTCGTAGTCCTTGCCGCGCACACTGAGCGCCACCCGGTAGCCGGGCGGCACCACGATGCAGGTGGGCCAGACCTCGACCTCCAGCTCGTACACCGTCCCCGGCGTCAGGGGCTCCACCCGGTCGTGGGTGTGGTAGGGACGGTAGGGGAGGCTGCGCTCCGGGTCCAGCCGGCGGTGGGAGGCGCGCAGCCATCCCTGGGCGATGGGGGTGTTGGGGTCGAGCGCGCCCTGGAAGACGACCTCGCGACCCTGGGGGTCGAAGACCCGTACCACCAGGAAGAGGTCGGCGTCCACGGTGGACGAGCTGACGAAGAGCCGGGCGGCGATGGGCCCGGTGATCTCCGTCTCCCGCTCCAGAGGCGGGGTGGAGAAGGTCACCCCGTCGCCCAGGCCGGCGTAGGTCACCTGGGCGGCGGCCTCCGGCGGGCTCGGGCTCAGGCTCAGGCGGTCCGCATCCAGGTAGTACCG
>JAJPKS010000425.1 GCA_021323605.1 Bacillota bacterium | reverse complement strand
GTAGTGGGCCACCGCGATCGCGATACAGCCGCTGCCCGTCCCCACATCGGCCACCCGCACCGGCCGTCCCCGCTCCCGGGCCCAGGAGACCGCCCGTTCGACCAGCACCTCGGTGTCGGGGTTGGGCACCAGGACCGCCGGGGTGACCTCGAAGTCCAGCTTCATGAACTCCCGGTGGCCGACCAGGTAGGCGACCGGCGTGCCCCTGGCCCGTCGCGCGATCAGCTCCCGGTAGGGGGCGAGTTCGGCCTCGCCCAGCGGACGGTCGTGCTGCAGGTAGAGGTCCAGACGCCGTAGTCCGAGCACGTGGGCGAGCAGCACCTCGGCGTCCAGTCTGGGCGAGGCGGAGCCGTGGGCGCCGAGGTGACCGGTTGCGCGCCGGAGGACCTCGATCAAGGTCAGCCGCACCCGGGGGGACGTGCCCTCACGGCGCCCCGGGGGAGCGCCCCCGCCCTGCGGCCGGGGCGGCGGGCGATCCGCCGTGCCGCCGTCGAAACGCTCAGCCGCCGCCGAGAGCCGCACTTCGCGCCTCCCGTTCCGCCGCCGCCAGCTGGGTGATCAGCTCGTCCAGCTCCCCGGAGAGGATGCGGTCCAGCTTGTACAGCGTCAGGTTGATGCGATGGTCGGTGACCCGGTTCTCCTTGAAGTTGTAGGTCCGGATCTTCTCCGAGCGGTTGCCGCTCCGGACCATGGACCGGCGCAGCTGCCCGATCTCGGCGTGCTGCTCCGCCAGCCGCCGCTCGTAGAGGCGGGCGCGAAGCACGCGCAGGGCCTTCTCCCGGTTCTTGAGCTGGGACTTCTCGTCCTGGATGGACACCACCATCCCCGTGGGCAGATGGGTGATCCGGACCGCGGAGTAGGTCGTGTTCACGCTCTGCCCCCCCGGCCCGGTCGAGGTCGAGGTCTCGATCCGGAGGTCCTTTTCGGGCAGATCCACCTCGACCTCGTCCGGCTCGGGCAGCACCGCCACCGTCGCCGCCGAGGTGTGGATGCGGCCCTGGCTCTCGGTCTCCGGCACCCGCTGCACGCGATGGACGCCGCCCTCGAACTTGAACTGGGAGTAGGCGCCCTCACCGTGGACCTCGAACTCGATCCGGTCGAAACCCCCGATCCCCGTCTCCTGGAGGTCGACCACGTCGATCTTCCAGCCCTTGGCGTCGGCCCAGCGGGAGTACATCCGGAAGAGGTCGGCCGCGAACAGGGCCGCCTCCTGGCCGCCCTCCGCGGCCTGGATCTCCACCACCACGTCACGGGAGTCGTTCGGGTCGCGGGGAAGGAGCAGGACCTTGAGACGGTCCTCGAGGAGGTGGATGCGCTGTTCCGCGGCGTGCTGCTCGCCCCTGAGGAACTCCTGCATCTCGGGATCGCGCTCCTGGCGGAGCAGGTCCCGGGCTTCCTCCAGCTCGCGCCGGGCCCGGCGGTAGTCGTCGTAGACGCGCACCAGCTCCTCCAGCTCGTGCAGCTCACGGCCCAGGGTCGCCAGCCGCCCGGGATCGGAGATCACCTCGGGCTTCGCCATCTCCTCCTGGAGGTCGCGATAGCGCCCCACCAGGGACTCCAGCCGGGCGATCACCTCCTCACCTCCACCGTCCGCTGGGTCTCTTCCTCCCGAGCCGCGTTCAGGGCGGCGATCGCCACCTCGAGCATGCGGTCGTCGGGCTCACGGGTGGTGAGCCGCTGGGTGGCGAGCACCGGGAGCAGGGCGATCCGGACCAGCCGGTTGTCGCGGTGCCGGGCCATGAACCGGATGCACTCGAAACTGAGGCTGGCGATCACGCCCACCCCCGCCACCCTCGACACCAGCACCCAGGGCAGGTTGGGGTGGACGACCGCCACCAGGCTGAACACGAGCACGCTGACGGCCAGGACCACGAGCAGGAAGCCGGTGCCGCAACGAGGGTGCAGGACGCTCGCCAGCCGGGCGTGGGGTACGTCCAGGGGCAGGCCCACCTCGAAGGTGTTGATCGCCTTGTGCTCCGCGCCGTGGTACTGAAAGACCCGGCGGACGTCGGGCAGGAGCCCGACGGCGAGCAGGTAGGCCACCACCAGCGCCACCCGCAGCATCCCCTCCACCAGCACGAAGCCGAAGGAGCCGGAGCCACGCACGGCCAGGCTGGCGCCCAGCAGTGGCAGGCCGAAGAACAGGCCGAGGCTGAACGCCAGCGCCACCCCCAGCGAGACGGCGACCTCACGGCCGCCGATCTCCACGTCCTGGGCGCCGGCGGCCACGCGCACCGACCAGCTCAAGCTCCGGGTGCCCAGGTGGAGCTGCTCGGCCAGGGCGGCCAGGCCGCGCAGGAACGGCCGCCGCCAGACCGGGCGGGTGTAGATCGGCGCCCTCAGCTCCCCCCGAAGGACCTGGATCCGGCCGCTGCCCGGGAGCCGAACCGCCACCGCGTAGCAACGCGGGCCACGCATCATGACGCCTTCGACCACGGCCTGCCCTCCGTAGAAGAAGCCGTCGGCTCCCCGTGCAACCGGCCCGGTGGCCGCCGCCTCAGGGGCGGACATCACCGGTCCTATCGCCGGGCGGACCTGGCTGCTCGCTTACGGAAGCGCTCGACCTGCCCGCCGGTGTCGATGATCCGCTGCTGTCCGGTGTAGAACGGGTGGCAGGCGGAGCAGACCTCGGTCTTCAGCTCCCTGACCGTGGAGCCGGTGACGAACCGGTTGCCGCAGCCGCAGGTCACGACCGCGTCCTCGTAGAAGGTGGGGTGGATGTTGGCTCTCATCTGACTCCGCAATTCTTTCCCACCGCGTGGGATGGCAAACCGCACCGCGACTCCGGGCGGCCCCGGCCGGCTGCCGGAGGACCGAGTTTACCCGACCAGCGTCTGCAGGATCTGGTGAGCCTGGAAGGCGGCGAAGCCCAGATACCCGGTCAGGAAGAGCCAGGCCGCGCCCATGGCCAGCCGGGCCGGCACCGGCACCGACCGGTAGTAGGGAAGGCTGTCGTTGCGGAACCGCTCGATCATGGCCGGGATCGCCAGCACCGCGATGATCAGCACGATGGGGCTGAACCCGAACCAGAACACGGCCAGGACCAGCGCCACCAGCCCCAGCACCTGGAACCACTTGGAGACCACGGCCAGGATCCAGCCGCCGTCCAGCATCCCGATCGGGATCAGGTTGAAGAGGTTGATGAAGAAGCCCAGGTAGGCCCAGAGGAGCAGGGGGACCCAGTGTGTGCTCCCGTACAGCACGAACGCCACCGTCGCCGCCACGGTGCCGGCGATGGGACCGGCGATGCCGATCTGCGCCTGTTTCAGTGCATCGGTGGGGTGCTGACGCTGGAAGATGGCGGCCCCGAAGAAGGGGATGAAGAGCGGGGCCGAGGCCCTCATGCCCTGGCGGCGGATCTCGACCACGTGCCCCATCTCGTGGCACAGGATCATGAGCACCAGGCCGGCCGCGAACCAGGGACCGCCGAAGAGGGCGTAGGCGCCGAAGCTGATCAACAACGAGAGCAGGGTCTGGAAGGCCCCGAACTTCAGCAGGAAGAGGAGGGCGTACTTGCCGTAGGCGGCGATGGCGGCCAGCACGGCCAGCAGTGCCCCGAGCACGCCCCCCCGGCGGCGAGGCGACACCGGGCGCGGCGGCCGGTACGGGTCGTACGGTTGCTGCCAGGGGTCGTAGTCGGCCGGAGGCGGCTGCTCTGGAGGTACCCTCGGCGGACCGGAGGGGCCGTAGGGTGGTGGCGCCCAGCTCATGTGAGTTGAGCATACCCGCATCACCATCTGTGCAACCAACGGATGGCAGTGCGAGCGGATCGAGCGGCGGGACGCGTACGAAATCCTTACGGAGGGTCGCGACCGGACGCTATGGCAGGTGCCAGGTCCTGATCCGGCGCACGGTCCGCCGGAAGCGCGTCGACATGTCGAGGGACTCGGTCTCCGCCCCGTGGCTGCCGAACTCCACGCCGCGGAGCAGCGGCCCCCCGCTGATGCCGGTCACGGCCACCTCCAGCTGCTCGGGGGCCAGCTCCGCCACCCTGTAGACACGGCCCAGCTCCTCGCCGGCGAGGAACCGCTCCTCATCGTTGCGCGGCCAGAGACGAGCCTGGATCTCGCCGTCCAGGCAGCGTACGGCGCAGGCGGCGATGATGGTCTCGTCCAGACCGCCGATCCCGACCATGGCGTCGACCCCGGTCCCGCTCGCCGCCGCGAGCAGGGCCCCGGCGATCTCGCCCTCCTCCAGCAGGAGGATCCTCGCCCCCGCGGCCCGCACCTCCTCGATCAGATCGCGATGACGGGGGCGATCGAGGACGGCCACCACCAGGTCCGCCACCCGCACGTCGCGGGCGAAGGCGATCCGGCGCAGGTTGTCCGCCAGGGCGTCGTCCAGGTCGAGGCCGCCCCTGGCCGCCGGGCCGGCCACCAGCTTCTCGGCGTAGGACACGGCCGGGAGGACGGGGAACGCGCCCGGCTCGGCGGCCACCAGGACCGAGATCGCGCCCGGGAGCCCTCGAGCCACCAGCGTGGCGCCCTCGACCGGATAGACCCCGAGGTCGAAGCTCGGGTCCTCGGGTCGTCCCACCGTGGCCCCGTGGGAGAGGATGGGGTCACCCCGGGGCCCGAGCACGACCCGGCCGCAGACACCCGCCACCTCGAGCGCGTGGAGCATGGCCGAGGCCGCCGTCTCCCGTGCCCGCTCCACCTCGCCCCGTCCGATGGTACGCCCACAGGCCAGGGCCGCGGACTCGGTCACGGACACCAGGCTCACGGGCACGCCGGTCCGCACCTCGATCGATCGCACTCCCTGGCCATCCATGGCCGCTAGGTGATCTCTGCCGGGAGCTCCGGAGGGCTCAGCTCCATCTGGTCGATGCCGCTGGCCTCGATCGCGGCCCGGACGAAATCCCGGAAGAGAGGGTGTGGCCGCTGGGGTCGGCTCCGGAACTCGGGATGGAACTGGCTGGCCACGAACCAGGGATGCTCCGCCAGCTCCACGATCTCGACCAGCCGACCGTTCGGCGAGAGCCCGCTGAACACCATGCCCGCCTGCTGGAGCACCTCCCGGTACTCGTTGTTGAACTCGAAGCGGTGACGGTGGCGCTCGTAC
This sequence comes from Bacillota bacterium, assembly GCA_021323605.1. Lineage (GTDB taxonomy): Bacteria > Chloroflexota > Dormibacteria > Dormibacterales > Dormibacteraceae > CADDZO01. The sequence continues at coordinate 9,003 of JAJPKS010000425.1, read as the reverse complement.
ACGATCGGCTCGCCGTAGGCCCGGTGGGCCCGGGTCCCGGGCACCAGCTTGCAGGGATAGAGTCCCAGCCGCATGGTCCCCCCCAGCCCGGCCACGTCGCGCTGCTCCGGCATCAGGTCGATGACCGGGGTCGAGGTGAAGGCGGCGAACTCGGTCGAGTTGGCGTCGGGCGCGTCCAGCACCTCGCGGGCGAAGTCGATCACGGCGCACTGGAGCCCCAGGCACAGCCCGAGGTACGGAATGCGGTTGTGCCGAGCGTAGCGGGAGGCCACGATCTTCCCCTCGATGCCACGGTGTCCGAATCCCCCCGGCACCACGATACCGGCGACGCCGCGCAGCGGGGAGGTGTCGCCCTGGTCGAGCCGCTCCGAGGAGACCCAGCGGAGGTCGATGGCCACATCGTGGAAGAAGCCCGCGTGGCGCAGGGACTCGGTGACCGACAGGTAGGCGTCGGGTAGCTGGACGTACTTGCCCACCAGGGCCACCGGCACCGCCCCCCGGGGCCGCTGGATGCGCTCCACCAGGCGTCGCCACGGTTCCAGGTCCGGCGAGCGTTCGGCGATGCCGAAGTGGCGGCAGATGACCCGGCCCAGCCCCGCCTCCTCGAGCATGAGGGGCACCTGGTAGATGGAGTCGACGTCGGGGACGCTGATCACCCCCTCCCGGGGAACGTCGCAGAAGAGCGCGATCTTCTCCCGGATGTCCTGATCGATGGGCCGCTCGGAACGGGCCACGATGGCGTCCGGCTGGATGCCGATCGCCCGCAGGGCCTGGACCGAGTGCTGGGTGGGTTTGGTCTTCATCTCCTCTCCCCGGATCAGCGGCACCAGGGAGACGTGCACGTAGAAGACCCGGGACCGGCCCAGGTCGTTCTTCAGCTGGCGGATCGACTCCAGGAAGGGCTGGCTCTCGATGTCCCCGACCGTCCCCCCCACCTCGCAGACGACGACCTCGGCCTGTGACTCCCGCTGGGCCCGGAGGATGCGCTCCTTGATCTCGTTGGTCACGTGGGGGATGACCTGGACCGTCGCCCCCAGGTAGTCCCCGCGACGTTCCTTGGCGATGACCTCGGAGTAGACCTTGCCCGTGGTCACGTTGGAGGCGGCGGACAGGTTCTCGTCCACGAACCGCTCGTAGTGGCCCAGGTCGAGGTCCGTCTCCGCCCCGTCGTCGGTGACGAAGACCTCCCCGTGCTGGTAGGGGCTCATCGTCCCCGGGTCGACGTTGAGGTAGGGATCCAGCTTCTGGAGATAGACCGAGAGCCCCCGGCTCTTCAAGATGGCGCCGATCGAGGCCGTGGTGATCCCTTTGCCGAGGGAGGACACGACACCGCCGGTCACGAAAACGAAATAGGGCAACCCGGACCTCCTGCGGTTTCCCCGATTGTACCGGGGCCACCGCCCGGACCCGCGTGACCACGCCGGAGCCTAGGCCCGGGGCTCCAGCAGCACCACCCGGGTCTCGGCCTCGGCCTGGCTCGGCTGGAGGCCGAGCCTGGACTGCGGTTCGATCTCCGCCACGCCCATCTCCTCCAGGAAACGCCGGACCGGGCCCAGCTCGCGCTTGATCAGCGGGTGGTCGTAGTGCATGGGCACGACGAACCGCGGCGCCACCTGCCTCACCACCTCGGCCGCCCTCGCGCCGTCGAGCACGCACGATCCCCCCGCGGGCACCAGGAGCACGTCCACCTTGCCGATGTCGTCCACCGTCTCGTCGTCCAGCGGATGGCCGAGGTCCCCCAGGTGACACACGGCCACGTCGTCGATCTCGACCACGTAGATCGTGTTCCGGCCGTGGTCGGCGCCCCGGCGGCCGTCGTGGAAGCTGGGCAGGCCGCGCACCACCACGCCCGCGTGCTCGAACTCCCCCGGCGTGTCGATGACCAGCGCCTCCTTCACCGCCTGGACATGGTCGTGACTCCGGTGGTGGTGGCTCACGGTCACCACGTCGGCCTCCAGCCGGAGTCGGGGGCCCAGCGCCGGTGGATAGGGATCGGTGACGACCACGGCGCCGCGACCGCGAAGCCGAAAGCAGCTGTGTCCCAGCCATGTCACGTCCACGTCTTCGTCTTCTCCTCCTCGCTACCTCAACCCTCGCCCGGGCCGCCGGCCCGGGCGTCCGCCCCGTTCGGAAACGGCCGCCCTCAGGGGCACGCCGGGTGAGCCCCGGCGAGCGTGAGCTGGACCTGGCTCACCGCCCCGTTCCGCTGGTAGGTGATCGTGACCCGCTGGCCCGGCTGGAAACGGGTCCGCAGCAGCTGCGGGAGAGGATGGGCGTCGTCCAGCCGCTGGGCGTCGATCTGGACGATGACATCGCCCACCTGGAGGCCGGCGGCGGCGGCGGGTCCCCCGGCCGCCACCGCCGTCAGCCGGGCTCCGAGGACCCCCCCGTGCAGGGCCACCTGGTCGGCCGTGACCTCCACCGTGCTCGCCCCCAGGGTGGGGACGGCCAGCTGGCCGGTCTGGACGATCTGCTGCACCTCCTGCTGCACGTCGCTCGCCCCGAACGCGTACGCCCCCGGAGCGGGGGCGCCCTCGGCCGAGACCACGATCCCCACCACCTGACCGCCGAGGTCGACCACCGGCGCCCCGACCGCGTCCGGCTGGAGAGGGGCGTCGGTCTGGAACACATCCCCGATCTGAAGCGTGCCGCCGTGGCCGTCGCCCACCATCACCGTCCGCTCGAGGGCGCTCACCACTCCCCGGCTGACGGTTCCGCCCGCGGTCAGCGGCCCGCCGACCACGACCACGCTCTGGCCGAGACCCAGGCTGGTCGAGTCGCCCAGGGTCAGCGCGGCCAGGTTGGACACGTGGTCGACCTTCAAGACGGCGAGGCCGGTCTGGCAGTCGTAGTCGACCAGGCGGGCTTCGTAGCGCTGCAGGCCACCGGCGGTGGAGGCCAGGACCTCCAGGGTGTGCGAGTTGGCCACCACTCCCACCGTGGTCACCACGTACCCGTCGCCGGTCACCAGGAAGCCGGAGCCATGGCTCAGGCTCCGGTCGTCGGTGATCACCGAGACCACGGCCGGAGCCGCCTTCTGGGCCACGCCGGCCGTGGCCGAGGTGTCGCTCACGCTGGCCCCTCCTACCAGCACCGGCGGCGGGCTGGAGCGCGACTGCAGATGCAGGATGCCCAGCGTCACCCCGGCCGCCACCGCGCCGCCGGCGATCGCGGCCACGAGCAGGGAGGCGATGAACGCGCCCGGCGTGATCCAGCCGACCCCGGTCGCTCGCGGTCGCTGAGGTGACTCGGGCCCTTCGGGCTCGATCACGGGCCCATTGTAGGTGGGTGGCCGGCACCGCCCCGGACCGGAGCGGCTATCCCGGATACCAGGTCAGGACCAGCTGAGAGGTGGGGCGGAACCCGGCCCCGCGGTAGAGGCGCGTCGCCGCCTGGTTGTCGGGCCGGGTCCACACGTAGCCCAGGGTCACCCCGCGTTCCTCGAAGAGCCGGACCGCCCTCCGCACCAGCGACTCGCCCACCCCGCGTCCGCGGTGGGACTCGCGCACGTAGACCTCGGCGATCTCCCCCTCCAGCCCCGTCCCGGGATCGAACAGCACCACCCAGCAGAACCCGACCAGCCCGCCGGAGGGGTCGCGGGCGGCGAAGATCACGTTCTCGCCCCGAAAACCGGCCGGGACCTCCGACAGCACGTGCTCGTACTGCTCGCGGGTGAGCTGGGGGTGATCCGCATAGTGCCGTTGCTCGTGCAGGTGGAGGTCGACCAACAGCGGGCGGATGAGGTTCAGCTCGTGCTCGGCCAGTGGCTCCACCCTGAGCTCGTCCATAGCCAGGCATCGTATCCGAGCCCGGTGGTCCCGGCTCCGCGCCGGAGGCGAGGCGCCGGCGGCCACGGCTCGGGCGGGGCGACGGACGGTGCCCTGAGCCCGGCTTCGGGAGACGTGGTATCGTCCCAGCCCGGAGGTGGTGGCGATGCGCGTCCAGGTGGTGCCGCACTTCATGCGCCTGCACGAGTGGATCGCCCTCGAGGAGGGCTTCTACGAGGCGGAGGGGCTCCAGCCGGAGTTGCTCACCGACGTCATGCACGCGGTCAGCAGCCACCGGGAGTCGCCTTACCTGCATCGACCCCAGGACCGGCCCTTCCTGGAGGCCCGGGAGGTGGCGAACTCGGCCTGCGAGTGGGGCTCCATCTGCAACGCCGGGGCGGGCATGGGCCGGTTCGTGCCCGACCTCTACGGTGTCGCCCGGCACGCCCTCTTCGCCGCCCCCGGATCGCGCCTGGAGCGGGTGTCGGACCTGGACCAGGTCCCGGTCGGGGTGGGGCTGATGGCCGGCAGCCACTTCACCGCCCTGCGCACGCTGGAGGCGGTGCTGCCCCGGGACCGCATCCGGGTGGTCAACGTCGGCGGCCCCGGCCGCCGACTCCAGGCCCTGCTCGCGGGCGAGGTCGAGGTCGCCAACCTGCTCGACCCCGAGATCCCGATCGCCGAGGCGCACGGGCTGCGCAAGCTGGCCGCCGGCGAGTTCCGCACCCTTTTCTGGGTCGCCGCCAGCCTGGGGCCGGCGGTGCTCGGGCCCTACTTCCGCGCCCTGCGGCGCGCCGACCACGCCCTGCGGGCCACGCCCGAGCGCTATCTGCACCTCTGGGAGCGCAACCTGCCCCCCGACCTCGCCGGCGACCACGACTGGTCGCGCTTCGGGCGGGGCGAGCTGCTGGTCTTCGAGCCCTACCCGGAGGAGGCGTACCGCGAGGCCCTGGACTTCGCCCACCGCTGGGGCCTCGATGCGGAGATGCGCGAGCACCGCTTCGAGGCCCTCGCCTCCCACGTCACCGTCTGAACCGTGTCCGTCGAGTACCGGGTCGGGCCCCTGGCCGAGATCCCGGAGGGAGGGGGCGTGCTGGCGGTGGCGGGAGAGGTGGAGGTGGGCGTCTTTCGCGTCAACGGGGAGCTGCGCGCCTACGAGAACCGTTGCTGCCACCAGGGAGGGCCGGTCTGCACCGGCGAGATCGTGGGCCGCTACGAGGCGGTGCTGAACCCGGACCGAACCGTGGCCGGCGAGCGCTTCGCCGACGATCAGGTGCGGATCGCCTGCCCCTGGCACGGCTGGGAATACGACCTGGCCACCGGCGCGTGCGTCGCCGACCCGCGCTTCCGGCTCCGGCGCTTCGAGGTCGTGGTTCGGGAGGGCCAGGTCTACGTCCGGGTCTGAGCCGTTCGGACCCCACCAGAGGGTCGAGGAGCCGGTCGACCCCCTGGCCGAGAGGAGCGGCGCCAACGTTCGCGGCCCGGTCCGCGCCCACCGGCGGGGCTGGCGGCCGGCGTTCCTCCTTCGAGGCCGGGCCCTGAGGGCCGAGGAGGTGGCGGTGACGACGGCCGAGATGCTGAGAGCGGCGGAGGTGACGACCTTCGAGCCGGCCTCGCCGTTCGACGTGTGAGCCGGACCAGGAGGTGGAGAAGTGAAGGACGAGGGCGCGCCTCAGGCGCGGGTGATCCCGGATCGGAGCTTCAACTTCCTCGCCAACGCCCGCCGCGAGGTGGAACGGCGAGGGCTGGACGAGGTGCCGGTGGTCGACTGCGACTGCCACCTGTACGAGACCACGGCCCTGCCCGAGATCGTGCGTTACATCGACAACCCCAACGTCCGGCGGTCGTTCGAACGGTCGTCCCTGGGCATGGCCATGCACGCCCTCCTGCCCGGCAACCTCGGCGACCGCACCGTGTCCGGCCGCATCAAGACCGACCTCGACATGCACCTGCCGACCGGCGATCGAGCCGGGATCCACCCCCTGGCCGCGGGTCTGCTGCACTCCATGGACCAGATGGCGATCGACTACTCGATCCTCTTCCCGACCCCGATGTTGACCCTGGGCACCCATCCCCAGCCCGAGGTCGAGGTCGAGCTGGCCCGCGCCTACAACCGATGGCTGGTGCGGGACGTCCTGGTCGCCAGCCCCCGCATCCGGACCATGGCCTACCTGCCACTCTCCAACCCGGAGGCCAGCGTGGACTTCATCGAGGAGTTCGCCGGGGCCCCCGGGGTGCTCGGGTTCATGGTCACCGCGGTTCGCTACCAGCCCATCCACGAGAATCGCTTCGTCAAGGTCTTCGCGGCCCTCGACGAGCGGTCGCTCCCCCTCGCCTTCCACTCCGGCCCCAACTGGTCCGATCGTCCTTTCGAGCAGCTGAACCGGTTCCTGTCCGCCCACGCCCTGGGCTTTCCCTTCTACGCCATGCTGCAGCTCACCAACCTGGTCGTGAACGGGCTGCCGGAGCGGTTCCCGAACGTCCGCTTCATCTTCATGGAGGCGGGCCAGGCCTGGGTTCCGTTCCTGGTCGCCAGGTTGGACAACGAGTACCGGCAGCGCTCCTCGGAGGCGCCGCTGCTCCGCCGTCTGCCCAGCGCCTACATCCAGGAGATGTTCTTCACCACCCAGCCCTTCGAGCCCTTGGACGACCCCGAGCACATGCGGACGATGATCGAGATGATGGGCGGCCCCTCGCGGTTGCTCTACTCCAGCGACTATCCCCACCAGGACTTCGACCTGCCCACGATGATCTGGGACCTGCCCTTCCTTTCCGAGGAGGCCAGGCGCGACATCCTGGGCGGTAACGCCATGCGCCTGTTCGGGCTCCCCGCGCCGGAACGCAAACGACCGGCGGGTGCGGCCCCGGCGGCGGCCCCTCCCGGGACCAGGACGGAGTAGACGGCGAACCGAAGGGAGCCGCCCGCCACGCCGCCCTCCGGCCCCACGGTGGAGCCGACGGTGGGACTCGAACCCACGACCTGCCGCTTACGAGGCGGCTGCTCTACCGGCTGAGCTACGTCGGCTCGGGCTGAGGGCCCATTGTATCGTCGCCGGGGCGCCGGACCCGGCCTCCGGCGGCATCGGGAGGACGGAGGGGGGAGGTGGTGCTCCCCCGCCCCATCAGTTCACCTCCCGGTAGTCGGCGTCGACCACGTCGTCCTGGGGAGGCTGCTCGCCGGGGGACGCCTGCCCGCCGGTCGAGCCGCTGCCCGTGCCCGCCTGCTGGTAGATGTACTGACCCACCTTCTGGAGCGCCAGGTTGAAGTCGTCCATGGCCTGACGGAGCGTGTTCGTGTCGCCCCCCCTGGTGGCGCTTCGGAGCGTCTCCAGCTTGGTCTCGACCTCGCTGCGGACGTCGGCGGGGATGCGCTCGCCGTGCTCCTTCAGCACCTTCTCGGCCTGGTAGATCATCTGGTCGGCCTGGTTGCGGATCTCGACCTCCTCGCGCCGGGCTCGGTCCTCCGCCGCGTGCTGCTCGGCCTCTTTCACCAGCCGCTCGACCTCGTCCTTGTTCAGGGTCGAGGAGGCGGTGATGGTGACCGACTGCTCGCGACCGGTGCCCAGGTCCTTGGCCTTGACGTTGAGGATGCCGTTGGCGTCGATGTCGAAGGTGACCTCGATCTGAGGCACGCCGCGCGGGGCCGGCGGGATGCCGTCGAGGTGGAAGCGGCCCAGGGTGCGGTTGTCCCGGGCGAACTCGCGCTCCCCCTGCAGCACGTGGACCTCGACCGAGGTCTGGTTGTCGGCAGCGGTGCTGAAGATCTGCGAGCGCGAGGTCGGGATGGTGGTGTTGCGCTCGATCAGCTTGGTGAAGATCCCGCCCAGGGTCTCGATGCCCAGCGAGAGCGGGGTCACGTCCAGGAGCAGGACGTCCTTGACCTCGCCCTTGAGCACGCCGGCCTGGATGGCGGCTCCGACCGCCACCACCTCGTCCGGGTTCACCCCCTTGTGCGGCTCTTTGCCCCCGGCCAGCTCCCTGACCAGCTGCTGCACCACCGGCATCCGGGTCGCGCCTCCCACCAGCACCACCTCGCTGATCTGCTGCGGGGTGAGGCCGGCGTCCTGGAGCGCGGCCATGAACGGACCCCGGAGCCGCTCCGTCAGATCCGCCGTCAGGGCCTCGAACCTGGCCCGGGTGAGCGTCGCCTCCAGGTGCTTGGGTCCGGTCTGGTCGGCGGTGATGAAGGGCAGGTTGATCGTGGTCTCCAGCCGCGAGGAGAGCTCGATCTTGGCCCGCTCCGCCGCCTCGGTCAGCCGCTGCAGTGCCTGCCGGTCCGCCTTGAGGTCGATGCCGTGCTCCTTCTTGAACTCCTCCGCCAGCCAGTCCACGATCCGGCGGTCGTAGTCGTCCCCGCCCAGGTGCGTGTCCCCGTTGGTGGCCTTGACCTCGAAGACCCCGTCGCCCACGTCCAGGATGGAGACGTCGAAGGTCCCGCCCCCCAGGTCGAAGACGAGGATGGTCTCGTTCGCCTTCTTGTCCAGTCCGTAGGCCAGCGAAGCGGCGGTGGGCTCGTTGATGATCCGGAGCACGTTCAGCCCCGCGATCTGGCCCGCGTTCTTGGTCGCCTGGCGCTGGGAGTCGTTGAAGTAGGCCGGCACCGTGATCACCGCGTCGGTGACCTTCTCCCCCAGGTAGGCCTCGGCGTCGGCCTTCAGCTTCTGCAGGATCATGGCCGAGATCTCCTCGGGCGTGAACTCCTTGCCCGCGTTCGGGACCTCGACCACCGCCCGGTCCTCCCGCCCGGGCTTGACCTTGTAGGGCACGATCTTGCGCTCCGACTCCACCTCACCGAAGCGGCGGCCCATGAAGCGCTTGATCGAGTAGACCGTGTTCTCCGGGTTGACCGCGGCCTGCCGGCGCGCCAGCTGCCCCACCAGCCGCTCACCCGACTTGGTGAAGGCGACCACCGAGGGCGTGGTGCGCGACCCCTCCGAGTTGGGGATGACCACGGGCTCACCCCCCTCCATGACCGCGATCACGGAGTTGGTGGTGCCGAGGTCGATTCCAACCGTCTTTGGCATGTGTTCCTCCGCAGTGATGGTAGTGATGGTGTGCTCTCGATCTCCGTACCTCGCTAGCTTTCCCAACCCCGGATGCGGCGAAACCAGATCGCCGTGGGGAGTCGAGGGAGGGCGAGGTACCCTCTGAACCGTGGCGCGAAGCATAGACCTCGACCCGGTCGACCGCATGGGCGTGGGCACGATCGGCCCTCCCGGCCGCCGCCAGTTCTTCC
>JAJPKS010000089.1 GCA_021323605.1 Bacillota bacterium | reverse complement strand
TCCACCGGGCAGGGATCAACGCAGGCGCCGCAGTCGATGCACTCGTCGGGGTCGATGTAGTACATCTCGGCCTCGTCGTCGGTGTGGATGCAGTCGACCGGGCAGACTTCCACGCAGGAGGCGTCCTTCACGCCGATGCAGGGCTGGGTGATCACGTAAGCCACGGTCGGAATTCTAGCGACCCGCCGGGAGCGCCATCGTGCGGGTCGGCCTACCCCGCCGCCTCCGGCCGATTCATCATCGCCGTCGCCGCCGACTCGAAGTAGCGATCGAAGGCCTCCCGCACCGGCGCCGGCAGTCCGACCGCGTCCATGGCCTCCCGCATGCGCCGCAGCCAGGCATCGCGTTCGGCCCGCCCGATGGGAAAGGGAAGGTGGCGCAGGCGCAGGCGCGGATGGCCACGCCGCTCCGTGTACCAGGCGGGACCGCCCCAGTACTGGATGAGGAAGAGCCGGAGGTGCTCCTCGGCGGCGGCGAGCCCGGCCGGGTCGGCGGGGTAGAGGGGCCGAAGGATCGGGTCCGTGGCCACGCCGGCGTAGAAGTGCCGGACCAGGCGGGTGAACGTCTCCTCCCCGCCCGCGGCCTCGTACATGGAGAGGAAGCGGCCGCTCATCCGCCGTCTCCGTCGGGCAACCCGTCCGCCGGGGCGCCGTCCCGGCCGTCCCCGCGGGGCGGGGGTGCGCCCGCACGAACCCCGAACCGCTCCATCCCTCCAGAGGGTATACGGAGTGAGCGGCGACCGCCTTCCCGACGTCCTACGGAGAGGAGGCGGCCGCCGCAGCCCCGAGCAACGCCCGCGCCTCCTCGCAGATGCGATCCACGCTCGGGATCACCGCCCGCTCCAGCGGCTCCGAGAACGGGATGGGCACGTCCGGCACCGCCAGCCGCCGGATCGGGGCCTGGAGGGCGCCGAACGCACCCGCCTGGATGCGGAAGGCCAGCTCGCCGGACATCCCGTAGCTCTGGTAGTCCTCGTCCACGATCAGGACCCGGCCGGTCCTGCGGGCCGACGCCACCAGGGTCTCGACGTCCAGCGGCACCAGCGTGCGCACGTCCACCACCTCGGCCGAGATCCCCTCGCCGGCCAGCCGGTCGGCCGCGCGCAGGCAGCGGTGGACCATGAGGCCGGCCGCGATCAGGGTCAGGTCGCGGCCCTCGCGCCGGACCGCGGCCCGTCCCAGCTCGACCGTGTAGGGCGACTCGGGAACCTCCTCCTCTTCCAGGCCCTCGAAGGGGAGGAAGGGAAGGCCGGTGAGCAGCTTGTGGCCGAAGACGAGCACGGGGTTGGGGTCGCGCAGGGCGCTGGTGGTCAGGCCCTTGGCGTCGTAGGCGGTGGCCGGGACGACGACCTTGAACCCCGGGAGGTGGGCGAAGAGCCCGTAGAGCACCTGGGAGTGCTGGGCGGCGTCCCCGTAGCCGCCGCCCACGGCGGTCAGGACCGTCACCGGCATCGCCACCTGGCCACCGGACATGTAGTGGTTCTTGGCCATGTGGTTGAACATCTGGTCGAAGCCGGCGCCCAGGAAGTCCACGAACATCAGCGACACCACCGGACGCAGGCCGGCGGCCGCGGCCCCGACCGCCATGCCCATGAAGGTCTGCTCGGTGATCGGGGTGTCCACGACCCGTTCCCGACCGTACCTCTGCATGAGGCCCATCGAGAAGCCGAACACCGCGCCCCAGTAGGTGACGTCCTCCCCGAGCACGACCACGGCGGGGTCGGCCGCCATCTCCTGGTCCACCGCTTCCGCGATCGCGGCGGCGATGCCACGCAGCTTCCGCATTCGATCCACCTCCTCCTCGACCCGACCTGCCGGTCGCCTCCTCAGCCAAAGACCCCCGTCAGCGCTTCCCCGGGATCGGGCAACGGGCTGCGCTCGGCGAAGGCCACGGCGGCCGCGACCACATCCCGGGCCTCGGCCTCGATCCGTGCCAGACGGTCGCCGTCCGCCCAGCCCAGGCGTCGCAGACGCCCCCCCAGCCGGGAGATGGGGTCCAGGGCGCGCCAGCGCTCCAGCTCCTCCCGGGTCCGGTACTCCTCGGCGTCGCCCTCGAAGTGCCCGCGGTAGCGGTAGCACACGGCCTCGATCACGCTCGGGCCCCTCCCCTGGCGCGCCTGCTCGATCGCCCGCCGCGCCGCCCGGCGGACGTCCATGACGTCCATGCCGTCGACCAGGTAGGCGGGGAGGTTGTAACCCAGCGCGCGCTGGAACTGATGGGGCTGGGCCAGTCCGGCCCACTTGGGGGTGGAGTCCGCGTAGAGGTTGTCCTCGATGACGATCACCAGCGGCAGCTGCCACAGCACGGCCGCGTTCAGCGTCTCGGCGAAGGTGCCGTGGTTGGCGGCGCCCTCACCGGCGAACGCCACCGCCACCCGGGGCTCGCCCCGATGGCGGAAGGCGAAGGCGGCGCCCGCCGCCTGGGGGAAAGAGGCGCCCACGATGCCGCTGCAGGCGAAGTTCAGCTCCCGGTCGAAGAGGTGCATGTGGCCGCCCTTGCCCTGGCAGAGGCCGGTCTGCCGGCCGAAGATCTCCGCCGCCAGCCGGCCGGGGTCCACCCCCTTGGCCAGGGCGTGATGGTGCGGTCGGTGGGTGCTGACCACCGCGTCCTTTGCCTCGAGCAGCGGGCAGACGCCGACCGCCACCGCCTCCTGGCCGACCGCCAGGTGCATCTCACCCCGGATGGGCCCGCTGGCCATGTCGAACCTGGGGGTCTTGCCCACCGCGTAGCGCTCGGCGATGGCCTCTTCGAAGGCACGGATCGTGCACATGGTGCGGTACGCCTGGAGGAGGCCGTCCTCGGTCAGCTGGTCCTGCTCGACCAGGTACCGCAGGTCGACGTCACTGGGCTCCGGCTTCCACATGCCACCACCTCCACCCGAGGTCGGGCCATCCGCCCGACACACGTCTCGACCACTTCCAAACGTAGACGGGCCGCTTGAGCGCGTCAAACCGTGAGCGGGGTGCGTCCGCGGGCCACCCGGACCCCGCCGGTGAACCGCTCCGGCCGGTCGGTCGGCGTGGGGTCCCGCTCCCGCTACCGATCGATCGGGAAGGGGGGCGGTGCCATCGCCCCGGTGAGCCCCCTGCCGGCGCCGGCCTCGATCGCCAGCAGCCGCCGCTTCCAGTCCAGGCCGGCCGCGAAGCCCACCAGCCGGCCATCGCTGCCGATCACCCGGTGGCAGGGCACGAGGATGGGGACCGGATTGGCGCCGACGGCGGCGCCCACCGCCCGGACGGCGGTGGGGCGTCCCAGGGCCACGGCCAGGTCCCGATAGGTGCGCACCTCCCCGTAGGGGATGGTCTGCAGCTCCTGCCAGACGCGGAGCTGGAAGGGGGTGCCGGAGAGGTCGAGCGGGACGGAGAAGCCTCGGAGCCCGCCGCCGAGGTACGCCTCCAGCTCCTCGGCCAGGAGGCGAGGGCGCGGGTCGGCCTCGGCCGGCGCCCCGGTCGTGCGGGAGCCGTCCGGGCTCGGGAAGCCCAGGGCGCACAGACCGAGATGGGAGAAGCGGGCCTGGAACGTGCCCCGCGAGGTCGGGATCGGGACGGTGGTCGGAGCGGGGGTTTCGCCAGCCGTGGGTGCCGTCATCATGATCCTTGAACCCCGGGGGAGGGGCAACGGTTGCAGTCCGGACGGCGTTCGTGGCGACGGGCGCGGAGTCGTGCCCGGGGCCCCCGGCCGGCCTCCTCTGACCGCACCGGGCCGGTCTCGGGGGCGGGAGGAGCGACACCCCCCACGGCGGATACCATGCGGACGAGGATGACGGCGGCAGGGGATCGGCGCCGGCGTCTGCTCGACGCGGCCCTGGAGGTTGCGGCCGCCGGAGGGCTTCGGGCCCTCACCCACCGGGCCGTGGACGCGCGGGCGGGGCTGAGCGCGGGGAGCACGTCCTACTACTTCCGCACCCGTCTGGCCCTGCTCGACGCCCTTGCCCGGCACATCGGCCAGCTCGACGCCGAGGACCTGGCCACCTTCGACCCGGGAGCGGTCGAGGCCTCCGCGCCCGGGGCGCGGGAACGGCTGCTGGATGCGATGGCGGCCCTGCTCGAGCGCTGGTCGGGCCCCGGTCGGGCTCGGACCCTGGTGCGCTACCAGCTCCTCCTGGACCGCACCGCCCGTCAGGGGGCCGACGCCGGCGGGGGCTGGAGGGCTCGCTTCACCGAGCGGATGGCGGGCCTTTCCGGGCTGGACCCGGTCCGGTGCCGGCTGCTGGCGGCGGCCGTGGACGGGCTGCTGCTGGAGACGACCTCGGAGGCGCGAGCGGCGGATCGGGCCGAGCTGCGTTCGCGGCTGGACCTGCTCCTGGGCGGCCTGCTGCCGCCGTCGTGACCTGGCCCGGCCGACCCCGGCCGGCGCCCGCGGGGCGAGCCCGCCTACCCCGCCCGGAGGTGGCGACGGGCCAGGGCCGCCGCCTCGCCGGCGGCGGCGATGCAGGAGGCGATGCCGCCCCCTCGGTACCCGCCGCCGGCCAGGGCGAGGCCGGGGGGGAGCGCCGCCTGCGCCCGGGTCGGGCGCCCTGGATCGAGGGACCGGGGATCGGGCACCGCCTGCCGCCAGCGGACGACCCGGGCCAGATCCGGCCGCGGCGCCGGCCCCAGCGCCAGGACCAGCTCCCGGTGCGCTTCGGCGACCAGCGTCGCGTCGTCGAGCCGCATCCACTCCCGACGGCCCGACCCGCCCACCGTCACCCGTATGGCCGTGCACCCCGGCCGGTCGAGGTGGGGCCACTTGGAGGACAGCCAGGTGCAGCCGCTGATCAGGCGGCCGTCCCGCTCCGCGACCAGGAACCCGCTGCCGGGCAGCGGCCAGGGCCGGCCCGGGTAGATCAGGTTGATCACCGCCAGGTCCAGGTACCGGACCTCCATCAGGATGTCAGCGGCCCCGGGGCTGCAGGCCGAGACCAGCTCCGCCGCCTGGTGGGCCGGCGTCCCGATCACGACCGCGTCGGCGCGCACCACCTGCCCGGTCCCGAGCCGGAGCCGGAACCCGGCCCCGGCGGCCGGCTCCACGCCCTCCACGGGCGTGAGCGGGTGGACCCGGGCCCGGGGGGCCAGTCCTCTCATGTCCTCCTCCAACCGCTCGACCAGCCGTTGCAGCCCGCCGCGCAACGAGAGCAGGCGCGCCGGGGAACCGGTCGCCGGACGGCCGCCCTCGGCCTCGAGGAGGCGAAGCCCGTTCCCCTCCCATCGGTAGGCCCGGGTGGTGAGCGTCTCCACCAGCTCCGACTCCAGGCCCAGCTCGCGGCAGAGGGCAACCGCCTCGGGCCGGTCCAGGAACCCATCCGGTCCCGCCTCCAGGGGCAGGCCCGCCAGCGGCTGGGTGAGGATCTTGCCGCCCAGCCGGAGGCTGCGCTCCAGCAGCAGCACCCGCGCTCCGGCGCGGGCGAGGAGGTAGGCGGAGGTGAGGCCGCTGATCCCGCCTCCGACCACCGCCACCAGGCTGCCTCCCGGCCCCACCGCTCCCCGGGCGGCGGGGTCCGCCTCCCATGGGGAAGGGGAGGCCGGTGGGTCGAGGGCCGGGCGGGTGGGCCCCGGGAGGTTCGGCGCGTCCGTCATCGCCCGCATCTTGCCATCGCCGGCCCGGTCGGGGCGCCGTCAGCCGGTCGGGGCGCGGTCGGCCACCACGCGCGTCCCGTGCCCGGGCACGAGGACCACCGCGTGCAGCGAGATCGGCTCCGGGGTCTCGGAGGCGGGCCGGAGCCGGACCGAGTCCAGGACGGTGCCGACCACGACCGCCATCTCGAAGCTGGCGAAGGCCGCCCCTAGGCAGCGCCGGATGCCCCCGCCGAAGGGGATCCAGGCGCCCGGCTCCGGGGTCGTGCCCCGGAACCGTTCAGGCCGGAACCGCTCCGGGTCCGGGTAGACCTCCGGGTGCCGGTGGGCGAGGTAGATGGCCGCCCCCACCGAGACGCCGGGCGGCAGGTGATACGAGCCCAGCTCCAGGGGGCGCCGCAGCCGCCGCGAGGTCATCCGGAAGATGGGCCGGAGTCGCAGCGTCTCCCGCACCACGGCCTCCAGGTAGGGCGGGTCGACCCGCGCCCGCTCGGCGGCCTCGGGGTGGCGGAGCAGGAGCTCGAAGCACCAGGCCAGCGTGGTGGCCGTGGTCTCGTGACCGGCCACCAGCAGGGTGAGCAGCTGGTCGCGCAGATCACGGACACCGAGGCCGTGGGTCTCGTCCACCAGCAGCTCGGCCAGGAGCCCCCGGCCCGGCCCCGATCTCCGCCGCTCCGCGATCTCCTCCTCCAGGAGGGCGTCGATCCGGGCTTTGAGGCGCAGGAACCGCCCCCAGGGGCTCCATGCCCCGAGGTCCCGCCGGGCCCCGGGAAGGACCATCCAGCTGCTGCCCATGGCCAGCAGCTCGACGAGCAGCCGCCGGAGGAGGTCCAGCCGCGGTCCGGCCTCGAGGCCGAAGACCACCCGAAGGATCACCTCCAGGGTCAGCGCCCGCATCCGCGGCAGCAGCGGGAACGGGGTCCCCCGGGGCCAGCGGGCGACCTCGCGGCGGGTGAGGTCGGCGATCGCGGCCCGGTGCTGGCGCACGGCCTCGCCGCGAAAGGCCGGACCCAGGAGCCGGCGCAGCCGCAGGTGCTCGGGCCCGTCCAGCATCAGCAACGACCTCGAGCCCAGGAGCGGGGCCAGGAGCGCGTTGGCCTCGCCGGCGCTGGCGACCTCGGCCCGCAGCCCCAGCACCCCGGGGACCAGCGCCGGGTCGGCGGTCAGCACGAGGTCACCGCTGAAGGTGAGGCACAGCCGGTGCGGGTCCCCGTACCGTCGCGCGACCCAGGTCGGGTACCCCACCGGCCGGGCCAGCCAGAGCACGGTCTGGATCGACGCCGGGAGGGGCGGGCCGGGGGGGAGCGGGCCGGACATGGGGTCTCCCCGCGCCCTCACCGACCCGCGCCGGGGGCTCCCGCCCGCGGCGCCATCGCCATGCGGCGGGGCGCGCCGGGTCGAAGCCGGCCCCGTTCCCGCATCTCCTCGCCTATCGTAGAGCCCGACATGGACGAGCGCGGCACCGATCGGCACCTCTCGGCACGGGCCGGCCGCCTCGCCGGCCGCGCCGTCGGCCGGCTCGGGCGCCGGCTCCTGCGCTGGACCCCGGTGCGTGAGGCGGTTCGGCGGGCGGCCACCGAGGCCAGGCGCGACGGCCCCGAGGGGCCGGCGTCGGGGCGGTGATCCGTCGCCGGTGACCGAGCGGGCGGTGCGATCACGGCCGGCGGCCGGCGCCGAGGCGCGCCTGCGGGAGCTCCTGGGGGAGCGCATCCTGGTGTTCGACGGCGCCACCGGCACCATGCTCCAGGGCCGCGGGCTGGACGAGGCGGACTTCCGCGGCCGCAGGTTCCGGGACCATCCCCGTCCCCTGCGCGGCGACCACGACCTGCTCTGCCTCACCCGTCCCGAGGTGGTCGAGGAGCTGCACCGCGCCTACCTGGAGGCGGGGGCCGACGTCATCACCACCAACACGTTCACCGCGACCCCGATCTCCCAGGCCGACTACGGCCTGCAGGACCTGGCCTACGAGCTCAACCGGGCCGGGGCCGAGATCGCGCGGCGGGCGGTGGCGGGGCGGCGCGATCGCTTCGTGGCCGGCTCGCTGGGGCCCACCAACACCACCCTCTCCATCTCCCCCCGGGTGGACGACCCGTCCTACCGGGCGGTCACCTGGGACGAGCTGTACGCGGGCTACGCGGAGGCCGTCCGGGGGCTGCGGGACGGGGGCGCCGACCTGCTCCTGATCGAGACCGTCTTCGACACCCTCAACGCCAAGGCGGCGATCGCCGCCGCCCGGGACGTGGCCCCGGAGCTGCCCCTGGTGGTCTCGATCTCGATCGTGGACCGCAGCGGCCGGAACCTCTCCGGTCAGACCGTGGAGGCGTTCTGGATCTCGATCGAGCACGCCGAGCCGCTGGCCGTGGGCATCAACTGCTCGCTGGGCGCGGCCGAGATGCGGCCCTACCTCTCGGACCTGGCCAGGATCGCACCCACCTACGTCCTCTGCTCCCCCAACGCCGGCCTGCCCAACTCCCTGGGCGCCTACGAGGAGCCACCCGAGACCACCGCCCGGCTGCTGGGGGAGTTCGCCGCGGAGGGGCTGGTCAACGCCGTCGGTGGCTGCTGCGGCACCACGCCCGAGCACGTGGTCGCCGTCCGGCGGGCGGTCGAGGGCCTGTCCCCCCGGAAGGTGCCGGCCCGGGCCCGGCGGCCCCGGTTCAGCGGGCTCGAGCCCTTCGAGGTCCCCGACTCGACCTTCGTCGTGATCGGGGAGCGGACCAACGTCACCGGCTCCAGCCGCTTCCGCCGTCTGATCGAGGCCGAGGATCACGCCGGGGCGCTCCAGGTGGCCCTGGAGCAGGTGCGCGGGGGTGCCAACCTCCTCGACGTCAACATGGACGCCGACCTGCTCGACGCCGAGCGGGCCATGACCGGGTTCCTCAACCTCCTGGCCACCGAGCCGGAGGTGGCGCGCCTGCCGATCGTGGTCGACAGCTCGCGCTGGGAGGTCCTGGAGGCCGGCCTCAAGTGCCTCCAGGGCAAGGGCCTGGCCAACTCGATCAGCCTGAAGGAGGGCGAGGGGCCGTTCCTGGAGCGAGCCCGGGCCGTCCGCCGCTACGGCGCCGGGGTGGTGGTCATGGCCTTCGACGAGCGGGGCCAGGCCGACACCGTGGAGCGGAAGGTCGAGGTCTGCGAGCGGGCCTTCCGGCTGCTCACCGAGCGGGTCGGTTTCCCGGCCGAGGACATCGTCCTCGACCCCAACGTGTTCGCGGTCGCGACCGGGATCGAGGAGCACGCCGGGTACGCCAGGGCCTTCATCGAGGCCACGCGCGAGATCAAGCGACGCTGCCCCGGAGCCCTGGTCTCGGGCGGGATCTCCAACCTCTCCTTCGCCTTCCGCGGCAACGAGACGGTGCGGCGGGCCATGCACGCCGCCTTCCTGTACCACGCCATCCGGGCCGGCCTCGACATGGGCATCGTCAACGCCGGCCAGCTGACGGTGTACGAGGACCTCCCTCCCGACCTGTTGGAACGGGTGGAGGACGTGATCTTCGACCGCCGGCCGGACGCGACCGAGCGGCTGGTGGAGTTCGCCCGCACCGTCGCCGGCCGGCCGGTCCGGCGCGAGGAGGACCTCGCCTGGCGTCGGGGCACGGTGGAGGAGCGGCTGACCCACGCCCTGGTGCACGGGGTCCCGGACTTCGTCGAGGCCGACACCGAAGAGGCGCTGGAGCGGTACGGCCGGCCGCTCTCGGTGATCGAGGGGCCGTTGATGGCGGGCATGCAGGTGGTGGGCGACCTCTTCGGCGCCGGCAAGATGTTCCTGCCCCAGGTGGTCAAGAGCGCCCGGGTCATGAAGCGGGCCGTTGCCCACCTGCAGCCGTACCTGGAGGGGGACCGGCAGGGGGCCGGGGTCCGGACCCGGGGAACCGTGGTGCTGGCCACGGTGAAGGGGGACGTGCACGACATCGGCAAGAACATCGTCGGCGTGGTGCTGGGCTGCAACGGCTACCGGGTGGTGGACCTGGGGGTGATGGTCCCGGCCGAACGGATCCTGGAGGCGGCCTCCGTGGAGGAGGCCGATGCGATCGGCCTCTCGGGCCTGATCACGCCCTCCCTGGACGAGATGGTCGTGGTGGCGCGAGAGATGGAGCGCCGAGGTCTGCGCCTGCCCCTGCTGATCGGCGGCGCGACCACCTCCGGCCAGCACACCGCGCTCCGCATCGCCCCCGAGTACGGCGGCCCCACCGTTCACGTCCCCGACGCCTCCCGGGTCGTCCAGGTGGTCTCCGGGTTGCTCGACCCGGAGCGCGGGCCGGAGGTGGCGCGGGAGAACCGCGCCCGCCAGGCACGGCTCCGGGCCCTGCACGACACCAAGGCGAAGCGACGGCTGCTGCCTCTGGAGCGGGCCCGCCAGAACCGCGCCCGGCCGGCCTTCGACGACCTCCCCGTCCCCGCCTTCGAGGGGGTGAGGCTCGTCGAGCCCCCGCTCGCGATCCTGTGCGAGTACATCGACTGGACCTACTTCTTCCACGTCTGGGACCTGAAGGGCCGCTTCCCGGCCATCCTGGACCATCCCCGGCAGGGCGCCGCCGCGCGCGAGCTCTACGCCCAGGCCCGGGAGCTGCTCGACCGGATCGTGGCCGAACGGCTCCTCTGCGCCCGCGGCGCCTACGGGTTCTGGCCGGCTCGCTCCCGGGGCGACGACCTGGAGATCGGCGGCCTCGTCTTCCCCATGCTGCGACAGCAAGTCGACCACGGGGACGAGCGTCCCAACCTCTGCCTGGCCGACTTCGTGGCCCCCGCCGGCGATCACCTGGGCGCCTTCGTGGTCACCGCCGGCATCGGTGCCGAGGAGCTGGTGGCCCGGTTCGAGGCCGAGCACGACGACTACCGGGCGATCATGGTCCAGGCGCTGGCGGACCGGCTGGCCGAGGCCTTCGCCGAGTACCTGCACGAGGTGGCCCGGCGGGAGTGGTACGAGCGCGGGCCCCGCCGGTGCCTGTCCGACCTGATCGCGGAGCGCTACCGCGGCATCCGTCCCGCCTTCGGCTATCCGGCCTGTCCGGACCACAGCCTGAAACGGGAGCTGTTCCAGCTGCTGGGCGCGGAGCGGGTGGGGATCGAGCTCACCGGGTCCGGGGCCATCCTGCCCGCGGCCAGCGTGGCCGGACTCTACCTGGCCCACCCGGAGGCCCGGTACTTCACGGTGGGGACGATCGGTCCCGACCAGGTCGTGGACTACGCCGGCCGGCGGGGCCTGCCGGTGTCGGAGGTGGAGCGATGGCTGCGACCCAACCTGGCCTACGAGCCGGAGACGGTCTGAGGGCGAACCTGCCCCGGGCGGGCGGGGCGGAGTCGCCGGGCGCACAATCGAGACCTTGAGCTCGAACGCCGTCGACGGAGGGCCCGCGGGCTCCTCTCCCGGCCTGCCGGCGCGGGCGCTGGGCGCGCTGCGGAGCCTGCCGGTGCAGGTCGCTCTGGCGGTCCTGCTCGCGGCCGGACTGGTGCTGCTGGGGTCGCGTCGGGTCTCGCTGCCCGAGGTCTCCCAGGCCCTGGCCCACGCGCGCCCGCCCGAGCTTCTCGCCGCCGCCCTGGCCGCGCTCGGGTTCATCGCCGCCCGGGCCTGGCGCTACCGCGTCCTGCTCCCGACCCGGCCGGCGGCCACGGGCGCGCCCGCGCGGCCGGCTCCGCCCCTGGCGATGGGGGTGGTGACGCTGGCCGCCTGGGGCCCCGGCCTGCTCCTCCCCACCGTGGCTAGCGACGCCGCCTTCATCTGGCTGGCGGCCACCCGGCTGCGGGCACCCCTGGAGCTGGGGCTGGGGGCGACGATCGTGGCCCGGCTGCTCGACGCCGGCAGCCTGCTGGTGCTGGCCCTGGTGGCCGCCCGGCTCGGGGGCGTGGCCCTGGCCCCCGCCCTCGGGGCGGCCGGAGTGCTGGCCGTCCTCGCCGTCGCCGTGGTCCTGCTCGTGCTCGTTCTGAGCGGTCCGCGGCGGTGGCTCCTGCGATGGCTGGTCGGTCTGCCCTGGCTCGGCACCCGCCTGCGGGTCCGGCTGCGTCGGCTCGACGCCGGGATGACGCACCTGGAGCATCCCGGGCCCCTGGCCTGGCTGCTGGCCGGCACTGGCCTGGCCCGCCTGTTCACCGCCTTCCAGTACCTGGCCCTGTTCACCGCCGTGGGCCAGACGCTGAGCTTCTGGCAGGTCTGGTTCGCGCTCAGCGTGCGCACCCTGCTCCTGGCCCTGCCCCTGCAGGGGGTGGCCGGCCTGGGGACCACCCAGCTCTGGTGGATCACGGCCCTGGTCCTCCTCGGCCGACCGCTCCAGCAGGCGATCGTGGCCGGGACCAGCGTCCACCTCCTGGACCTGTCGGTGAGCCTGGTGCTGGCCGGTCTGGGCTGGGCGGCGCTGCCCCTGCTGCCCCGGAGTGAGGGCTCTCCTCCGGCGGTAAGACCGGACCGGGCCGACGAGCGACCCTAGGCGCGCACCCCCGGCCGGTAGGCGTTCTCCGGCTCCAAGGAGTTACGGATCTCCTCGCGGAGTTGGGGCGTGTCCTCGTGGCCGTGAACGGAGACGGCGTGCTCGCTCGCCGCCCTCACCACCTCGTCCTCCTCACCGATGATCGTCAGCGTGCAGTTGGACTCGCTCGGCATCCTGCGGCAGTCGGCCATCACTCGTGCCATCGCATCTCCTCCATCGAAGCCGGGCCACCCTGGCCAGACCGAGAGGGCACAGCCTGCGCCTCGCCAACGGCATCGACCAGGGTCATAGGTCCCGGCTCACACGGGACCCGCGGACGCCATCGGCGGTCGGCCGGGCCGAACGACGATCGCCGGCCGGGCGGTTGAGGCCGGGCCGTCACCTCCGGGGTCGGGGCTACTCCCAGTCGAGCAGGCAGGCGGCCCAGGTCAGCCCGGCCCCGAAGCTGGCCAGCAGGATGCGATCGCCCGGGTGCAGGCGCCCCTCCGCGGCCGCGTCCCGCAGCGCCAGGGGAATGGTGGCGGTGGAGGTGTTGCCGTAGCGGTCGATGTTGATCACCACCCGGTCCATGGCGATCCCGGCCCGGCGCGCGGCCGACTCGATGATGCGGCGATTGGCCTGATGGGGCACGAAGAGGTCCACGTCCCCCACGGTGAGGCCGGCGGCCTCGGTCACGGCCAGGGCCTGACGGGCGAAGTTGTCGACCGCGAACATGTAGGTCTCGCGGCCGTTCATCTTGAAGTGCGGGTCGGGGTCGCGGACGGCGTAGGCCCCCTTGTGGGCGTGGTCCCCGTACACGAGAAGGTCCCACTGCCGGCCGTCCGCCCCCAGGCACCAGCTCCTGATCCCGGCACCGTGCCGGGCCGGCCCCACCACCAGGGCGCCGGCGGCGTCGCCGAGCAGGACGCAGGTGGACCGGTCGCCCCAATCGAGGATGCGGGACAGCACCTCGGCTCCGATGACCAGGGCGGTGCGGGCGCGGCCCGAGGCGATCATGGCGTCGGCGATGGCCAGCTCGTAGAGCAAGCCGGTGCAGGCCGCGAGCAGGTCGAAGGCCCAGGCGTTGACCAGGCCCAGGCACTCCTGCACCCGGCAGGCCATGGCCGGGAAGGGCGCGTCCGGGGAGGAGCTGGCGACCATGACCAGGTCGATCGCCTCGGGCTCCACGCCGGCGGCGTCGAGCGCCTCGCGTCCCGCCTTCACCGCCAGCTCGAAGCTGGCCGTGCCCGGCTCGGCCACGTGGCGCTCGCGGATGCCGGTCCGCTCCACGATCCACTCGTCGGACGTGTCCACCATTCGTTCCAGCTCGGCGTTGCCGAGCACCCGTTCCGGGACGTGCACTCCCAGGCCGAGGATGGCGGTCTGCCGGCCCAGGGTGGGGAAGGCGCGCACGGGGACGTCCTGGGGACGCGTCCGCTTGGTCAGGCTGGCCGTGTGATCACCTCCGCTGCAAGCGTATGGAACCGGACGGCCAGAGGTCATCGAACGCGCGACCGAAATCGCCCGGTCAGATTTGGACTCGGCGGCCAAACGGCCCGGGAACGCCGCATGTTAGCCTCGCAACCACACACACCAGGGGGTCGACTTGCGCATCGGTCTCACCGTGCCCTTCGAGGGGCTGTCGCTGGATCAGGTCCCGGACCTCTTGCGGACCGCCGAACGTCTCGGATACCAGGAGGCCTGGAGCTACGAACGTAACCTCTACGACGCCTTCACGCCGCTGGCCGCCGGCGCCCCGGCCACGGAGCACATGCGGCTCGGAGCCTCGATCGTGCCGGTGTTCACCAGGCCGGCGGGGCTGGTCGCGATGTCGGCGCTGGCCCTGGCGGAGCTGGCCCCGGGCCGGTTCGTGCTCGGCCTGGGGGCCTCGACCCGGGCCATCGTGACCGACTGGATGGGCCTCCCCTTCGCCCGGCCGCTGTCCCGGGTGCGCGAGACGGTGCTGACGGTGCGGGCCCTGCTCGCCGGCGAACGGGTGGGCGGTATGCGTCTGCACCGGACGCCCCCGCGGCCGGTGCCGGTCTACCTGGCGGCCCTGGGTGAGCGGATGCTGCGCCTGGCCGGGGAGATCGCC
Organism: Bacillota bacterium; assembly: GCA_021323605.1. GTDB lineage: Bacteria > Chloroflexota > Dormibacteria > Dormibacterales > Dormibacteraceae > CADDZO01. The sequence continues at coordinate 3,165 of JAJPKS010000089.1, read as the reverse complement.
GACGGGGTGGTCTTCTTCCTCGCCGGCCCCGGCGTGATCCCGGAGCTGATGAGCACGGCCGGGGGCCGACTGGACTCGGTCGCCCGGGTGGTGGTGGCCGTGGGCGAGAGCCGCGGGGAGAGCATGAGCTTCGCCCGTCGCTTCATCGCCGGATACACCACGGTGCCGGCCTACGCGCGCTTCCTCACCCGGCAGGGCTTCGGCGAGGAGGTCCGGGCCGTGCAGGCGCGATGGAACGCCGGCGATCGGGCCGGGGCGGCCGCCCAGGTGTCGGCCGACATGGTGGACGAGCTGATGCTGGTCGACCACCACCCCCGGCTCGAGGAGTGGATCGCCCGCTACGCGGCCAGCGGGCTGGGCTGCCTCGACCTGTGGTTCATGTCGATGGCGGTGGACCCGGAGCGCCGGCGCCGCGACATCGAGGAGGCCATGGAGCGGGTGGCGCTGGTGGCCGGCGCCGTCCGGGAGCCGGCGCCCTGAGCCGGAGGCGGCCGGGCGTGTCGCATCCGGGGGACGCCCCTCCACCCCGCGCGACCACCGGATCGCGGGGGGCAAAATGGTGAGGCCCATGCCGCCCACGACCGCCCGGCCCCCCTCACCCGACGATCTGCGCGAACTCTTCCTGGGGGCGTTCGAGGCCGCGGTCCCCGAGCTGGAGCGGGAGGACCGCATCCCGGCCCGTCTCCTGGAGCTGACCGCCGCCGCCGGCGTCCACCGCCTCACCGTGCCCCCCGAGCACGGCGGCTTCGGCCTCGGCCTGGTCGACTTCCTTCCCTACCTCGAGCTGGCCGCGATGGGCCCGGCCCCCGGCCGCATGATCTGCCACCTGAGCAACGGCATCTGGCGGCCGTTGGCCGGTTACGGCAGCCCCGAGCAGCGGCGGTTGATCCGAGAGCAGGCCGAGGGCCGGACCACGATCGCCTTCGCCCTCACCGAGCGGAGCGGAGGCACGGGTCGCGATCTCCACTCCCGGGCCGTGGCCGAGACGGGGGGCTGGCGGCTGACGGGGGAGAAGCACCTGATCACGTTCGGGGACCGGGCGGACTGGTTCCTGCTCGTGGCCGCGAGCGACGAACGCCGGGAGCGGGACTCGCTGACCGCCTTCCTGGTGCCCCGTGACACGCCCGGGTTCGAGATCGACGCCGGGCAGCGGACCATGGGCCTCCACGGTACCGGCCACGCCTGGCTTCGCTACCGCGAGATGCGGGTCGAGGATCGGCATCGCCTGGGGGAGGTCGGTCAGGGGCTGGAGGTGGCCCTGAGCTTCCTCGACTACAGCCGCATCTCGCTCTCGGCCTGCATGGTGGGCCTGGCCCGGCGGGCGCTGCAGGAGGCGATCGCCTACAGCCGCCGCCGGATCACGTTCGGCCGGCCGATCGCGGAACGGGACGCGATCCGGGCCCACCTGGCCGACATGCACGCCGACCTCGAGGCCGGTCGGGGACTGGTCCGAACCGCCGCCGCCGCCTTCGACGCCGGGGAGGAGGTGACGGCGGCGGCGGCCACGGCCAAGCTCTTCTGCCTCAACATGGTCGGCCGGGTCACCGACCTGGCCCTGCGGGTCCACGGCGGCTTCGGCTACACCACCGACGCCCCCATCGAGCGCATCTACCGCGACGCCCGCGGCTTCTGGTTCGAGGAGGGCACGGCGGAGATCCAACAGCTGGTGATCGCCCGCCACCTGCTCCGGGCGGCGGAGGCGTCCGAACCGGACGGCACCGGCGCCGTTCCCTGAACCGGTGCGCTACGTCGAGGTCTCGCCCGGGGAGGTCGCCCTCCGCCGGGGCGCCCCCTCTCCCCTTCCCCCCGGCCACGCCCGGGTGCGGGTGGCGGCCTGTGGCCTCTGCGGGAGCGACCTCCACCTCCTCCGGGGGATGGTGCTGCCCCGGGGGGCGGCCTACCCGGTTCGGCCCGGCCACGAGGTGGCGGGGGTGGTCACCGAGCTGGCCCCGGACGTGGATCGACCCCGGCCCGGCGAGCGGGTGGTCCTCCACCCGCTGGACGTCTGCGGCGACTGCGCCCCCTGCCGGCGCGGCCAGGAGGAACGCTGCCGCCGGGGCCGGGTCCTGGGGCTCCAGGTCGCCGGGGGCATGGCCGACGAGGTGGTCTGGCCGGCCCGCCGCCTGGTGGCCGTGGGCGAGCTGCCCCTGGAGCGGGCGGCGGTGCTGGCGGACGCGGTCGCCACCGCCCACCACGCCCTGCGCCTGGCCGACCCGGGCCCGCACGGACGGCTGTGCGTGGTCGGGGCCGGCGGGGTGGGCGGCCACGTGGTCCAGCTGGCCCGGGCCCTGCGGCCCGAGGTCGAGGTCTGGGCGGTGGTGCGCAGCTCGGCCAGCGCCGCCCGCCTGGAGGCGATGGGGGCCGGGGTGGTGCTGGGCCTGGAGGGGGCGGCGGCACGGCTCAGGGCCGAGGCCGGCCGGTTCGACGCCGTGGTCGATTTCAGCGGCACGGCGGCCGGCCCGGCCGAGGGCCTGGCCATGCTCGAGGTGGGCGGCCGGCTGGTGCTGGGCTCGGTCGTGGACGAGCCGATCCAGCTGGGGACGACGGTGACCGGGATGGTCACCCGGGAGCTGGAGGTGGTCGGCTGCTACGTCTCCACCCTGGAGGACCTGCGGACGGTGGCCGACCTGGCCCGGGAGGGCCGGATCGACCTGAGCGCGTCGGTGTCACGCCGCCTTCCCCTGGAGCGAGCGGCGGAGGCGTTCGACCTGGTCGAGCGGCGTCCACCCGGTCTGGTCCGGGTGGTGCTGGAGCCGTGACCGTGGCCCGGTCCGGGCGACTGACCGGCAAGGTGGCGCTGCTCACCGGTGCAGCGCGCGGGCAGGGGGCGGCGGCGGCCCGGCTCTTCGCCCGGGAGGGGGCGTGCGTCCTCCTCGGCGACGTGCTCGACGAGGTCGGCCGGGAGGTGGCGGCGGGCATCGACGCCGAGGCGGGCGGCCACCGGGCCAGCTACCTGCGTCTGGACGTGACCCGGGACGAGGACTGGCGGGCGGCGGTGGCCGCGGCCGAGGCCGAGTTCGGAGGGCTGGACGTGCTGGTCAACAACGCCGGGGTGACCCGTGCCCGGGGGGTGGAGCGAACCCGCGAGGAGGACTGGGCGCGGGTCATCGCCGTCAACCAGACCGGGGCCTGGCTGGGCATGCGGGCCGCCATCCCCGCCCTGCG
>JAJPKS010000445.1 GCA_021323605.1 Bacillota bacterium | reverse complement strand
TCGAGCCAGTAGGTGTTGGCCGAGTGCTCGTTGTAGATGACGTTGGGGATCATCACGTCGCCGACGTCGGCGTTGAGCGTCGCCGCCTTGCCCAGCACGTAGACGCCGCGCAGCCAGGGCACGGCCTGGGCGACCTGGCGCAGGATGTGGTAGGCGGCGATGCCGAGCGGGTAGTCGACGTTGACCAGCACCGCCGGCGAGGCCCGAAGGGCCCCGGCGTCGACCGCGCCGATGCGCGGATCCAGGTGTTCGGGGTCGAGGGCCGCCAGCCTCACCACCTGGATCGCCGAGTCGATGCCCATCCGCTCGGCGGCGATGTGGCGGATGCCCACCTCACGCTCCATCTCGGTCCGCCGCCGCCGGAAGGCCGGAGCCTCGGGATGCTGGTCGAAGAGCCCGCGCGCGGCGAAGTACAACCAGTTGTCGCGCGAGGCCGGGGTGAGCCCGGCCTCGAGCTTCCTCAGCTCCGCCGTCAGCTCGGGACTGTAGCGGCTGGCGTGCTCGACGATCTCGCGCTCGAGACGACGGGGCACGCCGCTCAGCAGGTTGACCAGGCTGTGCAGGTTGGAGGAGACGAAGTACACCGGAGCGTCGGCCAGGCCCTGTTCCTCGATCGCCGCCTGGGCTGGCTGCCACCAGAGGGCCGCCCCCCGGGCGTAACCGACGTGGGAGCCCCCGATCATGCGCAGGAGCAGGTGGCACTCCCGCTGCCCGGCCAGGGCCAGCGTGGCCTCGAACTCCGGCCCCCAGGCCTCGCACAACCGGTGCCAGTCGTCCTCGCTGGCCTGGACGCTGAACCGCACCCGCTCCGGGTCCAACCCGACCTCCCGCACCGCCCGATGGAGCTTGTTCCACTCGATCTGGTAGGCGACCAGGGTGGGGACCAGGTCGTCGATGTCCGAGGGCGAGGCGAGGAGCACGGCCAGGGTCGACTCCCCGTCGTAGTACCAGGCCCGCCGCCGGGCAGGGGCCTTCACCCGCTGCCAGGAGGTCAGGTCGGCGGACAGGGCCTGCTGGAAGCTGCGCAGGCTCTGGCCGAGCACCACCCGGCGGGCGCGGTTGATGGCCGTGGGCAGGCGGCGCACGGCGTAGATGAAGGCCCCCATGTCCAGCTGCGGCCGGCTGGCCAGGGGGTGGATCGAGGAGGCCATGCCGACGTGCGCCTGGACCAGTGTGTCCAGCCGGATCTCGCCCGAGCTCTGGAGCATGGTCGAGTAGGTCCGGACGTACAGCTCGACCGCGTGCCGTCCACTCCACCCGGGAGCGGTCGGCACCGGCGAGGACGCTTCCATCGCCTCCGAGTCTAGTGGGTGAACCAGGGGTTCCGACCCACCACCCCGGACACCTCAGGCCTCCACCCGGAGCCCGGCCCCGGTGCACCCGGGAGGGGCCATTACACAAGCTTTACCGCCCGCCGGGCACGGCGTTCACAGACCCCGTCCAGGATGACGACCACGATGATGCAGCTGAACACGCTCTGGAGGGGGCTCCCCCGGGCGGCGAGGCTCACGCTCGCGGCCGCCGGCGCCTGCGCCGTGGCCGGGAGCGCGGTCGGGCTCACGGCGGCCGCCACCGGCGGGCCGCGGATGGCGGCCCCCACCCCGCTGCCCACGCCGAGCGGGAACACCCCCTGCGACCTCTTCGTGGGGCACCTCGCCTCCGATCTGGGCAAGAGTCCAGCCCAGGTGCGATCCGCCATCCCCAGGGCCCTCCAGCAGACGTTGAGTGACCTGGTCGCCCAGGGCAAGCTCACCCAGCAGCAGGCGAACGCGATCCAAAAACGGGCCGGGCAGGGATGTCCGACCCAGCTCAGCTCCCTGCCCGCCAGCTCCGCCCGGCGCCTCGCCCTCGGCCTCGCCGAGTACGCGAAGGCACTGGGCATGACCCCGGCCCAGCTGCGCCAGGCGATCCGGAACGGTCAGACGGTGGAGCAGATCGCCGCCTCCAAGGGCATGGACGAGACGGCCTTCCGTCAGAAGCTGATCTCGGTGGTGCAGCCGGACCTCGACCGGCAACGCCAGGACGGCCACCTCACCCAGCAGCAGGAGGACGCGATCCTGCAACGACTGCGGAGCGGGCCGCTGCCGCTCTGGAGCCAGCTTCCGGCGCGGAAGGCGCCCTCGCCCACGCCGTCCCCGGGCTCCAGCACCACCTGACCTCCCCCGACCGAGCCGGCACGCCGGGCCCCGGGGCCCGGCGGCCGCCGGGCTCGGCTGTCCCGGATCGTCGCCGGTCAGTCGGGAGGCGGCCCCAGACGGCGCATCAGCTCCTCCAGGAGCCGGCGGGCCTCGGGATCGGACATGACCCGCTGCTGCATCTCCTCGGCCGCGCGCCGCAGCTCGGGATCGCTCATCAGGCGCTCGGCCATCTGCTCGAAGCGGGCGGCCATGTCCTTCATGGCCGCCTCCTGCGCCACCTGCATCAGGATCGGCTGGCTGGCCGCGGCCGCCACCGCCTCCACCTGCGCCCTGACCATCTCGACCCCCCGGCAGCCCAGGCACTCGCCGCGCAGGCCGCAGTGGCAGAGCTGGTGCCGCAGGCGGTCGAGGGCGGCGTGGACCTGGGAGAGATCGACGGGGCCCGCCATCAGTCGTCCGGCCCGCCGGAGGGAGCGCGTCGCCGGTACATGGTCTCGATCAGATCACGGTACCGCTCCTGCACCACCCGGCGCTTGACCTTCAAGGTCGGGGTGAGCTCACCCGCCTCCTCGCTGAGGTCCCGGGCCAGCAGCCGGAAGGATTTGAGCGTCTCCCAGCTCCCCAGAGCGCGGTTCAGCTCGTCCACGCGGCGCCGGACGGCGGCGACCAGCCGCGGGTCCTCGACCAGGTGCTCGGGGGCGCCCTCCAGCCCCAGGAGGTCGCGCACCGCCGACCAGTCGGGCACGACCAGAGCGACACAATAGGGCCGTTCGTCCCCCACCACCACCGCCCGCTCGATGATCGGGTCCTCCTGCAGCCGGGCCTCGAGCGGCTGCGGAGCCACGTACTTGCCGCCCGCGGTCTTGATCAGGTCCTTCTTGCGATCGGTGATGCGGAGGAACCCGTCCGGGTCCAGCTCGCCGATGTCGCCGGTCCGGAGCCAGCCATCGACCAGGGCCTCGGCCGTCGCCTCGGGGTCGCCGTGGTAGCCGAGCATGTTGCCGGGGCTCTTGACCAGGATCTCGCCGTCGTCGGCGACCCTGACCTCCACTCCGGGCAGCGGGGTCCCGACCGTCCCCGGGCGATGGTGCCGTTCCCGGTTGGAGGTGGCCCCGCTGGAGGTCTCCGTCATCCCCCATCCCTGGAGGATCTTCACCCCGATCGCCCAGAAGAACTCCTCCACCTCGGGCGCCAGGGGCGCGCCGCCGCTGACGAAGAAGCGGAGGCGGCCGCCGGTCAGGCGCTGGCGGAGCCGCCCCAGCACCAGCCGGTCGGCCGCCCGGTGGAGGGGCGAGAACTGGCCCCGCGCCCGTCGCCGGCCCTGCTCCAGCGCCCAGCCCACCAGCCATCGGCGCCACGGCGGCTGCCGGCGCACGAGCGCCGTCACCTGCTGGTGCATCTTCTCGTACATGCGCGGGACCGAGACCATCACCGTCGGCCGGCACTCCGCCAGGTCCTCCACCACCCGGTCGGCGCCCCGGGAGAGCCATATCGACCCGCCCGCGGCCAGTCCCACCAGAACGCCGTTCACCCGCTCGAAGACGTGGGCGTACGGCAGGAGGGAGAGGGCGACGTCGTCCTCGCCGATATCGAAGGTCCGGGCGCAGATGCGGGCCATGTCGACCAGGCACCGATGGGCCAGCACCACGCCCTTCGGCGCCCCGGTGGTGCCGGAGGTGGGGATGATGGTGGCCACGTGGTCGGGACGGAGGGCGGCGCAACGGAGACCGACCTCCTCCACCAGCGCCGGATCGGCCGCCTCGCGCACCCAGCGCTGGAGCTCCTCGTCCATCCGCACCACCCGCTCCACCCCGAGGCGCGCGGCCAGCGCCGGCCCGGAGACGAAACCCACGCGCACCCCCGCCTCGGCCGCGATCCGGCCCGCCACCTCCGCGGTCGAACTCGGGTAGATGGGAACGGTGACCGCGCCCGCGGCCTGGATGCCGAGGTCGCAGTAGAGCCACTCGAGCCGGTTCTCGGACATGAGGGCAACCCGCTCGCCCGCCAGCACGCCCTCGGCCACCAGGCGCGCCGCCACCCGGAGCACCGAGGTCCGCATCCGGTCCCAGCCGACCTCCCGCCAGGCCCCCTCCCGGTGGTGGTGAACCACCGGGCGGCCGCCGAGCCGCGCCGCCTGACGGAGGAAGAGGCCGACCGTGGTCCGTGGATCGACCCGCGCGGGGTCCACGGAGGGCTCCACGAAAGGCAAGCATAGGACGATCCCCCCCGATCTGGTACGCCTCCGTACCAGATGCACCGGGACGGCGTCGCGCGGACATCGCCCCGGCGGCCGCCCGAGGCCGGCCGGACCGGCTTGCCGGGAGATCACATCCCCGCGGTCGAGGCCGCGGGCTGCCTAGCGAACGGCCTTGATCGTGTACTGGATGGTGCCGGCCGGCACCTCCACGGACACGCGGTCCCCGGCCCGCTTTCCGACCAGGGCCCGTCCGACCGGCGACTCCACGGAGATGAAGCCGTTGGCCGGATCGGCCTCGACGGCGCCCACGAGGTGGTAGACGACGGTCTCCCCCTCCTCGTCCTCGACCTCGATCGCCGAGCCGGGCTCGGCCACGCCGGAGCTCCGCCCCTGGATGATCTGGGCGCGCCCGATCATCTCCTCGAGCTCGTAGATGCGCTCGTCGAGCCTGGCCACCTCTTCCTTGGCCTGCTCGAACTCGGGGTTGTCCTCGATGTCCCCCGGCTGCGCGGCCTCCTTCATCCGTTCGGCCGCCTCGATGCGTCTCGCCCGCGCCTGCTCGAGGTCCTGCTTGAGCTTCTCCAGGCCCCCGGCAGTCAGCAGGACAGGTTG
>JAJPKS010000065.1 GCA_021323605.1 Bacillota bacterium | reverse complement strand
GCCCTCGACGAAGACGTCGATCCGGTTCGGGCCCCAGGACACCGCCCCCGGCCCGGTGCCGGGGGCGAGCTGACCGCCCAGGGCCTCCCACCAGCTCCAGGAGGACCCGTCCCACCACCGGTGCCAGAGCCCGCCGTCGGCGCCGCGGACGAACACGTCCAGCCGGCCCGGGGCCCACGAGGCCACCGCCGGACCGGCCGTCACCGTGCCAACCGGGGCCATGGCCCCGGGTACGAACTTGATCACCAGCTCGTTCTGGAGATCGGGAAGGCCACCGTCGTAGCCCAGGGCCCAGATGCCGACCCCGCGCAGGCCCTGCTGATCGACCAGGTCGTACTTCGAGCCCAGGGACTGGGCGTCGTCGTAGTCGGCCTCGCGCCAGCTGTTCCAGTTCCCGCCGCAGGGATCGTTGCTCCCCGGGCTCCACCACGAGGCCCAGGGCGAGGCGCCGGTCGCGTCCCATTGCCGGGAGAGCTGCTCCATGCAGCCAAACTCCGAGACCAGGCCGGCGTAGGTGTCCGACTCCTCCCCGCCGGTGATGGAGGCGTAGGGCTGGTTGCTCGTCGTGGACCACTTGTATCCGTAGTAGGGCACCCCGAGGATGACCTTGGACGGATCTCCGAGCGCGGCCAGATACTGGCTCACGGCCATGGTGTCGTTGTACGTCCATCCCTTGAGGGGCGCGTTGGGACTGGCCTGGCCGGGCGTGTTGCTCTGGGCCATGTCGTAGGCCATGACGTCGAACGCGTCCACGTAGGGGGCGATGCCGCCGACATCGAAGAAGCAGGTGTTGCAGCCGGCGGAGCCGGTGTAGGCGTCGATGACGATCTCGGCCGAGGGCAGGCTCTGCCGCACCGACTGCGAGACCTGGGCCATGAAGTCGACCATGCCGCTGCGGGCGTTCGGGTAGCCCTGGCTGGTGCCCTCGAGGTCCACGTCGACCCCGTCCAGACCCATGGACTGGATGGCCGAGACCGTGTTGGCCGCGGCCGCCGAGATGGCGGCCGGGTTGGTCACGATGGCGTTGACGGTGGCAGGATCCAGCTGCTCGACGACCAGGAGCACGCGCACGCCGTGCTGGTGCGCGGCCGCGACCAGGCTGGCGAACTCCTGGCTGGTCCAGCCCTGGTATCCCGGATTGGAGGAGGAGGTGTCGAAGCTGCCGTCCGACCGGACGTCGAGGCCGAAGTAGGCGATGGCGCTGAGCGTGCCCAGGTTCCAGCCGCCGGCGCTGGACAGCTCCCAATAGGGTGCGAAGCCCAGGACCTCGCGACTGAGGCCGTTGGTGGAAAGGGCGGCCTGCGACTCGGCCCGGTAGGCGGTCAAGGCGGGCGTGACCGCTGGCCGCGACCCGGAGGCCGTGGCGGCCGGGCTCGGGCTGGAGCCCGAGGTGCCGGTCGGCGACGGCGAGGGGGATGTCGGGGAGGAGTCCGTCGACGCACGGACCATGCGCCGGGCCAGTCGCCAGGCGCCGCCGCTGGCGGGGGCCGGGTGCAGGCGCAGGCGGTCGTGAGCGTGGTTCGCCTGCTGGCGCGCGTGCGGTCCCACGGCCGGGTCCCCGTGCCGCGGCCCGGGGAACGAGCGGGTGGATGCGGCCGGGCTGGAATGAAGCCAGGTCGCAGACGCAACCGCGGCCGGGCCGGGCGCCCCGATGGCCACCAGCAACGCCAGCCCGAGGGGCAGGTACAGGCAAGGACGGGAGCGTCGCCTCAACATGCGCGCCGAGAGGGTAGCAGGATGGCTACGGCCTCCGGTTCGGGCGTCGAAGCCGTCTCGTTACCGGCCCGGCGGCCGAAAACCGGGCCTCCGAGGACGTCGGCCCCAGGGGGGAGCGGGCCGGGCACGCTTTCGGCCCGAACTCCCCCTGCAGGTTGAGGAGTCGACGGAGAAGGTGGGGCTATGCGGCGCGGAGGACGGCGCCGGCCAGCACCTGCCGCCCCCTGGCCGAGGGATGCACGTCGCAGCCGGTCACGCCCAGCTGGGGCGGCAGCGGGTTCAGCAGCCCGGCCTTGCAGGCGTCTCCTCCCGCCGTGGCCGCGGCCGCCGCGAAGGCGCCGAAGCCGTCGGCGACCCGGCCCCCGAAGGCGAGGGTGTGAGCGGCGATCACCTGATCCATCGCCGCCACCAGCCCCGTCACCGCCAGGTCGGCGTAGTCGGTCGAGTAGACGGTCAGGGCCACGATCGGGCCCCGGTAGCCGGCGGCCCGCCAGGCGCCGTAGATGCGGTCCAGGTTTCGTCCCAACTCGAGCAGGGCCTGCGGCAGCCGGCCCAACACGCAGCTCCCCACCTGCGGGCTCATGGCGACGTTCTGGCTCTCCGCCAGGGCCACGATGTCCTGGAACGTGAACGCCGTCCTGCCGGTGGCGCAGACGAGCTCCAATCGAAACAGGTCGTTGGCCCCGATGTCGATGCTGACCAACCGGGTGTCTGGGTGCGCCCTCAGGAAGGCCAGACTGAAGTCGAGCTGCGAGGTGGTGTAGAAGAGGTGCAGCGGATAGGTGGACCGATACAACCCGCAGACGAGGTCCGGCCCGCTCAGCGAGATGAAATGCCCGCTGGTCTCGCCGGGACACGACGAATTGGCCAGCGCCAGGCCGAGAGCCTGCGCCACCGGGGTCGGGTAGCCGACGAAGTGGTCGGCGTTGCCGGGGTCGAGGGCGAGGTTGGTACCGAAGGCGATGGAATCGCCGGTGGCCAGGTAGGAACCGGAGAGGGCGGCCGCCGAGCCGGCGCCGGTGGTCGCCGGCAGCAGCCAGAGCAACACGCTTCCCAGCAGGCCCAGGCCGAACCGCCGGGCCGGCCCTGACCCCAGCCTTCGCATCCCCTTCCTCCCTGTCCGTGAGGGACTGACCGCGACCGGACCGACCGCGTCAGCCTGGGCTCGGTCTCCTCTCGCACCGCTTGCTCTGTCCAGGCTGACGAGATCCTCGACGCCGCGACCATACCATGGAGTATGGAAAGCGTCAACGCCTTCCTGCACGGCCTCAGACTTTCCCCGTCGGCCGCCGTCCGAGGGGACGTGGAGCCGGCTCCGTCCGGATCTTCGGCGGGCGTGACACCGATCAGGCGGCGATGTGCCATGCTTGGTCACATGACCCTCAGCCGTCTCTCGGCCAGCGACTGGCTGGAGGTCGGCTTCGCCATCCTGGCCGAGGAGGGCATCCGGGCGGTCAAGATCGACCGGATGGCCGAACGGCTGGGAGTGACCAAGGGCAGCTTCTACTGGCACTTCAGGGACCTGAACGACTTCCTGGGCGGGCTCGCCGCCAAGTGGGCCGGGGAGATGGCGGGTCGCTACCTGGCCACCGGGGGAGGGCCGGACGAGCACCCCGGCGTCCGCATGCGGAACCGGCTACGCGTCTACCTGAGCCGCCAGGTGCGGGCGCTCGACCGCGAGATGCGCAACTGGGCCTCCTCCGACGAGCGGGCGCGGAGGGCGCTGCAGAAGACCGATCGCCTGATCTTCGAGCAGATGACCCGCGACATCGAGGAGCTCGGCTTCACGCCGGCGGAGGCGGAATGGCGCGCCAGCGTGCTCTTCTACGCCAGCGTGGGCTACGCGGCCGTCGGCCATCCGCTGACCGAGTCCACGCTTCTCGACCAGGGATTCAAGCTGCTCGAGCTGCTGACGTCGCGAGACCCCCGCCCGTAGCCCCGCCCGGCCGGCACCCACCGGCCCCGGCGAATGCGCATCGGCCGGCGGCGGGATCGGGCTCGGATCCTCGCTCCGGCCGGGCGGTCAGACGCCGGCCACCCGCCGGGCCTCCGCCACCACCCGGTCGAAGTCGGGCAGCGGCTCCTCCTGCGACCGCTCCCAGGTCCAGCGGATCACACCCCGGGAATCGACGATGAAGACCGAGCGCCGGGGCATTCCGGAGTAGCCGGGGACGTCGTCGCGCCGCACCCCATAGGCCTCCACCGCCCTGCGCTCGAAGTCGGCGAGCAGCTCGAAGGGGAGTCCGCCCAGCTGCTCGGCGAAGGCCTTGTGGGAGAAGATCGTGTCCACGCTGATGGCGTACAGGCCGATCCCCGCCGCGGCCAGGTCCTCATGCCGTGACCGGAACTCGGTCAGTTCGGTCTTTCAACCGGGGGTGAAGTCGAAGACGTAGAAGGCGAGGACGGTGGCCCGATGACGGGCGAAGGCCTCGGAGAGGCACACATCCTCGCCCGAGGTGCTGGGCAACTTGAGGTCGGGGGCAAGCGCACCCACGGGCAGCATCGCGCAGACAGTGTACTCGGGGTCCTCCGGCCGCCACGACCGCGTCAGCGACGGGCGATCAGCGCCGCCCCGACCGATCGTCGCTCGGTGCGCACCTCCCGGAAGCCCGCCGTCGTCAGCAGACAGCGCACCTCCTCCACCTCGGCTTCGGTCACGCCCGAGCCGGGCAAGAGGCGACGCCGCTGATCCCTCGTGCGCAGGCAGAGCACCAGACGGCCACCCAGGCGCAGCACCCGCCGCACCTCACGCAGGTCGTCGGGCGGATTGGGCCAGAAGGGGAAGCTGTTCACGGCGCAGGCCTTGGTGAAGGAGCAATCGGGGAAGGGGAGGCGGGAGACACCGGACTGGACCAGCCGGACGCGCCCGCGGGCGATCCAGCGCCGGTTGCGCCGGGTGGCCTGCCCGAGCATGGCCGGCGAGGGATCGACGCCCGCCACCAGCTCGGCGTCACCCGCCCGCGCCAGCCGCTCGATCAGCCGGCCCGGCCCGAAGCCGATCTCGAGCACGGCGTCGTGCGGCCGCGGATCCATCAGCTCGGCGGCCAGCTCGTTCATGGCCTCGTCGTCGGCCATGATCAGGCCGACCAGGCGGGCGCGCAGCCCCGGCGGGAGGCGGAAGCGCCCCCCGCCCGAGGGCAAGGTCCGAGCCCGGTCCTCGACCTCCATCGGAATCCCGACCTCCAGCCTAGCGCTCCGATCCGATCCGTACGCGGAGGCGGGCGATGCCGCCCGGCCTCAACCGTGGGGGGCCTCTCCTCGGAGGAGCTGCACCGCGTGGGGCAGCACGGGCAGGATGGCCTCCAGCGACTCCCTCGCCCCGCGCACGCTGCCGGGCAGGTTGACGATCAGGGTTCGCCCCCTGACCCCGGCCAGCGAACGGGACAGCGCGGCCAGGGGGGTGGAACGAAGGCCGGCCGCACGCATCAGCTCTCCGAGTCCCGGCACCTCGTAGTCGAGGAGGCCACGGGTGGCCTCCGGGGTGACGTCGCGCGGTCCCAGGCCGGTGCCCCCGGTCGTCACCACCAGGTGATGGCGGCCACACGCCGAGCGCAGGAAGCCGGCGATTCGGGCCCGGTCGTCCGGCACCACGGCCATCTCGTCGACCTCGAAGCCGGCCTCGGTCAACAGATGACGTACGGTCGGACCGCTCTCGTCGGGCATGACGCCGGCCGAGGCCCGGTCGCTGACCGTGAGCACGGCCGCGCGCGCCGTCATCCGTCCTCCCGGCGCCAGTGGCCCGACCGGCCCCCTCGCTTCTCCAGCAGTCGCAGCCGCTCCACCGTGACCCCGCGCTCCACCGCCTTGACCATGTCGATCAGGGTCAGCCCGGCCACCGCCGCCGCGGTCAGCGCCTCCATCTCCACCCCGGTCCGGCCCGCCACCCGGGCCGCGGCCACGATCCGCACGCCTTCGTCGCCCAGCTCCAGGTCGAGGTCGACGCCGGTGATGGGGAGAGGGTGGCAGAGGGGGATGAGATCCGGCGTCCGCTTGGCCGCCATGATGCCGGCGACCCGTGCCACCGCCAGCGCGTCGCCCTTGGCCAGGGTCGCCTCGCGCAGGGCACGAATCGTCGCCGGCGCCAGACGCACGAAGCACTCCGCCCGGGCCTCGCGCTCGGTCTCGGGCTTGCCGCCCACGTCGACCATCCGGGCCGCCCCCCGCTCGTCGAGGTGCGTCAGCTCCGATCCCGCCACGTCCCCAGTTTAGGGACTGCCCCGGCCGCGGGCCCCGACCCGCCACCGGCAAGGGGCGGGTCGCCGGGTCTCCAAAGCCGGTCGAAGGACGGGGTCGGCGGGGCGGCTAGGAGCCGGCCTCGGAGACGGTCGCCTCCAGCTCCCGGCGGACCTCCCGGATCACGTCCACCACCGCCTCCTCGCCGAGGCCGGCGGCGCGCAGCCGCTCCGCCGCCTCCCCGGCCAGGAACGAGGCCAGGGGGGCGAAGCGACGCTCACGGGTGTGGGCGGCCACCCGCGCCAGCTCCAGCAGCTCCTCGGCCAGCCGCGGGTTCAGCTCCGGCGCCCGGATGTGGACCCCCCGCCGCGCTCCCGCCCGGCGGAGGCGGTCCCCCAGTTCGTCGAAGAACGGGTTCACGTCGCCGGCCTCGACCGGGACGCGCCCGGCCCGGGGTGGCCGCGGCGCCGCTCCGTCATCCGCCCGCCGACCCCCGGTCCCGGCGACTGCGCTCGTTCGCGGTCGCCACCAGCAGCAGCCCGGTGAAGAAGCCGCCCTCGATCAGCCCATACAGCACCGAGCGCCAGAGCGGCTGAGCGAACACGCCCAGGTTGAGCAGGAACATCAGCCCCACCAGGACCGGCCCCGCGATCGCCGCCTGGACGCCCGTCCCCAGGGACTCCCAGCGTCGCACCAGGGCAGGCGGATGGGCCCGTCCGTGATCCTCTGGCTCAGCCACGCCCACAGCATACGAGGCCGGCTCTCGGCCAGGGCCGGGCCACGGATCAGATGCCCGCCAGCTCCCGGGCCCGGACGAAGACGGCGTCGAACATAGGCTCGGTGAGCTTGCCGGTGAAGGTGTTCTGCTGGCTGGGATGGTACGAGCCCAGCAAACGGTAGGGGCCGACCGCCGCCTCTGCCAGGTGGGCGAATCGAGGTCGGGGGACGACGCGGTGGCCGAGCGCCGCCAGCGCCCGCAGGGCCGCGTCCCAGGCGAACGACCCCAGGCAGACCAGGGTCCGGGCGCACACCAGGGCGTCCATCTCCCGGACCAGGTAGGGCAGGCAGGCGTCGCGCTCCCCGGGGAGCGGCCGGTTGGCCGGCGGCGCGCAGCGGACCGCGGCCGCGACGTACGCTCCCGTCAGCCGCAGCCCGTCTCCGCGGTGGAGGGAACGAGGCTGATTGGCGAAGCCGGCGCGGTGGAGGGCCGCGAACAGCCAGTCCCCCGAGCGGTCGCCGGTGAAGATGCGGCCGGTGCGGTTGCCCCCATGGGCGGCGGGGGCAAGACCGACCACCAGCACCCGCGCCCTCGGGTCGCCGAAGCCAGGCACCGGCCGCGCCCAGTACTCCCACCCCGCGAACCGCGGCGGAGGTGTCCGGGCGACCCGCTCCCGCCACTCCACCAGCCGGGGGCAGCGGCGGCAGGCGACGATGGCTTCGGTCAGCTCGGCCAGGCGGCGGAGGTCGGGGGCGACCTCGCCGGAAGTCCCGGCGGGATCGCCGGGCGGGACGGGCCCGCCCCCGCGAAGCCGGGTCATCCGCGCCCCCGGCACGAACTCACGGATCGCCTTCCGTCGATCGACCGCTCCCCGCGGGCCCCGGTCCTAGAGCAGGGCCTCCAGCCGCTCCTGCAGGGTGTCCCGGAGGTTGGGACGGTAGCCGACCATGCGCTCGGCGGGCTGCCCATCCTTGAAGATGATCAGGGTCGGGATGGACATGATGCCGAAGCGAGCCGGCGTCTCGGGGTTGGCGTCGACGTCCATCTTCAGGACCCCCACCCGGTCCCCCATCGCGGCCGCCACCGCCTCGACCACGGGCGCCACCATGCGACAGGGGCCGCACCAGGTGGCCCAGAAGTCCACCAGGACGGGGCGATCGCTCTTCAGGACCCTGGCCTCGAACTCGGCATCGGTCACCGCCTCGACGTTCTTTCCCACCTGGCTCAAGCGTCCTTGCTGCCCACCGGCTCGGCCGGCTTCTCCGCCTTCTCCGAGCTCGAGGACGCCTCCGACCCGGTCGAGCCGTTGCCCGAGGCGCTGCCATTGCCCTTGTAATCGGTGGTGTAGAAGCCGCTCCCCTTGAAGTGCACCCCGACCGGGTAGAGCAGCTTGCGCAACGAGCCTCCGCACTCGCCACACACCCGCAGGGGCTCATCGGTCATGCTCTGGAAGACCTCGAGCTCGTGTCCGCACTGACCGCAGCGGTACCCGTAGATCGGCATCTCTCCTTGGACCCTCTCCTTCGCCGTTCCTACACCGTGGAGCCCTGGCTCCGGTCGAACCGGTAGAGCACCATGCCCGAGGGGGGCTTGGGATGGAAGTAGGTGCTCTTCTGCGGCATGGTCTTACCCTCCCGGGCCGCCTTTAAAACCGCCGCCAGGTCGGGCGCGCCCAGGAAGAACGCGGCCACACCGCGGCCGGAGTCCACCCAGCGGACCGCCTCCTCCGCATCTCGCGTGTAGGCGAGATAGTCCTCGGGATCACGCCTGCCCAGGAGGTTGTCGATCACCTGATGGTGCAACTCCACGACGGCCAGGTCTCCTTCCAGCGGCAGGAGCTGGAACTTGCCCTCTCGGTAGGTGCCCGCCGCCGGCCGGCCCTCCAGGGCCCGGAGCAGCTCCTCCAACGAGCCCACCTCCTCCCCGCCGGTCACCGCGATCCCGGCCCGGAGCAGACGATGGGTGGGAAGGACCACCAGGCCGGGGTCGGCCAGGTCGGTGATCAGGGCGAGGGTGAAGCCGGCCGCTCCCGAGCCACGGTCTTCGAGGCCGGCCCGGTGGTCGCGCGTCTCGACCTCCCGGGCGTAGGCCAGCGAGGTCTCGTAGCGATGATGCCCGTCGGCGATGAGCAGGGGGCTGCGGGCCAGCGCCGTCCGAACCGCCTCCAGCCAGCCGGCGTCGGTCAGGCGTCGGAGCGTGTGGCGCTCACCGGCGAAGGCGAAGCGGCGCTCCTCGCCCCCGGGCGCCTCCTCCAGCAAGGGGCGAAGACCCTCGGCCAGGAGCCAGATCGGCTCGAGGCAGGCGCGGGTGGCCCGCAACAGCGCCAGCCGGTCCTCCCTGGGCCCGCGGTGCGTGCGCTCGTGCGGCAGCACGACCCCCTCCTCGTAGGGCACCAGGCGGAGGATGGTCAGCAGGTCGAGCCGCGTCCTCGGCCCGCCGGTCCGGCCGGGGCGGGGAGGTGTGACGAACTCGGTCCGGTGCAGGTACATGGCCGGCTGGGCCTCCTCCACCAGCACGCCCTCCGCCAGCCATCGCTCCAGCAGACGGCCGGCGCCCTCGTAGTCCTGTCCAGGGCGGGTCAGGTGCACCACGTTGTGCGGCGACGTGGCCCGGTAGGCGGCCACCTGCTCCTCGTCGAGGACATCGTAGGGAGGGGCCACGACCCGCTCCAGGGGCTCGGCGTAGCGGAGCCCGACGAAGGCGCGGACGTCAGCCATCCGCGGCGCCGAGCTCGACGTAGCGGAGGTCCTCGATCCCGGGGACGGCCCGCAGCCGTTCCAGCACCTCCGCCCCCACCGGCTCATCCACGGTCAGGAACATCATCGCTCGCCCCCGGGGGGCATCGCGGCCGACCTGCATGGAGGCGATGTTGATGTCGGCCTCACCCAGGATGGTGCCGATCCTGCCCACCACCCCGGGCCGATCCGCGTGCCTGGAGACCAGGAAACGGCCGCTCGGGACCAGGTCGACCCGGAAGGCGCCCACGCGGGTGACCCGGGGCTCGCCGGCCAGCACCGTGCCCGCGAGCTCGCTGCCGTTGAGCCGCAGCACGACGCCGTTGGGGTAACCCGGGCCCGGGCGCGGCGTCCGCCGCTCCACCAGCCGCAGCCCGCGGCCACTCGCCACCAGACGGGCGTTGATGGGGTTGATCCGCTCCTCGGTGTAGGGCTGGTAGAGCCCCTTGATCGCCGCCGCCGTCACCGGGGAGACGTCCCGCTCGGCCAGCTCGCCCTGGTACTCGATCTCGAGCTGCGACACGCCGCTCCCCTGGAGCTGGACGTGGAGGGCGGCCAGCCGCTCGGCCAGAACGACGAAGGGACGCAGGAAGGCGACGTCCTCGGGCGGCAGCGAGGGGCCGTTGACCGCGTGCCGGGGCGACTCCCCCCGGAGCACGGCGAGCACCTCCTCGGCCACGTCCACCGAGACCGAGGTCTGGGCCTCGACCGTCGAGGCCGCGATGTGCGGGGTGGCGATGAAGTTGGGGAGGGTCAGCAACGGGTTCTCCCCCACCGGCTCGCTGGCGAACACGTCCGAGGCCGCCCCGGCGAGCCGTCCCTCGACCAGGGCCGTGTACAGCGCCGTCTCGTCCACGATCCCGCCCCGGGCGGCGTTGATGAGCCGCAGGCCGGGCCTGGCCAGGGCCAGCATCCGGGCGTCGATCAGGTTGCGGGTGCCCTCCACCAGGGGGGCATGGATGCTCACGAAGTCCGAGCGCCGGAAGAGCTCCTCCAGGCCGACCAGCTCGACGTTGAGCTGCTCCGCCCGCTCGGGGGGCACGGCCGGGTCGTGGGCGATGACCTCCATCTCCAGTCCCTGGGCCCGCTTGGCCACTTCGGAGCCGATGTTCCCGAGCCCGACGATGCCCAGGGTCTTGCCCCGGATCTCGGCCCCGACGTAGCGCGACCGCTGCCACTCCCCGCGCCGGACCGAGGCATCGGCCTGGGGGATGTTCCGGGCCAGCGCCAGGAGCAGGCCGATGGTGTGCTCGGCGGCGGCGATCACGTTGCCGCGGGGCGCGTTCACCACCAGGATGCCGCACCGGGTGGCGGCCTCGAGGTCGATGTTGTCGATCCCGACCCCGGCCCGGCCCACCACCTTGAGCCGCCTTCCCGCCTCCAGCACCGGCGCCGTCACCTTCGTCTGACTGCGCACCACCAGGGCGTCGAAGTCGCCGATCGCGGCCACCAGCTCGTCCTCGGCCAGGCCGGTGCGCACCTCTACCTCCGCGGTCTGGCGCAACCGCACCAGCCCGTCCTCGGCCAGCGGATCGGCGACCAGCACCCGCGGACGGTCCACGGCCGGCGTCACCGGGTCACGGCCACCGACTCCGGGGCCAGGTGCGGGCCCGCCGCCGCCAGGGCGCGGCCGTCGGCCGGCGCCACGTCCAGGTCCTCCAGGGCTCGCTCCATGGCCCAGAGCACCTGGGCCACGTCCCCCTCGGCGACGGCGCCCAGGTGGCCGATCCGGACCATCTTCCCGGTCATCTTGCCCTGGCCGCCGCCGACGACCACCCCGTAGCGCTCCCGAAGGAGGCGGCGGTAGGCGTCCACGTCCAGCTCGGGCATGGGCACGGCCGCGGTCACGGTGGCGGAGCGATAGCCCTCCGCGGCGTAGAGCTGGAACCCCAGCGCCTCCACCCCCGCGGCGGTGGCGTCGGCCAGCCGGCGATGACGGGCGTAGACCGCGGCCAGCCCCTCTTCCTCCAGCATCCGGAGGCCCTCCTGGACGGCGTAGAGCACGCCGATGGCCGGCGTCCAGGGGGTCATGCCCTTCTCCGCCTCCTGGCGAGCGCGGCGCCAGTCCAGGTAGTAGCGCGGCGCCCGTGCTCGCTCGGAGAGCGCCCAGGCGCGGGGGCCGACGGCGACGAAGGCGATCCCGGGGGGGGCCATCCACCCCTTCTGGCTCCCGCTCACCGCCACGTCGACGCCCAGGCGGTCGACCTCGACCGGGATCGAGCTGGCCGAGGACACGGCGTCGACCACCACCACCCGCTCCGCCTCGCGGGCCACGCGCACCAGGCCTTCGAGCGGGTTCGTGACCCCGGTCGAGGTCTCGTTGTGGGTGACGAGGACCAGCCGTGCCGCTGGGTAGGCGGCCAGGGTGCGGCGCAGGTCGTCGGGCTCGACCGGCTGTCCCCACTCCGCCTCCAGCCGCACCACCCGGGCCCCGTAGGCGGCGGCCATGCCGGCGAAGCGCTCGCCGAAGTTGCCGCACACGCAGGCGACGACCTCGTCCCCGGGGGACACGAGGTTGGCTATGGCGGACTCCAGGCCACCGCTGCCGGAGCAGGTCAGGACCAGGACCTCGTTCTCGGTCTCGAACACCCGCCGGACGCCGGCGCAGACGTCGGCCAGCAGGGCGGCGAACTCGGGGCCGCGGTGATCGATCATGGGCCGGCTCGCCGCCCGCACCACCCGCTCGGGGAGCGGCGTGGGGCCGGGGATGCGCAGTTGTTGTTGATAGATCATCGATCGCTCCTGCGTCTCACGCCGGCCGGAGGATCGGTCAGCGCAAGGTGTCGGTGGTGAAGGGAAGTAGAGCGATGTGGCGGGCGCGCTTCAGCGCCGAGGTCAGCCGTCGCTGGTGCCGGGCGCAGGTGCCGGTGATGCGGCGGGGGAGGATCTTCCCTCGCTCCGACAGGTAGCGCCGGAGCCGGCTCACCTCTTTGTAGTCGATGTAATCGATCCGCTCTGCGCAGAAGCTGCAGACCTTGCGGCTCGAGCGTTTCTTCATGGCCTCCCTTTGATTCGGACGTGGAAACGGACCACCGGCCGGCCTCAGAACGGGATCTCGTCGGGATCGACGTCGCGGATGGGCGGCTCGTCAGAGAGCGGCGCCTCATCACCCGTGCCCGCCGGCGCGGGGCTGGAACCTCTCGTGTCCAGGAACTGGATCTCCGTGGCCACGACTTCCGTGCGACTGCGCTTCTGTCCGTCCTGGCCCTCCCAGGAACGGGTCTGGAGCCGCCCTTCGATGTAGACCAGGGATCCCTTCTTGGTGTACTGGGCGACGACCTCGGCCAGGTTGCGCTTGCCCAGGTTCCAGACCACGACGTTGTGGAAGTCGGTGAACTCTCGGCGCTCGCCGTCGGCCCCCGTGCCGTAGCGGTTGGTGGCCAGGCCGAAGGTGGTGACCGGGGTTCCGCTCGGCGTGTAGCGCATCTCGGGGTCGCGGGTGAGCCGGCCGATCAGCATCACCTTGTTCAGGCTCATGGCTCTCCTGCCCCCTCCGCGGGTACGGCCACGGCCACCCGCTCCTCGGCGGCGGGCTCCGGCGCCTCGGGCTCGGGCGCCTCGGGCTCGGCCGCCGCCTGATTCGCCGCCCTGGCCTTCTGCGGCCTGGCTCGCTGCGGCCGGTCGGGCTTGCGCACGATCAGATGGCGGAAGACCGTGTCCGAGATCTTGATCGTGGCCTCCATCTCCGGGATGCGATCGGGCTCGACCCTGAAATCGGTGAGAACGTAGGTGCCCTCGCGCAGATGGCGGACCTCGTAGGCCAGCTTCCGTTTGCCCCAGACGTCGGTCTTGAGCACCGTGCCCTGGACGTTCTCGATCAGCCGGTTGACGGAGGCGACCGCCTCCTGCACCTGCTGCTCGTCGAGCTCCGGACGAACGATGTAGAGGATCTCGTAATCGCGAGGCAAGGATCTTCTCCTCTCTGGACGACAAGGGCCCCACCATGACCGGCCGATACGGAGACCGAACACGAGATGGATCGGCAGGGCCAGAGGAACGGCTGTATTTTATGGCGCCGGAGGATGCCGTCGCCGAAGAGGGACGCTTCCCGCGACGCCCCGTCCCGGGGAGCGCCCGGCCGGAGCCAGCCAATCGCTCGGACGCACCGGCGCCCGGCGCAGAGCCGCCGTGAGCCGCCGGTGCTGGCCCTCGCCGTCGCCGCCGCCTTCCTGGCCGTCTTTGCGGCGACGATCGTGGTCTACCACGTGAGCACCACCCGGGCCACCTCGGCGCCGGCCATCGACGGGGTGCAGTGCCAGGGCGTGCAGAGCGGCGCCCGCCAGTACCACGTCCACCTCGACCTCCTGTACCGGGAGCAGCCGGTGACCATCCCCAGCCAGATCGGGCAGAGCGCCCACTGTACCTACTGGCTGCACACCTCGGGGGAGGACGGAATCATCTCCGTCGACCTGCCCCGGGAATCGGCATCGACCCGGCTCACGCTGGGCCAGTTCTTCGCCGTCTGGAAGCAACCGCTGAGCCGGCGGCAGGTGGCCACCTTGCCGGTCTCGCCCGGAGAGGAGCTGCGGGTCTGGGTGAACGGCCAGCGCTACCCGGGAGACCCCGCGGACATCGTCCTGCGCTCGCACGAGCAGATCGTGCTCGAGATCGGACCCCCGTTCGCGGAGCCCCCTCCGGGCTACACCTGGAACACCAAGGCCTATCCGTCCTGAGCGGGGTCCGCTGTGGCCACAGGCCGTGAACAGGTTTTTCCACGTTCCTCAACAGGTTTTCCACAGGCTCGGGAACGTCGTTGACCGGCCGCCGGGGGGCCGGCAGAATGGACGGAGAGCCACGTCCGGTCCGGCCACGGCGACGGCCCCTGGGATCGAGAGGCGCCACCGGCGTGGCCACGATCCGTTGCCCGGTACCTTCGGGCGACACAGGAGGGACGATGGCATGAGTTCCGTGCTGGTCAGGCCCACGCCGTCCTCGGAGGCGCAGCGGTTCTCACCCGCGCCACGCCGGATCCACGACCTGAACGGTCGGACGGTCGGGCTGCTCGACAGCGGCAAGTTCAACTCCGACCGCCTGCTGGACGCGGTGGCCGACCTGCTCCGGGACCGCTACGCGGTGGGCGAGGTCGTCCGCCGGCGCAAGCCCACCTTCTCGCGGCCGGTGCCCGAGGCGATGGCCCGGGAGCTGGCCGAGCGCTGCGACGTCGTGATCGCCGGCGTCGGCGATTGAGGGTCGTGTAGCGCGGCCAGTGTGGCCGACGGCATCATCCTGGAGCGCCTGGGCGTCCAGGCGGCCTCCATCATCACCAGCGCCTTCACGCGGAGCAGCGACGCCATGGCCGGCACCATGGGGGCCCATGGCTACCGCTACGCCATGATCCCCCACCCCCTGAGCAGCCTGACGCCGGAGGAGTGCCGGACCCGCGCCGGCGAGGTGCTCGCCGAGGTGCTGGCCATCCTGGGCCTGGAGGGGGCCGGGGCAGCCGTGACCCCGGCCGAGGCGACGGACGGCGACGGCCGACACGCGGCCGGACCCGCGCCGGCGCCCGAGCTGACCGTGGAGCGGGTGAAGGACCTGCAGCGGGTGATCGAGCACTACTTCGAACAGGGTTGGACCGACGGCCTCCCGGTGGTGCCGGTGACCGAGGACACGGTTCGGGAGTTCGTGGAGTTCGCCGGGCGCGACCCCGGGGAGAAGGTCGCCGTGGTCGAGCACCTGGGGCGGGCGTGCACGGTGGAGCTGGCAGCGATCGCAGCGGCGATGGCGGGCTGTCGGAAGGAGTACTTCCCGGTGGTCCTGGCCGCCGTCGAGGCCTTGCGCCCCAACATCGCCACCGGCCTGCTCCAGAGCACCACCGGCCAGGCCCAGCTGATCATCGTCAACGGACCGATCCGGACCCGGCTGGGATTCAACGCAGCGGGCAACGTCTTCGGCCCCGGCTCCCGGGCCAACGCCACCGTCGGGCGTGCCTTCCGTCTGATCGTCATGAACGTCTTCGGCATCCGGCCCGGAGAACTCGACCAGGCCACCCAGGGCACACCGGCCAAGTACAGCTTCTGCATCGCCGAGAACGAGGAAGAGAGTCCCTGGGAACCGCTCCACGTCGAGCGCGGCTTCGCCCGGGAAGCGGATGTGGTCACCGCCCACTTCGCCCGCAGCACCCTCCACGTCGAGAACCGGATCAGCAACCGGCCCGAGGACATCCTGCTCACCATCGCCGACTCCATGTCCTACGCCGGCTCGTGGCAGGCCGGCCGGGGCTACACCGTGGTCATGGGTCCCGAGCACGCCCAGCTCATCGCCCGCCACGGCTGGACCAAGCAGGACGTCAAGCGGTTCCTGTGGGAGCACTGGGGCCGGCGCAAGAGCGACCTGCGCCGCTTCGGCCTCTACCGCGAGGACGTGGTGCGCGACGACCCGCTCTCGGGCGGTGCCTCCGCCGTCGCCGGCAACGCGGACGAGTTCATCCGCTTCGGCGAGTCGCCGGACTCCATCCTGCTGGTGGTGGCCGGCGCCAACAACGCCGGCGTCTCGACCGTGGTGCCGATGGTTCGCCCCCTCTTCCCCTCGCAGGTGGTGCGGACGCCCTGAGACACCGGGCCAGGCGGCGCCGCCGGGCGGCGCCGCCTGCGCCGGGGCCCACGTATGACGGATGTGACCGGACTGGACCAAGTCGATGGTCAACATCCGGGAGGCGAAGACGCGTTTCTCCCGCCCGGTCGAGCGAGCGGAGCGCGGTGAGGAGATCGTGATCGCCCGGGCGGGGACGCCGGTGGCACGACTCGTGGCCTACCGAGAGTCCCGTGCACCCCGCGTTCCCGGTGGCTGGGAGGGGCGCGTCTGGATCGCGCCCGACTTCGACGGGCTGTCGCCGGAGCTGGCGGCGGCCTTCCGTGGTGAGCTCTCGTGAGGCTCCTGTCCGGACACCCACGCGTGGCTGTGGTGGCTGGCCGACGATCCCACGCCGTCCCCGGCCGCCCGGGGCGCGATC
>JAJPKS010000080.1 GCA_021323605.1 Bacillota bacterium | reverse complement strand
GCCGCCGGTCGAGTTCACGTTGGGGGTCGGTGCCCTAGCCGGGGCCTTGCTCTGCGGGCTCGTAGCGGCGTCGCTGGCCGCCTGGCGGGCGGCGCGGGTCGGTCAGGCCTCGATGGCAGGAACCTCTACCGACTGAGCCCCGCGGGACGCCACCATCCAGCTGGCTGGCAGGCACCCCCCGATGGGGATCGGGGGACGTTGGTGCGGGTGGTGGGATTCGAACCCACACGGGTCGACACCCCCGACTTTTTAAGAGCCGTGCGTCTGCCGTTTCGCCACACCCGCACCTCACGTGCCTTGGTGGTCTAGACGAAAGGCTGCGACACTCGGGCCAGACGGTCAAGCTGATCGGGCGAGAGCTGGAGGCGCAGGGCACCCACGTTGTCCTCCAGCTGCTCAGGCCGGGAGGCGCCCACGATCGGAGCCGTGATCCCGGGCTGGGCAAGCGTCCAGGCGAGGGCGACCTGAGCGGGAGTTGCCTCTATCTCCCGGGCCACCGCGGTCACCGTCTCGACCACGTCGAACATCCGATCATCCCAATATCGCCGCTGGTAGACGCGGCCATACTCCCCCATGGCGAATCGTGATCCGGCGGGCGGCTCCTGACCGCGTCGATACTTGCCGGTCAGCATGCCCGCACCCAGTGGATTGTACGGGGTGACCCCGATCCCGGTAGCTCGGCACAGCGGCAGCAGGTCCCGCTCGTCGACACGGTGGAGGAGGTTGTACCGTGGCTGCACCACGCTGATCCGAGTCAGGCGGCGCTCGGCGATCACGGCCAGGGCCAGGCCCAGCTGCCAGGCCTCGAAGTTCGAGACCCCAAGGTAGTGAACCTTGCCCTCCCGGACCAGCTGGTCCAGCGCCTCCAGCGTCTCCTCCATGGGAGCGTCGAGGTCCCCGTGGTGGAGGTAGAAGATGTCGACCCGCTCCCTCCCCAGCCGCCGCAGCGAGGCCTCGCAGGCCTCGATCACGTGCTTGCGGCTGCCGCCCTGATCGTTCCGACCCGGCCCAACCCGGTTCACGCACTTGGTGGCGATGGTGACCGGATGGCCACGGCTTCGAAGCCAGCGGCCGATGATCTCCTCGCATCGGCCCACGGTCTGGTCCGAGGGGGGGACAGGGTAGACGTCAGCGGTGTCGAAGAAGTCGATGCCCAGCTCGAAGGCACGGTCCATGATCGTGAAGGCGGTTCCCTCGTCGACCTGGCTCCCGAAGATCATGGTGCCAAGCGCCAGCCGGCTGACCCGGAGGCCGCTGTGGCCGAGGTTGACGGTGTCCATGCGCTTCCTCTACTCCATACGTTCAGGTCCGGGCAGGCGAGCGATGATCGCGAGCTCAGGTCGTCGCGTACTCGTAGAAGCCGCGGCCGGTCTTGCGTCCCAGCTCGCCCCTCCGGACCTTCTCGACCAGGACCGCGGGGGCCCCGGGGCCACCCTCCTGCCTGGCCCGATCCTCCCAGATGCCGTGGAAGACGTCGAGGCCGCTGAAGTCGAGGAGCTCGAAGGGCCCCATGGGCCAGTTGAGGCCCTTCTTGATCGCCACGTCGATGTCCTCCGCCGAAGCGTAGCCGCCCTCCAGCAGGTGGAACGCCTCCTCCAGGGCCGCGAGCAGGATCCGGTTGACGACGAAGCCATGGATCTCCTTGGTGATCAGGACCGGGACCCGGCCGATGCTGCGTACGAACTCCATCGCGGTCTGGATGGTCTCCTCGCTGGTCTGTGGGCCCCTGACCACCTCGCACAGCTCCAGCACCGTGACCGGGTGGAAGAAGTGCAAGTTGCAGCAGCGCTCCGGACGAGGGACCAGGTCAGCCAGACGTGAGATCACGATGGTGCTGGAGTTGGTCGCCAGGATGGCGTCGGGCCGCGTCTGCCCTCCCATCTCCTTCCAGAGCGCCCGCTTGGCCTCGATGTCCTCGAAGATGGCCTCGATGACCAGGTCGGCTCCGGAGAGGGCGGGGCCCAGGTCGCTCGCGTCCCGGATACGGGCCAAGGCAGCCTCCGCCTGCTCCGCCGTCAGCCGGCCCCTCTCCACCGCTCGGTGGGCGAGTCGCTGGTTCTGTGCCCGCGCCCGCGCCAGCTGCTCGGGATTGGAATCGACCAGGGTCACGTCGTAGCGCCCACTGTAGGCTGTCTGCAGGGCGATCTGGGACCCCATCGTGCCGGCCCCGACCACGACCACCTCGTTGATCCGTTCCATCCACGACCCCCCGTTCTGGTACCTGGGCGACGATCGATTCCGACCGGAGTCCAACGGTAGCGCGTTCCGGCGCTCGCCAACCGCCCCTGGCCTGCGGTGGCGACCCCTATCATCGACAGCGATGGTGGCCGAGGGCCGCGTGGGCCGGCGTTGGGAGCTCCGGGTCCGAGGGGAGTGGCGATGCGCGTGAGCAGGGCTCGCTTCGAGGAGGCGGTCAAGGCCGCCATCGACGCGGTGCCAGAGCCTTTCCAGTCGTACCTGGAGGAGGTCGAGTTCGTGGTGGCGGAGCGGTCCGGGAAGGGACTCTTCGGCCGCTACGAGGGGGCGGGGGCGCTGGCCCCGGGTGGATTCCCGGCTCGGATCACGATCTACCAGCGCGCCCACGAGGATGCCTGCGACAGCTGGGAGGCGCTGGTCGAGGAGGTCAGGAGGACGATCCTGCATGAGATTGGCCACCACTTCCACATGGCGGAGGAGGAGCTCCCCTACTGAGGGTGGTCTCCTCAGCCCCAGCGGGCTGGGCCCGGCCCCTCTCATCCCCCGGCCAGCACCCGGATCGGGGTGCCGGCCAGGAAGGCGATGATGTCCTCCACCGCTTGCCCGTAGAAGACCCGATAGCCGGCCTCGGTGACGTAGCCGAGGTGGGGCGTCAGGACCGTGTTCGGGGTCGTCCTCAATGGGTGGTCCTGGGGCAGCGGCTCGATGTCGTAGACGTCGAGCGCCGCGCCCGCGATCCGGCCCGAGCGGAGGGCGGAGATCAGGGCCTGCTCGTCCACGATCGGGCCCCGGGAGGTGTTGACCAGGTAGGCGGTGGGCTTCATCGCCTCCAGCTCCGCGGCCCCGATGAGGCCCCGCGTCCGGTCGCTCAGGACGAGGTGCACGGTGACCACATCGGCGCCAGCCAAGAGTTCGAGCTTGCCCAGTCGCCGGACCCCGGCGGCCTGGGCTGCCTCCTCGGTCAGGTGCTGGCTCCAGGCCGTCACCTCCATCCCGAAGGCGCGTCCCACCGCCGCCACCTGCCGACCGATCCTTCCCAGACCAATGACCCCGAGCGTCCGCCCGGCCAGGTCGACGCCCAACGTGTGCTGCCAGCCTCCGGCCCGGATCGCGGCATCCTCCTCCGGCACGTGCCGAAGCAGGGCGAGGATCAAGGCCCAGGTGAGCTCGGCGGTGCTGGTGCCGGTCCCCTCCGTGCCGGTCACTGTGATGCCGAGCTCGGCGGCCGCCTCGAGGTCGATGGCGGCGTTGCGCATGCCGGTGGTGACCAATAGCCGCAGACGCTGGAGGCGGCTGAGGAGGGCACGGGGGAAGGGGGTGCGTTCCCGCATCGCCACCACCACGTCGAAGTCGGAGAGCCGCGCCACCAGGGCATCCAGCTCGGCCAGGTGGTCGTGGAAGAAGATGACCTCGGTCCCTTCGGGCAACGAGGTCCAGTCGGCCATACGCTCTGCCACCTGCTGGTAGTCGTCCAGCACCGCCACGCGGATCATGCGGCCATCATGCCCGGCTGCAGGGGCCTGCGGGCCCAGGCTACCGGCTCGGAGTCCGCCGTCTCACCGTGGGCCAGGCGCCGGGGCGGGGCCGCTCAAGCCACGCCCCAGAAAGCCCGGTCCCAGAGCACCAGCGGGTCCCCGTCCCTCCGGCCAGCGTCGGTCACCTCCCCGATCGCGACGTCGTGATCGCCGGCCGGATGCAGCACCTGGAGGCGGCACTCGAACCAAGCCACACAGCCGGCGACCAGGGGCAGACCGTTGGCTCCCAGCTCGTGCGGCACCGCCCGCCAGGCCGGATCGACCAGGGGTGCCCGCCCGGCGAAGCGTTCGGCCACGAACTCCTGCCGTCGCTCCAGCACGCTCACGTTGAAGGCGCCGCTGGCCGCGATCGCCTCCCGGGTCCGGCTCAGCCGATCGAGGCAGACCAGCACCAGTGGAGGCTCCAGCGAGGCCGAGGTAAAGCTGCTGGCGGTGAGGCCGCGGAAGCCCTCGGCGTCGCGGGCACTGACCACCACCACCCCGGCGGCCACCGCCGCCATGGCATCTCGGAACCGATCCGACACCTATGGGAGGGTAGGCCAACAGGCGGTAAAATTCCCGAGCGCAGGACGGTGGCGACGTAGCCAAGTGGTTAAGGCAGGGCTCTGCAAAAGCCCGATCCCCAGTTCGATTCTGGGCGTCGCCTCCATTGCTCGTCTCTGTGCCGCCGTTCCCCAAGAGGTCAGGAGGGTCCCTGCATGGGCGTCGTCGTGATCAGGATGCCGCAGCTGGGTGAGTCGGTCACCGAGGGGACGGTGGAGCGATGGCTGAAGCACGAGGGTGACTACGTCCGCCGGGACGAGCCGCTGGTGGAGGTGGTGACGGACAAGGTCAACGCCGAGATCCCCTCACCCTACGAAGGTCGGTTGACCAGGATCTCGGTCCAGGAGGGCGCCACCATCCCCATCGGCCAGGAGCTGGCGGTGATCGAGGTGGCGGGCGAGGAGATGACCGTGCCCGCCGAGCCATCGGACGGGGAGGCGGTCGCTTCCTCGGCCACTGCGGCCGGACAGGCGCCAGCCGGCGGTCGGCGGCTGAGCCCCGCCGTGCGGCGGTTGGTCGAAGAGCACGGCCTCGACCCGGGCCAGATCCCGGGCACCGGCGAGGGCGGCCGTGTCACGCGAGACGACGTCCTGGCCTTCCTCGCTCGGCGCGAGCGCGGGGCCGAGCCGGCTCCCGCCACGCCAGCCCCAGCCGTGCCAGTAACCTCCGAGGGCGAGGAGCTGGTCAGGCCCACGGTCATGCGTCGGTCCATCGCCGAGCACATGGTGCGGAGCCTCGCCACCGCCCCGCACGCCTGGACGATGCAGGAGGTGGACGTGAGCGAGCTGGTCCGCTACCGCGAGGCGGAGAAGGAGGGGTTCCGTCGCCGGCATGGGGTTCCCCTCACCTACGTCCCCTTCGTGGCTCAGGTGCTCTGCGAGGCGCTGGTCGAGTTCCCCTACCTGAACGCGAGCTGGACCGAGGAGGGCATCCTCCTCAAGCGCTACGTCAACCTGGGCATCGCGGTCTCCATCCCCGACGGGCTGATCGTGCCGGTGGTGAAGGACGCAGGTCGGATGGGCTTCGCCGACCTCGCCCGTGCCGTCGCCGACCTGGTCGAGCGGGCTCGGGCCCGGCAGCTGAAGCCGGACGAGGTCCAGGGCGGTACCTTCACCCTCAACAACACCGGGGCCACCGGCTCCATCGCCAGCCAGCCCATCATCAACCAGCCCCAGGCGGCGATCCTCACCATGGAGGCCATCACCCGCCGGCCGGTGGTGATCGGCGATGGGATCGCCATTCGGCACATGATGAACGTGTGTCTGTCGTTCGACCACCGGATCGTGGATGGGATGATGGCCGGCTCCTTCCTGAGCTTCATCAGGCAGCGACTGGAGAGCTGGACCCCAGCCTCCATCCGCGTCTAGGAGGGGTACGGTGAGCGAGCCGCTGACGCCGGGACGCCGGATTCCGGCGTGGATCAAGGTCCGGGTGCACGAGGGCGAGAACTACCGCCGGCTTCGGGCCCTGGTGCGGGATCAACGTCTGCATACGGTCTGCGAGGAGGCGCACTGTCCCAACATCTTCGACTGCTGGAATCGGGGCACGGCGACCTTCATGATCCTGGGCGACGTTTGCACCCGTGCCTGCCGCTTCTGCGCGGTCACCTCGGGGCGGCCGACGGAGCTGGACATCGGCGAGCCGCTGCGGGTGGCGGAGTCGGTGGCGGAACTGGGCCTTCGGCACGCGGTGATCACCTCAGTGGACCGGGACGACCTTCGCGACGGTGGGGCCACGATCTTCGCCCGCACCATCCGTGCCATCCGTCGCCGAAGCCCTGGCACCTCGATCGAGGTGCTGACCCCCGACTTCCAGGGCGACCGCGAGGCGATCCGCACCGTGGTCGAGGCTCGACCTGACATCTTCAACCACAACACCGAGACGGTCCCCCGGCTCTATCGACGGATCCGGCCTCGGGCCGTCTACGAGCGCAGCTTGGAACTCCTGGCCTACGTGAAGGAGCTCGACCCCGAGATGGTGACCAAGTCCGGGGTCATGGTGGGCCTGGGCGAGACCAAGGAGGAGCTGCTCCAGGTCTTCCACGACATGCGCGACCACGGCATCGAGGTGTTGACCATCGGCCAGTACCTGAGGCCCAGCCGCAAGCACGCCGAGGTGGCCCGCTTCTATCGTCCGGAGGAGTTCGTCGAGCTCCGGCGGGCAGCGCTGGAGATGGGCTTCGCCCACGTCGAGTCGGGTCCCCTGGTGCGCTCCTCCTACCACGCCGAGGAGCAGATCCCGGCCGGACGTCGGGTGGCCCGAGCCGCGTCCTAGGGGCTCCCGGTCGGCAATGGCCTCAGCCCGGAGGTCGTGCCAGGAGGAGGCGGTGCTCAGCTCGAACGGGTAGCGCCCGGGGATGGCTACCGTGGGGAGGTGAACGGGTCAGCGTCGGGGCTAGGGCTAGCTTGCCAGCATCGGCGGGATGGCATCGGGAGGAGGGGTGGCCGGGTTCCCCAGCCGGCTCAGGGTCGGGACGCTTGGCCACGACGTAGGGCGACGAGCACCAAGGCCGAGACGCTAAGCATCACCACCAGCAACCCCAGCTCGAGCAGGGTGGTCGGGGAGGTGAGCGGCTCGGCGCTGGCGGTGACGACCAGGATGCGGCGCACGCCGGCGATGATCACGATGACCAAGAAGGGCTCGGGCTCCACCTCGTGCCGGACGACCGCGATCCGTACGGTGTGGAAGACCTCGGCCAACACGAAGACCAGGAGCACGCGGTCGAGCACGGTCAGCGCCCGGTTCGCCTCGCCACCGCTCCCGAACAGGAGCGGCACCGCGTCCAGGAGCACGAGTACCGCGGCCGCGATCAGCAGCGCGCCCCCGAGCACGTAGAGGCACGTCTCCAGGACCACCCCGCCCTGCTCGAGCCATCCCCGCAGCCTCCGCCATTCACCGTGAGGCGTCACGATCCCGCCGCCCGACCCGGCTCCTCAGGCCATGAACGTTACCAGACCAGCCGCGGCCCCCCGCGGGGCCGCGGCGTTCGGGCACGGCCGGCTTGAGCGGACAGCCACCCTCGGCTGACCCATCCTGCAGCTGAGCCAGCGTGCAGGTGATGGGCCGGGGTGCTGGAACGGCCTGAGCTGCCCATCGATGTCGCAGAGGGGACGGCGGGAGTGCGAGAGCGATCGAGACGATCAACCGTCGCCCGGCCTGATGCCTGGTGAGCGAGCCGCTCGACCGCCCGAGCCATGGCGGCCAGCGCCCCCATCCCTCATCCTCGCTCCCCGGCACGGTGGGAGACGCCGTCGACGATGTCACCTCCGGACCGCACCCTGTCCATGGGCTTCGCGAGGAGTGTCGGGAGGTTCGCCGGGCACTCGAGGAGGACATGGGTCGCGCCCTTGAGCTGGCCGGCGGCGACGCCGACCTTCGGAGGATCGCTTGTGGCTCATCGCCTCCAGCTACCGGACCGTGCGCGCCCTGGCCCACCGGGCGACCGCGGCTCCACGTCCGCCGCGGACGACGAGTACGACACTGGGGACCGGGGCGTCCTTACCTGCCGGCAGCCGGCGAGGCGATCGGACCGCCGGCTGGAGGCCAGCTCCCCCCGTCCCACGATTGCGCGTTGGCCGTCCATGGGAGCATGGGACGGCGTCAGCCGGGTGATTGGCGGGGCCCCGGTCGGTGCTCGGCCGACGGCCCATCTCGGTCCTGGCCCTCGCCGTCGGCCCGGCGGGTCGCGAGCACCTCCAGGGCACGATCCCGTTCCTGGGCTCGCTCCTCGGCCAAGGCCTCGGCGGCTCGGGCCCGTTGCTCCGCCTCCACCCGCCCCCGCTGCTCCTCGGCCCTCCTGGCTTCTACCTCCCGCAGCTCCCGGTGCAACCGCTCCAGCCGCTGCAGGTGCTCCGCCGTCTCTTGGCGCCAGCGCTCGGAGACGTCCGCCAGCCGCTGCTCGGCCTCCGCCCGCCGTGCCCGCTCGCCCTCGAGGGCGGTCTCGAGCTCTCGCACCCGCTCGGCTTGGGCCTGGGCAAGCTGGGCCTGGCGACGGGCCTCCTCCTCAGCACGGTGGACGCGGCCCTCGGCTTCTCGCAGCCGGACGTCGGCCTGAGCCGTCACCCTGGCGACTCGTTCCTCGGCCGCTCGCTCCACGGCCGCGGTACGCTCGGCGGCCTCGCGTTCCACGCTGGCGACACGCGCGCGCGCCTCCTCCTCGGCCCGTACCGCTCGCTCCCGTGCCTCCTGCTCAGCCTGCTGGGCCCGTCCCCTGGCCTGCTCGGCCTCGGCCCGGGCTCGGGCGGCCTCCTCCTCGGCCACCGCCGCCCGCTCCTGGGCGTCGCGTGCCGCCGCCTCGGCAGCGTCGGCCAGCGCCTCGGCCTCGAGACGGCGACGCTCTGCCTGCGCGCGCCTTCCCTCGGCGGCCGCGATCCGGCGCTCCGCCTCCGCCTCCACCTGCTCGCGCAACGCCTGGACGGTCTCGAGGTCGGCCGCCTCGGCCAGGGCGGTCCTGAAGGCCAGGAGCTGGCGCTCCAGGATGGCGAGGGTCGCCCGGAGCTCGGCGTTGAGGGAGCGGACGTCGGCTCCCTCCTCCCCCACTTCCTCCCCGTGTCGCTGGCGCTCGCGCCAGTAGCGCAGTCGGTGCTCGTCGGAGCAGAAGAGCTTCCGACGTCCTCCACCCTTCGGCTGCTCGACCGGGGCGCCGCAGTACCGGCAGCCCCGCCCATCGTCGACCCGCGTCGGCTCCTGCATGGTGAGATGGTAATGAAACGAACGATCGAACGTAATTGAGCCGACGTTAATGACTATTAACCGCGTACAATCAAGGACCGACGTGGCTCCATCGCGCTCGTCGTCGGCGCTCCCGGTCCTGGCCGAGCGCTGGGTGGCCCCGGTCGGCCGCGACCCAGCGCTGCTCTACCTCGAGGGCCTGGCTCCCTCGGGGCGGCGTGCCTTGCGGGTCGGCCTGGAACGGATCGCGCGCTGGGCCTCGGGGGGCGTGCTGGGCTGGCAGGAGTTCCCATGGCACCGCATCCGGTACGAGCACGCCTCCCGGATCCTGGCCTGGCTACGGGAAAGCTGCCGGACGCCGGCGACGGCCAACACCTATCGGGCCGCCCTGCGTGGTGTGCTTCGACAGTGCTGGCTGCTGGGCGAGCTGCCCGCGGAGGAGTGGCAGCGCATCCAGGCCATCGAGCGGGTCAGGGGCAGCCGGCTCCCGCGGGGCCGGAACCTGGAGGACGATGAGCTGGCCAAGCTCTTCGCCCACCTCCTCTCCGAGGGGACGGTGGTGGCCATCCGTGACGCCGCCGCCATCGCGGTCATGGTCTCCAGCGGCGGGGTGCGTCTGGATGAGCTCACCGGGCTCACCCTCGATCACTACGATCCCGGGGAGCGTGCCTTCCGCCTGATCGGCAAGGGCAACCGGGAGCGCAAGGTCTGGCTCAGCGACCAGGCCGCAGAGGCCCTGGCGGACTGGCTGCGGCTGCGCGGGCCGCTCCCGGGCTACGTCTTCCTCCCCGTCGCCCGTGACCGGATCACGATCCTGCACGGCCGTCGGCTGGCCCAGAGCACGCTGCGCGAGATGTGCGCGCGACGCGCTCGACAGGCCGGCCTCCCCCCCTTCTCGCCCCACGACCTCCGACGAACCTCGATCAGCAGGGTCATCGAGCTCAGCGACCTCTCCACCGCCCGGGACCTGGCCGGCCACGTCCACATCGACACCACCGCTGGCTACGACCGGCGTGGCGAGGAGAGCCGCAGGGCGGCAGCTCGGCGGATCCAGGTGCCCTACCGGAGGGGTGCGGAACGGTGACCGTGGCCTCGGCCGGGACGGCCCGCGGCCCCCGGGGCCGGAGGGCTCGTCGCCCGTGCCCGGGCAGGAGGTCAGGCCCCGTGCCCTGCCGGCTCGAGCGTCAGGTCGGCGAGGGCGGCGCGCAGGCGGGCGAGGCGGTCCTCGTACTCGACCTGGAGCTGGGCCAGGGCCTCGCGCTTGCGGGTGATCAGACGAAGCTGGCTCGACACCGAGGCGATCGCCTCCTGGAGGAGGGCCACCCGCTCCTCGGTCGCCGCGCTCCGCTCGTAGCGCTCGCGCACCCTCTCGAGCGCGGCCTCGGCCTCCAGGAGCTGCTGGATCTCGGTCAGAGGCAGCCCGACCGTCTCCCGCAGCACCCGGATCTTCTCCAGCTGCCGGATGTCCGCGGCCGTGTAGCGGCGATGACCGGACTCGGACCGCCCGGTAGGCCGGATCAGCCCCAGCTCCTCGTAGTAGCGGATGGCCCGCTTGGTGAGGCCGCTGCGCTGGGCGGCGACCTCGATCCGGACCTGCTCACGGTCGCCCATCAGCGATGCCCCTTGGGCATGGCAATCCGCCCCAGGTCGCCCTCGCCCAGGAGGCGGGGGAGCAAGGATTTCCGTGCACGGGAGGTATAAGAGGTCATGGGCGCCCTCAGGACGTTTACGTTCTCCGATTACAATGGGCAGAGTTTACGCCAGCGGCAGTTTCCGGAACCGTGACCTAGGGCTGCAGGAGGAGCTTATGGCGCGACCCGAGCCACGTCCAGCGACCGACCTTCGACCGTCCTCGCAGGGTCGATACCGCTGGATCGCACTCTCCAACACCACCTTGGGGGTGCTACTCGCCACCATCAACTCCTCGATCATCTTGATCTCGCTCCCCGCCATCTTCCGGGGCATCCACATCAACCCGCTCGCGTCGGGGGAGACCAGCGTCTTCCTCTGGCTGATCATGGGCTACATGGTGGTCACCGCGACCCTGCTGGTGACCATCGGCCGCATCTCCGACATGGTGGGGCGGGTCAAGATGTACAACCTCGGCTTCGCCATCTTCACCCTGGGGTCGATCCTGCTCGCGGTCACCCCCGGCTCCGGGAACGTGGCCGCCATCCAGCTCATCGGCTACCGCATCGTGCAAGGGATCGGGGGCGCCTTCCTCTTCGCCAACTCGGCGGCTATCCTGACCGACGCCTTCCCCCACGACCAGCGAGGGCTCGCCCTGGGGCTGAACCAGATCGCGGCCGTGGCTGGCTCCCTGGTGGGGCTGATCCTCGGCGGGGTGTTGTCGGCGATCGACTACCGGCTGGTCTTCCTGGTCAGCGTGCCGGTCGGCCTCCTGGGCACGGTTTGGGCCTACGTCGCCCTCCGGGAGATCGCGGCCATCGAGCAGGGGCAGCGCATCGACGTCCTCGGCAACATCACCTTCGCGGCCGGCCTCACCCTCTTCCTGGTCGGCATCACCTACGGGCTCCTGCCTTACCACGGCGCCCCCATGGGCTGGAGCAACCCGCTCGTGGTCCTGGCCTTGGTCGGCGGGGTGGTCCTCCTCGCCGCCTTCATGGTCATCGAGACCCGGGTCCAAGATCCGATGTTCCGCCTCGACCTGTTCCGGAACCGAGCTTTCGCGGCCGGGAACCTGGCCGGGCTGCTGGCCGCCATCGGGCGCGGCGGCCTCCAGTTCATGCTCATCATCTGGCTACAGGGGATCTGGCTGCCCCTCCACGGATACGACTATCAGCAGACGCCGCTCTGGGCCGGGATCCTGATGACCCCCATGCTGGTCGGGTTCATGATCATGGGCCCGCTCTCCGGCTACCTCTCCGATCGCTTCGGGGCGCGTGGCTTCTCCACCGTCGGCATGCTCATCAGCGGCCTTGCCTTCTTCCTGCTCACCCTGCTGCCGGCCGACTTCCCCTATCTCCCCTTCGCCCTGCTCATCCTGCTCATGGGGCTCGGCATGGGCCTCTTCTCCTCGCCCAACACCGCTTCGATCATGAACGCCCTCCCTCCCCAGCACCGCGGGGTCGGCTCCGGCATGCGGGCCACCTTCATGAACTCCGGCACCCTGCTCAGCATGGGGCTCTTCTTCACCATGGTGGTGCTGGGGCTGTCGGCCAGCTTGCCCGACGCGCTCTTCAGGGGCCTCACCCGCAACGGCCTGCCAGCGCCGGTCGCGACGGGAGTGTCGCACCTTCCCCCGACGGCGGCGCTCTTCGCCGCTTTCCTGGGCTACAACCCCATGGCCAACCTGCTCCCCCACGCCGTGCTGGCTCACCTCCCTGCGGCCAGCCGGTCCGTGTTGCTCGGCAAGCACTTCTTCCCCACCCTCATCAG
>JAJPKS010000286.1 GCA_021323605.1 Bacillota bacterium | reverse complement strand
GGCAGGGGCCGGTCGAGCCCCATCTGGTGCTCCATGGCCGCCACCGCCCTGGGGTTCCCGTACTGGGCCGCCTTCACCAGCGCCGGGTTGCCCGGCAGGTAGTGGGTGAGCAGGAAGACGAGGACCAGGACCCCGAAGAGGGTCACCAGGCCCAGGCCGACCCGCCGCGCGACGAAGCTCGCCACCGTGCTCCAGGGACGACGCGGCTAGCCCTTGCTGAGCTGCCAGAACCTCAGGTACTGGTCCGGATAGACGTTCATGCCCCTGACGTTGTCGCGGGCGGCGACGACGAAGTCGCGTTGATAGAGGAGGATGAGCGGGACCTCACGGTCGAAGATCCTCTGCACCTGTCGGCTGAGGTCGGCCCGCTGAGACTGGTTCGTGTTGTACATCCCCTGAGCGATGAGCGCATCCACCTGGGGGTTGGCGTAATGCGAAAGGTTGGTGAACTGGTTCTGCGACTGGAGCAGCCAGAACATCTGGTAGAAGGGATCGTTCACCCACGAGTACCAGTACTCGATGAACATCGGCAGCTGGTCGGCGGCCTGCTTGGCCCGATAGTCGGCGTCCGAGAGCTTCTGCACGTCGACCTGGATGCCGATCCTGGCCAGCTGCGACTGGATCCAGACGGCGGTGTCGGCGTCCTCCGCCCGTGACACCGAGACGGCCAGCGTCGACCGGAACCCGTCGGGCAAGCCGGCCTCGGCGAGCAGGGACCTCGCCTTCTGCAGGTCGGTCGAATAGGTCCAACCGCCGTCATCGGACGTGGGCATGCCGGCGGGCACCACGCTCTTGAGCGGCCGGCCGAACCCGTAGAGGACGTTCTTGATCAACGTCTGGTAGGGAAGCGCGTACGCGATCGCCTGGCGGACCCGCACGTCGTTGAACGGCTTCACGTGCGAGTTCAAAACCATGTAGTTCGTGTTGCGGCTGGGGAACGTCCACAGTTTCACGCCCTTCGCCCTGCGCAGCTGGTCGAGGTTCTTCGCCGGCAGACCGAAAGCGAGGTCCAGGTCGCCTCGCTCCAGGAGGAGCAGCCGGTCGTCGGCGGCCGGGATGTACTTGACCAGCACGCCGGCGTTCTGGACCTTCGCGCGATTCCAGTATTTCGGGTTGGGTTGCAGGAAGTACTGGCTCCCCGATTGCCAGGGCGTGCCCTTCACGTAGGGTCCGGTGCCGAGGACGTTGGTCCGGTAGTACTTGTTCGCCCACCTGTCGTCGGGCGCGGCGTGCTGCTCCGAAACCGTCGGATCCATGACGTCCAGGACGGTCAGGGGCAGCAGCTTGGCGGCCATCGGATTGGGGCGCTCGAGCACCATCTCGAAGGTCGAGTCGTCAACCGCCCGCAGCTGCGAAGCGTCCTTGACGGTCAGCAGATTCATGACCAGCGAGGCGTAGCCGGGGCCCAGCAGCGCCCGCTGGTACGAGTACTCGAAGGCCTTGGCGGTGACCGGGTCCCCGTTAGAGAAGGTGACGTTCGGCCTGACCTTGAAGGTGTACGTGGTCCCGTCCGACGAGACCGCGAAGCTGGAGGCGAGGACGCCCTGCAGCTGGCTGGTGGCCTCCAGGGTGCCGTCGGCACCCGGCCGGGTCACGTTGTCGACCGGCATCTCGTAGGTCTGGATGACGATTTCGTAGGCGGCGTCCGACTTGAAATCGTTCGGATCCAGATCATCGATGTCGGTGTCGACGCCGATCACCAGTGGCACCTTCTTGCCGCCGGCAGACGGGTTCGAGCCTCCACAGGCCTCGAGGACCGTCAAGACCGCCGACGTAGACAACCCGAGCAGGGCGGCCTGTGTGAGGAACCGTCTGCGGCTGATCCGGCCGCTCTTCACCGCTTCTATCAGTCGATCGACTTCACGCATTCGAAGACCCCCCCTCCGAAGTCCTCACAGACGAGTCACGGCGTACGGACTGGATGTACAGCCAAGACGACGCGAGATCTCCTGGGCTCCGCGCACGACGTGCACCGCCAGGTCGGTCATCCGCTCTTCGGTGAAGCGGAAGACGGGGCCCGCGATGCTGATCCCGGCCACCACGTTGGCGTTGTGATCGAAGACGGGCGCGCCCACGCACCGCACCCCTTCTTCGTTCTCCTCCATGTCGGTCGAGAACCCGCGCAGCCGGATCCGCTGGAGCTCCTCGCGAAGGTCCCGCGGATCGGTGATCGTGGCCGGCGTGCGCCGCTCGAGCCCCGCCTCGAGCACGACCCCGAGCTCGCGCTCGGACAGGAAGGCGAGGATCGCCTTCCCCAGGCCGGTGCTGTGGAGCGGCATTCTCTCTCCGACGCGCGATCGCATCTGGAACGCGCGCTGGCACTCGACCTTCTCCAGGTAGACGACGTGCCCGCCACGCGCGACGCCGAGGTGCACCGTCTCCTGAACGTGCTCGACGAGGTCCCTCAGGATGGGAAGCGCCTCCTGGCGAACGTCCAGGCGGCGCAGGACCGCCATCCCCAGCTCGACCAGGCCGATCCCCAGCCGGTAGCGCTCGGAATCGGGGTCCTGGTCGACGAGATCGTGCTCCATCAGGGCGGCGAGCAGACGGTAGGTGGTGCTCTTCTCCAGCCCCGCCCGCTGCGCGATCTCGGTCAGCCTCAGGCCACGGGGGGACACGTCCTCCTTCAGCACCCGGAGGATCGTCGAGGCTCGGGCCAGGGTCAAATTTTTGGGAACCTGGTTGCGCATGATGAAACTGGTTCGAATAATTTAGAACCGGGTTTCATGAAGGTCAAGCGAGGGATCGAGGAGGTCGCCGAGCGGCTGGAGCACGCACGGGTGATCGGGATCGCGCGGCTTGCGGACGCCGGCGTGGTCGTGGAGGCCTGTGCCGAGGCCGTCGCCCGGGGGTTGGGCGCGGTCGAGATCCCGTACACCGTGCCCGGGGCCGGCCGCGCGATCTCCGAGCTGCGCTCCCGGCTCGAAGGGGAGGTCCTGGTGGGAGCGGGCACGGTCCGGACCCGCGCCCAGCTGGACGAGGCGATCGCCGCCGGGGCCGAGTTCCTGGTCGCACCCGGCCTGAACCCCGAGCTGGTCGAGGCCGCGGCCTCCGCCGGCATCCTCTTCCTCCCGGGCGTCTACACGGCCTCGGAAGTGGACCGGGCGCTCGGGCTCGGCCTGCGCCTCCTCAAGCTCTTCCCGGCCGAGCCCGCCGGCCCTGGCCACCTGGCGGCGCTCCTGCAGCCCTTCCCCGAGGCGCGCTTCGTCCCCACCGGGGGGGTCGACCCCGGGAACGCGGCCGCGTTCCTTCGCGCCGGCGCCGCCGCCCTGGGCATGGGCTCCTCGATCTTCCCCCCGGGGATGATCGCCGCCGAGGGCGTCCAGGTGGTTCGGAGACTG
Organism: Bacillota bacterium; assembly: GCA_021323605.1. Classification (GTDB taxonomy): domain Bacteria; phylum Chloroflexota; class Dormibacteria; order Dormibacterales; family Dormibacteraceae; genus CADDZO01. The sequence goes on along the minus strand of JAJPKS010000286.1, from coordinate 421 downwards.
GTGGACGAGGCGATGGCGGCGGTGGGTCGGGGAGGGTCGTGACGGCGCGTTTCGCCGACGCTGCGGACTTCGTCGACGCCCGCGAGCTGGCCCACGCGCTCGGCACGCTGCAGGAGCGAGGCCCCGAGGTCACCGTCCTCGCCGGCGGGACCGACGTCATGGTCCAGTACCTGCGCGGCGACATCCGACCTCGCATCCTGCTGCACGTTCGCCGCCTGGCCGAGCTCAAGGGCATGGAGTTCGGCGCTCGCACCACGATCGGGGCGCTGACCACCCACCGGGAGCTGACCACCGACGCTCGCGTGCTCCGCGCCCACCCGGCCCTGGCCGAGGCGGCGGCGACCGTCGGCGGGCGCCAGACCCAGAACGTGGGGACGATCGCCGGCAACGTCGTCAACGCCTCGCCGGCCGCCGATCTCCT